>JAFGLS010000197.1 GCA_016927935.1 Syntrophaceae bacterium
GGCCTCTCACGCCGGAAACCGGGGTTCAAGTCCCCGTGGGACTACCAAAATTATAATTGCCAAAAATGAAAATTGTAAATTGAAATTATTCCTGAGCAACATTAATTTTATCTTGGCGCTTTGTGATACCCCGCCTTGATGGCATCAGCTTCGGAATTAAATTCCACACGATGATAGGCTTTGACAGCATTGTAGTATTTCATTCCAGGAAGGTGATATCTTTTGCTGTCCCGATTGCCGATAACTTTTACATTTTGAGTTGCCGGCACTTTTACTGCTGCTGTTGTTGTTTCTGTTTTCGCTTTTGGAGTAGGTTTAACAATTTTTTCTTTTTTGGTAATGGATTCAGGTTCAACAGCACTCGCCTTGGCGCCGGTTGAATCTTTGGCGACTGCCTGACCCTTCGCAAGTTTCTCTTGAGCTGTCCAGACAGCCACATAACCAGACTTCTTCTGCTCTGCAGCAGCTAACTTTTTGCCTTCTTCCGCGGCAACAGCTGCCTTATCGAAGGCGGCCTTGGCAGCCAGATAACCCTGCTTAGCTTCCTTATACTTTTTTTCTTTCATCTGGTTTTCAGCGGTTTCTAAAATTGCCTTGGCTGCACCCATATCGGCAACTGCATACTCGTCAGCACCGGAAGACACGGCGGCATCCATGGCGGCTATGGCAGCTGACTTTTCAGCCTCAGGAGGCTTTGCGCAGCCAATGAATACCATGGTTATTGCAAAAATAATCATAAACGACACTGAATGCTTTAAGTCCATCATAGGGGTACTCCTTTCTTTCTGATTTTTGTGTATCTTTGAATAATACTGTCAAAAATATGTTTTTTAAACAAAGGGAACCGTTATGTCCTCCGTCAGATCCGTCATCCGTCTCTGTTTGCTTCTCAACCAAACCCTGGCGGCACCAACATTAGCAAACCATTTTAATGGTATTCCAACATTCTCCGCTGTAGTTTCCAGAAACGATTGGAAATCCACATTCTCCTTATGATCAACAACGGCAATAATTATAGGAAAAACCGTACCAATTTTTTGAGTGCTCTTATACTCTTTAATAATTGTATTAGGTCTCTTTAACGCACGGATATTTACAATCAAATACTTGGGCTTAATTGTAAGCATGAGATTAAAAAATTTATTCCCCAATTTTCCAATATTATCCTCCGTCACTTCTCCCTCAAGGACAATTTCAACGATTTCCTCCTTCTTAGATAGGGACATGGTATATGTTGACTCTTTTGTCCTGGGCGAACCTTTTTCCAACACTTTTCTTGCACGATTCTCAGCCTCTTTTCTTGCTTCTAAACTTTTTTGCTTGACGTCCTCGATAAAACTCTTTACGTCGGTTGTTGACAGTTCGTTTTCTTTGGCAATTTTCTTTGCTAAATTCTCAATTATTTCCTCACCAAGAAAGGCTACGTCTAGGCTTGCCAAAACAGAAGTTCTCAACAGATCTGCTATGCCACCAACGAATTTATCAAAAATATTTTCCTTTCCCGCCTTATTCTTTAATTTATTTGTGGACATTTTAGACTCCCTTTTTCTTTTATGAACTCCTTAATATAATTAGCAACTGGTACCTGAATTTCTATTTATAACAACGGTTTGGGTATACTTATAGCACTATTTTTTATTTTTAAAAGATAAAAATACATAACCTTCTTGATTATTGATGGAAATATACAATGGTGCGAGATTATTTCTATAATTATCAATATAATAGTCGACGTACTATTATAGTATTCATTGATGGGCTAATCTTCCGAAAGAATGGGCTAACTTGGAGAATTTGCGGCTATTTCCGCCTCATGGGAGCATACTAAAATCTATCCTTGTAAGGATAAGATTTACCAGATTCCGAACCAGTGCGAACTCCCTGCCAGCCATATCAGAGATATTACGTAAGCTATCAGGATTGCCGTGACTATCTTCTCCGTCAAAGTCATGGGCTGTTCCTGTTTTTCTTTATCTTCGGCAGCCGGCTCCTCCTGCTTTATCTCTTCAGCCATGCGCTATTACCTCCAAAAGTATTTTAAAGTATTTCTTTTTCGACAATATATACGGAAATGCCGATGATTGTCAATCCTTCAATAGTTTCTCTGATTCATGGTCATTATTTTTTTATGTCAGCCAATAAATTATGCTTATTTGATACTGAAACATCGTAGGACTTGGGAAAACACCCTACATACAGCAGCGCTTATCGCACATATACACATTTATTTTTGAATATTGATAAAAAACGATTAAATTTGTTTATTAAGATTTTGGTTCGTTAATTTTTGCTTGAATTAAAAATGGTAAATTACTTTTCTTTTTTCTCCTCTGCTGGATGTAATCCTTTATTATCTGGGCTGCTTCACTTGGTGTATCGACTAATTCCACACCGGCATGACACAATTTATCCTTAATAATTACTTTAATCCATTTTACTTTTCCGATAGCGGTTATCCTTTTTTGCAGAGTCTCTAATGTAAAATCTATTTGGAGAAGGGTATCGACAGGCAAAAGGATATTGCCCCGAATTTTAGCCCCATGCACAGAGATATCCTCGATGAGATTATAAATGATTTTCCCTTTGGGAATATTTTTACCCGGAGAAATTACAGATATGGTAATCTCGTTATATTCCTTCAGTCGTTCCTCTTTTCTTCTTTCTTGAAAAACGACCCTTTCCTTTTTCCTTCTTTCCGGCAAAACCTCTTTTCCCATTTTTTAACCCTAAAATATCGACTGTTCGCTCTCTATTTCAAACCCCCTTTATCCCTGTTAAAACATAAGAAATTTTGTCTTGTCTGTCAATTAAATATTGAATATAAACTTGTACCATAGGAGCAATACAAAGGCCTGTCGGACTCTAAGCATTAAATCATTTAAAATAATTATCAATATTAGCTAAAGCGTTCTTTGCATCACGTTGGAGAAATATATTCCAGGGATATGAGGGATACGAAAAGGACTGTGAGACCCCTGCCTTATGAGGATCCTGAGAGATAACCCATTCCAGATCTTTTCTAAAGGAATCCTTGTCTTTTCTTTTGGCGTGAAAAAAATAGGCCCTGCTCCTTCGAAAATTGAGCATACTGGGTCCCTGCTCAATAGCTTTTTTATAATATTCTTCCGCCTTTTCCATATCGCCGCCTAAAAGCTTCGGCGCCACCGCGTAATAATTCGCCCAACTATAATAGGGAAATCCGTTCAACCATGTAGGTTCAATTTCCATCATCCTTGCCAACACCCTTTTAAATCTTATTGGCCAATTTATATTAATTATCTTTCCCAGAACACCTAAACAGCCTTTCCAGTATGCTCCCCCGGCGAGATACCAATACGACATTGCCTCCATTTCTTTGACGGAAAGAACTCTGCAGGCTTCCCATACCCCTTCCCCTTTATCCACCAGAGATTTAAAATCCGGATTCAAATACATAATCTGTTCACTATACTTAATAGTTTTCAGACAATACTCCTTTCTCTCTTCTTTTTTAATTGCATAGCCGAATCCAACGAGGAAACAAAAACTGCATAGCTCGGTTAAAACCTCCTGATTTGCCGGCTCAATTTTTAATATGCCCTCATAAAGGTTAATTAACTCAATGACCTTTTCCTTACTGTTGGCTTGATCAATCATCTTTTTTGCTCTGTCAATTATGGAAGGTACATCCCCTTTCAAAGAAGGCTTTTCCAACTGCTTCCATCCTTCCTGCCAGGACATACGGCCTGTTGCATAAATAACTATTGCACCTAATATAATTAAAAATAAGATTTGGTAAAAATTTAAGAAATTCATTTCCACTCTCCCAAGAAATAAATAGATATACAATAAAAATTCTGTAGTGTTCGTTTTTTTAGTATCAACAAAATTAATTCAATATTATTTTTAAACTATAAAAGTAAGATTTTTTCACCAGTATACATTTAGAAATATAAGGTGATATATATTAGAACTTTGAAAAAAAACAAGGTTTGATTTAATGCTGAACGCCATAATTCGTGTTTCATTTTCGCAATAGCGTACCTTTAAATCATCGGGGCCATACTATATTTTTGGGGACAAAAATTTAAAAAATACCTTGACATAAATAATCGAACTTCTTATAAATTATTACTTAATAAGCAATGACTCGTAAACTTGCTGAAAATCCATGATAATTGCTTAATTTTAGGAGATGGCTAACGTGAAATGCCGTTTGGAGAGCTTGGGACTTTATGTGCCTGAAAAAGTGGTAACAACAGCAGAACTGATGACTCGTCTGAAAAACGAGCAGAACATAACAATCGAATTTGAAAAAATTTTTGGCATTAAGGCTCGCCGATGGCGTTCCGAAGAAGAAACAAGCTATTCAATCGCCATGAATGCTGCCCATGATTGCCTGAAGAATTCACGTTATCAAGCTCAGGATCTGGACATTATAATAAACACCTCGATAACACGCACCATGAGGCCCGCCACATATTACATGGATCCGGCCATCAGCTTATTTATTAAAAAAGGGCTTGGGGCTTACAAAGCAAGGAATTTCGACATTAGCAATGCTTGTTCGGGTATGATGGCTGGAGCTTATTTGCTCTATGGTATGATCAGGGCAGGCATAGTTAAAAATGGTATGGTGGTCAGCGGCGAGGCTATCACTCCCATTGCTGAAACTGCTTTGCGCGAAATCAAGGATACCTTTGATGATCAATTATGTTCCCTTAGCGTCGGCGATGCCGGATCAGCCTTCATTCTGGATACCACCACTAATGACAACGAAGGCATTGACTTTATTGAACTCATGACTGTAGCTGATTACGCTCATCTCTGCATAGGCAGGCCGAGCCTTATTTCCGGATGTCCATGCATGTTAACAAAACCCAAGGAGATGCACGATGCCCTCAATTACGGTACCATCTTCCTCGACTACAACCTTAAAAAATACAAGACCAATTTGAGCAGATACAATTATGTCATTACCCACCAGACTTCGGAAAATATGGTTAAGTTGTATTTAAAAGAATTTGGTGCAGTGAGCGGTATAAAGCATTTGCCCACCCTAATGAGTATCTATGATTACGGCAATACAGCGAGCACAACCATGTTTTTGATTCTTTATAACGGTTTGAAGCAAAAGAAGATCAAGAAAGGTGATAAAATATTATTAGTATCTCTGGCTTCGGGTATAGCTTTTGGTCACTTTTCTTTTACTGTGGGTGATTTGGAGGTTTAGGATGGGAGCTGTTATTACTTCCACGGCTATCTGTTTGGATCAAGACACGCATAGTATCATCGAACTTTCCGCACGGGCAGGAGAAGATTGCATAAAGCGATCCGGCAAAGAAAAGAAAGACATCAGCCTGATTATCAATGTAGGCGTATTTAGAGATAATAATATTATGGAACCCGGGATGGCCCCGCTGATTCAACAGCGGATGGGAATTCATTTAACATATGAAGCTACCCGCTATCACACCTTTTCCCTTGACATCATTAATGGTGCCGGCGGTGTGTTAAACGCAGTTCAGGCAGCAGAAGCGTTACTTGCCAACGGTGAAATAGAATGCGCCTTAATTGTGGGAAGTGATGTGCATCCTTCCAAAACAAAGACAAAACTTTTCCCATATAGTGCCATAGGCGCGGCTATACTCCTGGAGTGGTCAAATAATTCCGACAAAGGATTTCAGTCCATTGAGACAAAAACTTCCCCTTCGGATTACATCGGAGCCAGTGCCTTTTTCGACATTAACAAAAGCAGAAAAGATTCTTTTAAAACAATGAATTTCGAAAACAAACCTGATTATCCAGAACGTCTTACCGCCTTTACAGTGGAAACGATTACGGAGTTTCTTAAGCTTTACCGCAAGGACCACTTCTTGGATCCGTCCAAGATAAAGCTTATTTCAACTCAACCATGGAAAGGATTTTCGCAACAGGTTGCCCAGGCTGCAGGATTAAGCGGCCATCCCCTAGAATGTTTGTATGAGAAGTACGGAGATCCTAATTCATCGGCTCTGACAGTTGCTTATCATGATGCATACACTGCCGGAAAGCTAAAGAAAGGCGATAAAATTCTTTTCCTGGCTGCCAGTGCGGGTCTTAATGTAATTACGGGACTTTATAACATGTAGTACGTTAAAATCTGCTGGAGTATTAATCGGACATTGACGACTTACTGACAAATTCAAATCCTTTTTCATTTATTACAACAAGACACGCATCAACGACATCACTGTCATAGAGCACGCCCCTTTTTTCCTTAATTTCCAACAAGGCCTCATTGATGCCCTTCGCAATTCTGTACGGACGGTGTGATGCCATTGATTCCACCACATCGGCTACGGCGAGAATTCTAGCCTCAATAAGTATCTCTTCGCCGACAAGACCACGAGGATAACCGGAACCATCCATCCTCTCATGATGCTGATATACTATTTGAGCAATAGGCCATGGAAAATCTATTGGCTGCAATATTTCATAGCCTACATGAGCATGTGATTTAATAACGGTATATTCTATATCGGAAATAATGTTGCCGGGCTTTGTCAAAAATTCGGTGGGAATAGCCACTTTACCTATGTCATGAATAGACCCGGCAATGCGAATTCCCTGAAGGATGTCGTCCCCAACACCCATCTGACTGGCTATGGCAACGGCGAGTTCCGCGACTCTGCGCTGATGTCCGGCAGTGTAGGGGTCTCTTGTCTCAACGGCAAAGGATATGGCTTGAACCGTTCCGTCAAGGGTTTTCCTCAGCTTTTCAAAGCTATCGGCGAGGGCGATTTCCGATTGCTTCCTCTTCGAAATATCGCGGACAATGCCCAGAACTCCCACCGCCATGCTATCCTCATTTCTGAGAAATGTAAGAGTAGTTTCCACCCATACTTTTGATTTATTCTTATGTATATGCTGATATTCAATAATCCGTGACCTTGTCAGATCTCTGTTGGGTCTCTTCTCTATCTCCATCTCCTCAACAAAGATACTTGCGAGAAGATTAAACGTTTCCGGGGTGACCACATCAGCTACCTTCATCGACATCGCTTCCTCAGGAGTATATCCGAGAAGACGGTATGAAGAAGGACTGACATACGTATAGTTAAAGTTCATGTCCACGGTGAAAATGACGTCAGTTACATTATCCGCCAGAAGGCGGTACCTTTCCTCACTTGCTTTCAGCGATTTTTCCGCCAGCATCCATTGAGTGATGTCTTTGAGTAAATAAGCAGCAGATGCAGTTTTTCCAGTTCCATCAGCGATGAGGGTTGCGGAAACCTGAACCGGTAACTCTGATCCATTCTTTTTTCTGATAACAACCTCTCCCGACCAGCAGCCGTTTTTATCAAGCAATTTCCGAATTGATTTAGCGTCATCCTCCGACATACAAAAAAATCCCGCTTTTTTCCCCTGGATTTCTTCGATAAAAGCGCAATCGATCATTTTCAGAAAGGCCGGATTGGCGTACGTAAGTTTTCCCCTGGAATCAAAAATCACAAAGGCATCCAGCATTAATTCCAGTGCCCTGTTTTTTATAGCAAACAATCTTCCGTTAAATGTACTCTTCGAATCTTTCATAATAGTTCTAGGCTACGCCTGACCTATGCACTTTAATTTGCGGTAAATAACCGAATTCCTGGTCTCGTAAATCTGTTCCTGCAGAATATAAGCGGCAAACTTTTCCATTTAAACTTTCTACCTTCAGGACATTTCCTTATTTTCAAACATGTTCACGCAGTTTTTACCGCTGTGTTTTGAAGTGTAAAGGGCTTTGTCCGCCGCATAGATAAGCAATTCTTTTTCTTCTCCGTGCTTCGGAAATATCGAAACTCCCACGCTGATGGTCACATGCAGTTTCTTTGATTTATGAAAAATCTCTAATGCAGCCACGCTTGCGCGGATTTTCTCAGCAATTATCATGGCCTGTTGTATATCAGTTTTCGGTAGAATAATGACAAATTCTTCCCCTCCATAACGCGCAGCGATATCATCGGTACGCAGGTTATTACTGACAGTCCGGGCAACGCTCCTCAGAACGGTATCACCCAGTTGATGGCCGTAGGTATCATTAAAATCCTTAAAGTTATCTATATCCATCATTACGAGCGCAAATTCTTTGTTGTGCCGGATAGATTGCTGCAACTCCCTGTCCAGAAGGATATGGAAATAGCGATGTACATAGAGTTTGGTCAGTCCGTCGGTAGTGGCCAATTCAAAGAGCCGGGCATTTTCAATGGATATGGCGGCCTGGGCGGAAAAATTTTTGAGAATTTCCAGACGCTCAGGAGTAAAGGTATCAACACTTCGATTATTCTCCATATACAAAATACCCGATAATTGCCCCTTGCTCATAATGGGTGTGCACAGGGCGGATTTGCACTGCGTGCGTATTATGTAGGGATCGTTCGTGAATGAGCCATTCTGAACGGCATTGCCTAAAATTACATCTTCTTTGCTGTGGTGGACATAGTTGACGATGGACTGACAGATATCGGAGCAATCTTTCAATGGTATTGATTGCATCACCAGAATCTCATTTTTATCAACGTCTTCACTGGCCTCTATGGTCAGTTTATCATCTGACTCCAGAATCAAATATCCACGCTGGGCTCCGGCATTGACAAGGGACATGTGCATGATTTTTTGCAGCAGCCGATCCAGTTTAATCTCGCTGGATATGACTCGGGAGACCCTCAAAACAGCAGAAAGATCAAGCTTTGATGCCAGGGAACCACTGCTGCCTGTCATAGAAGAAGTATCATCTGTAGTATCAGAGGAAACCCTCTCGGTTGAGGGAACTATGTCCGGATACATCCTGGTCAATTTATTCAGCAGACCGGTTGCCCCCCATTTTGAATAACAGGAATAAGCATCGGCCATGTAATGTTTGGCCTTTTTTTCCTCTCCGATAGAACGATATATGCCCGCAATAATTTCGTCGGCAATACCCTCGACAACGAAGTCTCCATGTCTTTGGCAAAGCTGAATTACCATTTTAAAAAGATTTTCTGCTTTTTCCAGATTTCCATGAATAACCCAAGCATACAATGCCCGCATGGAATGATACATGTGCAGACAATTCATGGGAGCGCCTTTTGACCATAACCACATCTTGAGCAGATTAATTTTCATTAACACGTGGTGTTTTACCTTGGTTATCAGAGAAGCATCCTTATACGTCATCAGCCTGGCAACTGTATCCAGCAAAACGGCATATTTATTGATAAGCACTCCCTGCTGGGATTCCATATACTTTCGGAATTGATCGGAAGCCTTAAGAGCCAGCGGATATTCGCTGTATAAAGAATACAGTATTAATTTAACAAACCAGTAAACGGAAAGAGAGCCGCGGTTATCATCACTTTCCCATAAAGGCAGGAGTTTTTCCGCATCTATTGCCCTACCCTTCAATTCCACGGGATTATCGCACTGTCCTAATATGTTCAGGATTGATTGCCAGGTCATTGACTGCAGCGATAGTGTATGACCCTGTTTCATTCTGGCTATCAATCTATTATTTCTCTCCATGTATTTGTTCAGATCGGAGAGTTCCATGCCGGTAAATATATGATGCACTTCCGAGAAATAGAGATTGAAGGTAGCAAATCCCAGATCGCCTGTTTCCATCCCTATTTTGTATCCTTCCATAAATGGTTCTATGCTGTCCTTTGTGGGGAATTTCCAATGTCTCACGAGAGCGTTATATACAAAGATTGCTCTGCATTCATAAGCCTTGGCGTTGAGCTTATCTATAAGCTTCAGCCCCATCTTTCCGGATTCAATGGCTCCATCAAAATCAAAAATGGTTGCCCTAACTATTCCATAGGCAGTGAACGCAAAAGCATGTTCCGGTGCAAGTCCATACTTTAATGATAATCGAAGTGCTTTGATAATTATTAAACCAAGTAAGTTGGGATCGGCGTAAAACGCGGCATGTCCCACGCTCGCCATAATTTTTCCTGCTGCCATGACTTCCGGATTAGTAGCTCTCGGCAGGCTGAGCAGATCCTCCGGTTTTTTCCACAGCATCCTGCTTAACAACAGAAATAATTCAATTCCGATATGAATCTGGGTGGTCTTTTTGAATTTTGGCACTCTGACACCAAGCTTGGCAGTGAATGGTTTCAAGCTGGGCAACGCCGCTTCGATTGCTCCACGATAGTCTTCCCGCGCGATGCAGGCATAAATCTGCGATGTGAAAACCTTCACTTTCTCCAGCGTCGTTTTCAACCGATCCAGTGTAATTTCGGCCAGCTTGTTCATCGTATCGTAATCACCCATCAGATAAGCCGCTTCCACGGATTCAACATACAGCGCCGCGGTTAAATCATATTGCTTCTCCCAGGGATTATCTTCCAAAAGGTCAATTCCGCTTTTCAGATACCTGAATGCCGGCGTGTAGGCGGCGGATGTCTTGGCCTTTATTCCCGCTTCCAGATTGAGACGGACTAGTTCTTCCCGTTCTTTGGAGTCTGTTATCATCTTGACGCCTAGGTTGAGCTGATCCACTACATAGAACAGTTTGTTTTGCAGTTCATCTCCGGTAACTGTTTCCAGTGCCAGCTTCCCGATGCGGCAGTGAAGTTGGGATCTTTCTCTATCGGCTAACAGTGAATACGCCGCTTCCTGAATCCGGTCATGATGAAAGATATACATATCGCCGAGAGGGCTGACCAAACCCTCATTAATCGATTCGGTCAAATCATGCAGGGCCTCGTCTATTGATGTGCCGCGCATGGCGGCCAAAGTTTCCAGATCAAACCGGTTGCCGACACAGGCGCATATTTTTAAAATCCTTCGTGTGTTCATCATTAGTTTTCCAATTTTAGCGGCCATCATGTCCACCAGGTTGTCCGTCATCTGCATCCGGCTGATTTCACCGGTATTCCACCGCCAGCCCGAAGCACTATCCAGGACAATCATCTTTTCATTATACAGCGTGTGCAGAAACTGATTTACAAAGAAGGGATTGCCGCCGGTCTTTTGATGCACCAAATTGGCCAGTTCAGTGCCCTGTTCTTCCGAACACTTCAGGAAGTTTGTAATGAGATTTTTTACATCTTTTTCCGTCAACGGACCCAGTGTTATCCTGCCCACCGAAACATTATTTTTTTCCACTTCTTTTAAGAAATCCATTACTGGATGGGAATCATCTAATTCATTGTCCCGATAGGATACAATAATGAGGATATGATTTATATTCCTGCTGAGCAGAATGTTTTTCATCAAATGAATACTGGCGGTATCAATCCATTGCAAATCGTCCAGAAAAAGGACAATTGGATGATCCTTCGTTGGAAAGACACTCGTAAATCTCTCAAATACAAAATTGAACCTGTTTTTGGACTCCTCCGGACCAACCGCCTGAAGCTCCGGCTGCTTCCCAATAATCAGCTCCACTTCCGGAATAACATCGGTGATGACCTTCCCGTTATTTCCCAACACCTTTAATATGTTCTCCCTCCACAGGCTGATCCTGTCCTCACTCTCCGACAATATCTGCTTCACGAGCGCCTGGAATGCCTGGATGATGCCGCTGTAGGGCTTGTCCCTGCGGAACTGCTCATACTTTCCCGATATGAAATAACCCCTCTTGGCCACAATCGGCTTATGCAATTCATGCACGATGGTTGATTTGCCTATACCCGGAGCACCCGCAACAACCATGACCGCTGTGCCCTTTGCTGTTGCGGCCACTTCCTCAAAACCCTTCAGCAGAATATCTATTTCCTTCTCCCTGCCGAAAATCTTCTGCGGTATTATGAATCGGTTGGATATGTCATGCCTACCCAGTTCGAATGGCTCAATCTTCCTCTTCTGAACAAACTGGGCGCTGCATTCTCTGATGTCCTCCAGCACGCCAAATCCGTTCTGATATCTCTCCTCGGGAGTCTTGGCTAAAAGCCTCATGACGATGTCGGAAATTGCCCGGGGAATGTCGGGATCATGCCGGACAGGTGGTTCCGGCATTATGGCGATATGGGAATGAATAAGATCCATCGGATCGCGGGAGCGGAAAGGCAGGCTGCCGGTGAGCATCTCGTACAGGGTGACACCGAACGAGTAGAGGTCTGTCCGGTAATCCACTGTCCGGTTCATCCTTCCTGTCTGCTCGGGAGACATATACGCCAGCGTACCGACTATGAAATCGGGATTGTAAACTTCGCTGTTCTCATGGGTCAGGATTGCCGATATGCCGAAATCCGTTATCTTTACCGCTCCGGTGGACTTGTTGATTAATATGTTGTGCGGCTTGATATCCCGGTGGGCTACTTCCTTGATGTGAATCTGTCCCAGTGTCTCGGCGATCTTTGACGATATCTCCAGAAATGACTTTAAATCAAATCTCTCTCTTTTATCCAGAAGACTTTTGATGGAAACGCCGTTGAAATCCTCCAGGACAAGCGCGAATCTCTTGTCATAGTTGACTATTTCAAATGTCTTGACAACACCTTCCATGTCAAGACTTTTTATCAGTTCATATTCCTGCTTGAATTGCGCAATCTCCGACGGGGTCGGATACATGGTCTTCAGCAGCTTGATAACAAAAGACCTTGATTCATTTTCTTTATTCCCGCGGTAAATAACCGAGCTTCTTGTTTCGTGAATCTGTTCCCGTAAAATGTAATCGGCAAATTTTTCCATGTTCCTGTTTTTTATGTAACCTTATCTTCGTTGTTAAAAATTAAAATTTATCAGGAATGAATCTAAACGTTGCTTATTAACTTGTATCCTTTCTTAAAAATCTGGAAACAGGCTTCCGCCGCTTCTCTGTCATACAGTTTCCCGCTATTGATTCTGATTTCTTCCAACGCCTTATCAATACCCAGAGAGGCCCTGTAGGGACGATGCGAAGCCATGGCTTCCACAACATCCGCAACTGTAATAATCTTTGCCTCTGTCAGTATAACCTTTTCTGTCAATCCCGAGGGATACCCCGAACCGTCAAGTTTTTCGTGGTGCTGATGAACGATTTCGGCTACCGGCCAGGGAAACTCTATAGGATTCAGGATATCATATCCGCTTTGGGGATGGCTCTTAATTAAATTAAATTCTATATTGGTCAGTTTGCCCGGCTTTGTTAATATCTCCGCGGGAATGGATATCTTGCCGATATCATGAATCAGGCCCGCAATGCGTATCCCTTCAATCATCTTTTGCGGGAGTTTCAGTTCGGAAGCTATGTTACTGGCCAGATCGGCCACCCTGCGCTGATGACCTGCGGTATAGGGGTCTCTTGCTTCAATGGCTAGAGACATCGCGTTAACGGTTGTCGCGAAGATCTTGTTGAGATTGTCAAAATTCTCCTTCTGCTTTTCATACAGGATTGCGTTTTCAATGGCAATGGCGGCCTGTGCCGAAAATATCTGTAAAATCTTTAAACGCTCCGGTGTGAAGGCATGGGCGGTCAAATTATTCTCCAGATAGATAATTCCCGCCATCACGCCCTTATGCCTGATGGGAGAACAAAGGATTGATTTGGGATGTTTGGCAGTGATATAGGAATCACCGATAAACCTTTTGTCACTAGCCGCGTCGCCCAAGACAATATTCTCGCCGGTTTTCTTCACATAGTTCACTATTGCTGTCGAAAGCAAGGTGCTTCCTTCCAGGGGAACGGATTTGAATACCTCTACCGTTGAGTCAACCTGTCCCATGGCTTCAATATACAGTTTCCGGTCTTTCTCATTTTCCATTATTAGAAAGCCTTGTTGCGCTCCAGCGTTCTCTATAGACAATTTCATTATAGTGGACAGTAGTTTCCCGAGCTCGATTTCACTGGAAAGCGCCTGAGATGTTTTTATGACGGTGTTTATATCCAGTGTTTTATATCCGATTGTTTCGGTGTATGCGGTTGACAGCGTATCCTTGGCAATATCAAAGGAAGCCCTATCGGCTGATGGAACCAGTTCCGGATACATCCTGGTCAATTTATTCACCAAACCGGTGGCTCCCCATTTGGAATAGCATCGGTAAGCTTCCATCAAATGGTTCTTCGCCTTTTGTTTTTCATCGATGGAAATATATATTCTGGCAATAATCTCTTCGGCAATACCTTCCACGACAAAGTCATCATATTTCCGGCACAGTTCAATCACTGTTTGAAAAATACCCTCCGCTTTTTCAATATCTTTTTGAATGATCCAGGCATACATTGCCCGCATGGAATGATACATATGCAGACAATTCACAGGGGCGCTCTTGGCCCATGCGTTCATCTTAAGCTGGTTGATTCTTATTAAAATACGGTGTCTAATCTTGGTAAAAACGGAAGCTTCCTTATACGTCATCAGCCTCGCCACCGAATCCAGCAAAATGGCATATTTATTGATGAGCACACCCTGCTGGGATTCCATATATTTTCTGTATTGGTCGCAAGCTTTGAGAGCAAGAAGATATTCGTTATGCAACGAGCACATTATTATTTTTACAAACCAGTAAACGGAAAGGGATGCCCGGTTTCTGAAACTTTCCCATAGAAACAGATTTTTTTCCGCGTCTATTGCCTTGCCTTTCACTTCGATCGGGTTATCGCACTTTCCCAACAGATTAAGAATTGCCTGCCAGGTAAGCGACTGTAGAGTCAGCGCGGGGCCCTGTTTCAGCCCGGCTATTATTTTGTTGTTTCTTTCCATATTTTTCTCAAGCTCATAAAGGTCCAATCCACCGAATATATTATGTGTATCAGTCATAAAAAGATTAAACGCCGCAAAGTCCAGTTCGCCTGTTTCCATTCCGACTCTATATCCCTCAATCAACGGTTCTATGCTTTCCTTTGAAGGATACCTCCAGTGTTTCACTAGGGCGTTATATACAAAGATCATTCTACATTCCTGATCCCTAGCGTTGAGCTTCTCCATAAGTTTGAATCCGAGTTTTCCAAATTCATCGGCACGCTCGAAATCCCACAAACCGGCCGCAAATACTATACCTAAGGCGGTAGTACAGAAAGCATGTTCCGGCGCAAGGCCAAAGCGAAACATCATTCGGAATGATTTAAGTATTATCAAAGCAATCAAATTGGGGTTGGCATAAAACGCAGCGTGCCCTACGCATGCAAGAATCTTTCCAGCCGCCAGGATTTCCGGATTAGTCGCTCTCGGCAAGTTGAGCAGATCCTGAGGTTTCTTTCCCATCAGTTTAATCAGCGTTATAATTACTTCCACAACAATTTGAAACCGGCTAGGACTTCTTGGTATCCTGATGCCATACTTGGCTGTAAACAGCCTCAGGGCCGGTATTGCTTCATCAATAGCTCCTTGAAAGTCCTCACGTGCTATGTAGGCGTTAATTTTTGATGTATAAATTTTCACCTTTTCCAGTGTTGTTTTAGCTTGCGCCAGGGTAACTTCGGCCAATTGGCTCATTGTATCGTAATCGCCCATCAGATAAGCCGCTTCCACTGATTCGGTGTAAAGGGCAATGGTGAGATTATACTGCTCTAACCAGGGATAATCTTCTAAAAGTTCAATCCCATTTTTTAAATACCTGAATGCCGGTGTGTAGGCCGCCGATGTTTTGGCCTTTATTCCCGCTTCCAGATTGAGCCGGGCAAGTTCTTCCCTCTCCCTTCTGTCCGTTATCATCTTGACGCCGAGGTTGAGCTGATCCACTATGTAGAACAACTTGTTTTGCAGTTCATCTCCGGTAACCGTTTCCAGCGCCAGTTTTCCGATGCGGTGATGGAGATGAGACTTTTCTCTATCAGTTAACAGTGAATACGCGGCTTCCTGAATCCGGTCATGATGGAAGATATACATATTGCCAAGCGGACTCACCAATCCATGGTTGATGGCTTCGGTGATATCATTCAATGTCTGGTTTATTGATGTGCCCCGCACCACAGTTAATGTCTCCAGATCAAACCGGTTGCCGACACAGGCGCATATTTTCAATATTTCCCGCGTGGTTGCCGATAATTTGTTGATTTTTCCGGCCATCATGTCCACCAGGTTTTCTGTTACCTGCATCCGGCTTATCTCACTGGTATTCCACCGCCAGCCCGAAACGTCGTCCAGCACAATCATCTTTTCATTATACAGTGTGTACAAAAACTGGTTAACAAAGAAAGGATTGCCGCCTGTCTTTTGATGCAGCAACCTGGCAAGTTCGGCACCCTGCTCCTCCGAACACCGCAAAAAATTTGTAACGAGGTTCCTTATGTCCTTTTCTGTCAGTGCCTTCAGCGCTACGCGGCTAATCGGGATGTTATTATTTTCAATTCCTTTTAAGAATTCCATTACCGGATGGGAATCTTTCATTTCACTATCCCGGTAAGACAAAATCAGAAGTAAATGACCTATGTTTGCGCTGGTCAGTATATTTCTCATTAAATTAATACTGGCCGGATCGGTCCATTGCAAATCGTCCAGAAAAATGACAACCGGATGATCCTTCGTCGGGAAAACACTTGTGAATTTCTCAAATACAAAATTGAACCTGTTCTTGGACTCCTCCGGACCTAATAACGGAAGTTCCGGTTGTTTACCGATTATCAGCTCTACTTCCGGAATAACGTCGGTTATGACCCTCCCGCTGCTTCCCAACACCTTTAATATGTTTTCCCGCCACAGGCTGATCTTATCCTCGCTCTCCGACAATATTTGCTTGACAAGCGCCTGAAATGCCTGGATAATGGCACTGTAAGGCTTTTCCCTGCGGAACTGCTCATACTTCCCCGATATGAAATACCCTCTCTTAGCCACGACCGGCTTATGTAACTCATGTACAAGGGTTGACTTGCCCACTCCCGGAACACCCTCAACAACCATGACCGCGGCACCTTTCGCTGTTGTCGTCACTTCTTCAAAACTTTTCAGCAGAATGTCTATCTCTTTTTCTCTGCCGAAAATCTTCTGCGGTATGATAAATTTGTTGGATATGTCTTGCTTTCCCAGTTCGAATGGCTCGATCTTTTTCTTATCGACAAGTTGTCTCAGGCATTGCCTGATATCTGTCATCAAACCAATGCTATTTTGATATCTCTCCTGAGGCGATTTTGACAGAAGCTTCATGATAATTTCTGAAATAACAGAGGGTATTGATGGATCTATCTCATCTAGACGGACGGGGCTGCGCGCTATATGCGCATGGATTAATTCCATCGGATCATTCGATTTAAAAGGGACACTTCCTGTGAGCATTTCATAAAATGTTATTCCCAGCGAATAAAGGTCGGTACGGTAATCAATGTTTATGTTCATTCTACCCGTCTGTTCGGGGGATATGTAGGGAAGTGTGCCCTCTATTACATCGGGATTATACAGCTCTTCATTCGCGTGCGTTAACACCGCAGAGATGCCAAAATCGGTAATCTTGACCGTGCCCTGTGCCTCGTTGATCAGAATATTATCCGGCTTGACGTCCATGTGAACAATATTGTTCCTGTGAATCAAGCCTAGTGTTTCAGAAACCTTTTCCGCTATTTGTAAAAAAGATTTTATGTTCAATTTCTTTGATTTAATTATCAAATCCCTGAGAGAATAACCTTTAAAATCTTCTTCAATGATAGCGTATCGGTTATTATCCTCAACAAGATCATACGCTTTGACTATGCCGTCTATATCGAGATTTATTATAAGATTATATTCCTGCCTGAACTTGGCAATTTCCGATGGGGTTGGATATTTTGTTTTAAATACCTTGATAATTACAGTTTTGGTCTCATCTTCTTTTTTACCGCGGTAGATGACCGAATTTCTGGTTTCGTGTACCTTTTCCTGTAAAATATAATCGGCAAATTTTTCCATGAATTCTCTCTACAGCAAATGTCCCTTAATGAAAATCTTCCTGAATAATCAATTTATGTATCACACTTTAGCGAAAGAAACATTGTGTATTATTGAATAATTAGTTAATTAATTCAAGGGGAATTTATTTGTCAAATAACATACCTGTGAACATTTACCATATGTTTAGTTGGAATTCTACAGTGTTCTGATTATTACCTTTTAAACAGGCAGTTTCATTTTTATTCTTGACGAGAACAATGTTCATATATAATAAGCGCAAGAGAACTGAAAAACAAAAGACCGGTAGAACAATCAAACAAAACCTAACCTTTTAAAAGGTTTCAAGAAAAAGTTTAAAGGGGGATAATTATAGTGAGTGAAAATCAGGTAACGAGCAGGAAAAAAATAGAAGACGATATAGTAATGCGGAGAAAGAAATGGATTGAACAACACAGGGATATTTTGGAAACTCTGTCATTACCCCAAAAACAAACAAAAAAAATAAAAAAACCATCTAAAAAACGAACCAAAGAAATTAAAGCCGTTTCCCAAAAACTTACCAAAGAAATAGAAACCATTTCTGATAAACTAACAAACGGAATTATGACCAGCGTGAAGAATTTATTTAATTGGTAAACCCCGTTAGAAAATCTTCGACTTTCCAACGGGTAGGACCACTCGGGGCATTAAACCCCCTGTTCGCTAAAAAAGAAATCATCATCCCACGCTGCAAGCAGCGGGGTTTTTTAACGGGGTAAAGGTCATAGAAAATAAAAAAAAACCCAAAGGCATTTATCAACGATTTAATCTTAAATGCGGGACTTGAAGTAAGGTAGTTTTTAAATTCAGCAGCGCCGGATTTTGCAGGCATGTATTCTATAAAATTGGTTTTCTATCTTATGCAAATTCATAGCCTTTCTCTCTAAATAGTTTCAGGCAAGTATCAGAAACAACATCATCATAAAGAATTCCTTTATTTTTCTCAATTTCTTCAAGAGCCGACCCAATACCCAATGACGCACGATAGGGGCGATGGGAAGCCATGGCCTCCACAACATCAGCCACGGCCATAATGCGGGCTTCCAAGATAATTTCCTCCCCTTTCAGGTTCCTGGGATACCCGGACCCGTTGATTCTTTCATGGTGCTGATGAACAATTTGTGCCAGCGGCCATGGAGATTCCACATTTTTCAGCATCTCGTATCCGCTGCTAGAGTGTTCTTGAATCAGGGAAAATTCCAGGCTGGTCAGTTTTGTAGGTTTGGTTAAAATCTCCGCAGGTATGGATAATTTACCGATGTCATGAATAATACCGGCCATGCGGATTCCTTCAATTCTATCCTTGTCTAATCCCATTTCCGTGGCTATAGCGCAGGCCAGACTCGCGACCTGGGATTGATGACCAGTCGTATAAGGATCTCTGGACTCCAAAGCGGCTACCAAGACCTGAATAGTCGTGCCAACAGCATTTTTGAGGCTTTCGAGGGTTTGCTGAAGTTTATCCTCCGTCTTTTTACGTTCGGTAATATCACGAAGAATTCCTCTGAATCCGATTGGTTTATCCGATAAATCTTTCCGTAGCGACGCAGACGCCTCAATATATTTTTTAGTGCCGTCCTTTCCTATAATCAGCCAGTCGAATCCTTCGTTGGGTGCTCCTGTTTTGTAAATCTTATTAAACGTCTGAAAAACCTTTTCTGAATTTTCCTTATCCGAAAAACGCCTGTAATTAGCTCCGGACAGTTCTTCGCTGGAACATCCTGTCATTCGGCACAATGAATCATTAAAAAAGGTGAAGTTGCCGGCAAGATCAACCTCAAAATAGCTGTCCCGAATATTATCAAGTATGCTTCTGTATTTTTCCTCGCTCAAACGTAACGAATTTTCAACTTGCTTGCGTTCGGTAATGTCATTGGAAATCACCCGAAATCCTACTGGTTTTCCGGATAAATTTTTTCTGAGCGAAATAGAACCTTCGATATATCTTTTTGAGCCGTCTTTTACGATAATTTGCCAATTGAATTTTTTGATAGTTTTTCCTGTTTTGTAAACCTCTTTATATGCTTTAAATACTTTCTCAATATCGTTTTTATCTGTAAATTTCCGGCTGTCGAAGCCAATTAATTCTGTTTTTGAATATCCGAGACAATTGCATACAATATCGTTTAAAAACGTAAAATTACCTACAAGATCAACCTCAAAATAACCTTCTTCCATGTCTGAAATCAGGTTTCTAAACTTTTCTTCAACCGGCATTTGCTTTTCTTCCAAATATCTTTTTTCGTCATTTGCATCAGCAAATCCTGTTTTATTTCTATTTATATTGTCACTCTTATTTTTCATTTTTTCCTTTAATACAAGGCAGTGTATGCGACAAAAAATTTTGGCTAAAACTCTTATTATCCTGTTATATTAGGTAAAATACATAAATAACGATTCTATGTCAAAGCAAATTATAAAAATAATAAAAGAGGTCGCAAATGCCCAGCACTTGCAACCCCTTGATTTTAATGGTGGGTCAGGGCAGAATTGAACTGCCGACACTCGGATTTTCAGTCCGATGCTCTACCGACTGAGCTACC
>JAFGLS010000198.1 GCA_016927935.1 Syntrophaceae bacterium
ACAATATCGAATGCAAGGGGGCAACCAGCTCCAATATTTTTCCGGGCGAGAATGGGCCAATAGAGGTGCTCGTCGGAGCCCGGAAAAATATTGGGGCGGGTCACTTGCACCGCCTTACCAAGCATCTTGGTTGAGGCCATAACTAGTATCAACGGCATACAGCGGGTCGCAAAAAGCGTGCACCCGCTGATGCCGGGCGTTGCGCCTCTTGATCAAACATCATAATTAGTATTGACAAAATGTAGCCAATGGGCTACACAATAACTATGATTGAAATCCGCAAGACCGAAATTTTTGCTAAATGGATTGACGGTTTAACCGACATTCGGGCACGTGCTCGCATTCTCGTCCGAATTGAGCGGCTTTTATCTGGGAATCCGGGTGACGTCAAGGCTGTTGGTGAAGGAGTCTCGGAATTGCGGATTGATTATGGACCTGGCTACAGGGTTTATTTAAAGAAAAAAGGGCGAAAATTGATAATATTATTGGCTGGCGGTGATAAACGCACCCAATCCAAAGATATTAAAATCGCCCTTCGTCTTGCACATGAGTTATAGGAGTACAAAATGGTTAAGACTACAACAACCCGATACGATGTTGCTGAGCATCTTCGCACTCCGGAAGAAATGGCAGCTTATCTTGAAGCATGCATAGAAGAAGCCCGCGGTGATGCTGCATTTATTGCCAAAGCTCTTGGCGATATTGCACGGGCCAAAGGTATGTCACAAGTAGCGCGTGATTCCGGCCTTTCTCGAGAGAGTCTCTATAAGGCGCTTTCTGGGGAACGAACACCCAATTTTGATACTGTTCTTAAAGTAATAAGCGCACTTGGTATAAAGTTACACGCAGAAGCAGTTGTGACAAACAATTCAACAGCCCAACCCGTCACTTAACTCGGACGGCTCAATGCTGGGAGAATTGGACATTATTGCAGCTTACATTTTCTGCAACTTTCCGGCCGGCCATGCCACTCTATCCGCCGCTGGTTAGTTTTTGTGCCTCAATAGTGTAGGAAAATAGGAAAAGAAATGATTCTGTCCGGTAAAGAAATAGCTTCAAGGATCGGTAATGATATCATCATTGATCCGTATGACAAAAATAAAATCAACCCGAATAGCTATAATCTTTCATTGCACCATGAGCTTTTGGTATACGATGATTTGCCACTTGATATGAAAAAGGAAAATAAATTTAAGAAATTATCTATACCTCAGAATGGGCTGCTGTTGGAACCAAACCGATTATACCTTGGAAGAACAACTGAGTATACAGAAACACACAATTTAGTTCCCATGCTTGAAGGCCGTTCCTCGGTCGGAAGGCTTGGTCTTTTCATACATGTCACCGCAGGTTTTGGTGACGTCGGTTTCAAAGGATTCTGGGCTTTAGAAATATTCTGTATTCAACCAATAAAGATCTATTCAGGCGTAGAAGTCTGCCAAAAATATTACCACACGATTGAAGGGGAATTCGAAGAATATTCAAGTGGTAAATATCAAAACAACAATGGTATTCAGCCCAGCTTATTGTACAGGGATTTTAAGAAGTGAGGCACAACCATATTTTCCACCGGACGTCATACTGCCGGCGCCAGTGAAAATTTAGTGAAACGAAGGTAATTCATTGGATGCTCTAAAAGCTGATCAATCTAATGGCTATGAGTCGATTTCTGATAAGTTCATAGCAAATCGTAATTCCAACATAGGTGTAAAGACTGTTGAAACTTGGATGAAGTCGCTCATAACAAAAGCAACTGTTTTGGACATCGGTTGCGGCTTCGGTATCCCATACGCAGAATTGCTTATAAATGCAGGATTCAATGTATATGGGATCGATGCTTCACAAACCTTGATAAAAGAATTCCAACTGAGATTTCAAAATGCTATTGTTGTCTGTGAGACAGCTGAGGCTTCAAATTTTTTCAATTTAAAATTTGATGGAATCATTGCTATAGGACTGATTTTTTTATTGTCAGAAAGATCTCAGTTGAAAGTATTACAGAAAGTCTCAAATGCTTTAAACGACCATGGTAAATTTTTATTTACAGCTCCATTAAATGCTTGCTCATGGAATGATATTTTAACAGGTCGTAAATCCCAATCTTTAGGGAAAAATGTCTATGTAAATGAATTGTCAAAGAATGGGCTTATCTTGACTCATGAATATACTGATAAAGGCGAGAATCATTACTTTGATTTCGAAAAAAATAATGTTTTTCACTTACCCATAAATCCACGCGAGCCCAAACACCGAGCCGCGTGATTATCATGTTAACTTTAAAAACAGACAAGGGGTCACCCATTTAAGGTCACTCATTTAAGGTCAGGTCAAGAGAAAAACACCTCCCTGTGTAAAAAATATGACCTTTTTCACTTGACCTTTATTCCCCACGAAGAGCGCTGTTACTGCACCTGTTGCACCCGTTGCTTCTTTTGAGCGGTTAGCGGTCATTCAGTCGATCCGTCCCGCCGCAGGCGGGATCACCCATCCGGATCAAGAGAAATGGGGTCATACCTTGAGTAACGCACTAATATTTCCTTGACAAACAATGGGTCGTTTGAAAAAAAAGGGCTTGAACACGGTTATCGCGAGGATTTAATCGGAGGCGGTCTGATTCGAAGTGTAGGGGGCTGGTCTGCGGTAAAGGAAATGAAACGGTCAAAAACGTTTCAAAAATCAGTTGAGCGCATCCTGGGTGACGGTGATTTTGTGGAGCAGGTGTTATCCTCGGCCCGGGAGCAAATGGAGCGAAAATATGCTTTACAGGCGCAGGACTATACTTTTGAAAAATTAGCTGAAAAAGCATCTTATTTAATGGGAATGGAAAAAGGAGAGGCCTTTAATAAAGGAAAAGAGCGAGCGCTTGTTTCGGCTCGCAGCCTGTTATGTTATTGGGTTGTTAAAAATCTTGGAATAAGCATGGCAGCATTGTCGAGGCGATTCGAAATTTCGATAGCCGGCATAAGTCTTTCAGTCAAAAGGGGAGAAAAAAATCGCAAAGAAAAATAATTAAGAATTGACGGCTTAAAAATTTTAACACTATAGGGCCCCCTAAAACCGACTCAGGCATATCCAGTCACGGGTGCCGACTCAAAAAGACGGGCGGCACAGTTTTACCGTTAAGCACCCAGGAGATCTAATGCTCGATCCCAGTGAACAGAATTTTATAAAAATAATTACCCGAAATAAGA
Organism: Syntrophaceae bacterium; assembly: GCA_016927935.1. Classification (GTDB taxonomy): domain Bacteria; phylum Desulfobacterota; class Syntrophia; order Syntrophales; family Smithellaceae; genus Smithella. The sequence continues at coordinate 3,192 of JAFGLS010000198.1, forward strand.
TCAATAGCGTTCTTCTTGAACGTCTTCCAACCTTAAATCTTCCGGATTGGTATTTAGTTGCTGGCTGCCTGTTTCAAACAGTTTGGAATGAATTGAGCGGTTACCCGCTTGAATATGGTATAAAAGATTACGATGTGTTTTATTGCGATTGCTCCGATCTGTCTTGGGAAGCCGAAAACAAATTTATTAAACAATGTGCGGAGGCATTTACTGACATTGGTGCAGAAGTCCAGGTGCGAAATCAAGCGCGCGTTCATCTATGGTATGAGCAAAAGTATGGAACCTCATGCCCTCAAATGTATAGCAGCAGGGAAGGTATTGATGGATTTCTTAATCAATCTTCTTGTTTTGGTGTACGCCGGCATTTAGACGGAAGCTACGAGGTCTATTCACCATTCGGTTTCACAGACCTTTTCGATATGATTATACGGCCAACTTTTAATCGTGACGCACCGGATGTGTATTATCGAAAGACCAAACGCTGGAATCATGTGTGGCCAAAACTCCAGGTGTTGCCATGGGACAGTACGTCTGAAAAAAAAGATAAAGAGCTTAACAATTCTTTTCCACCTGATCGGTGCTCCGCTGCGCTCGTGCCGACAAGGTGAAAAGTCCGTTGTGTGCCGCAAAGTGCTCCAAATCACCTCATATTTTCTCTTGACAATGATACCAATATTGGTACTATCTGGCCATGGCAAAAAATGATGACATCCTGTTGCAGATGAAGCGGAATCCTAAAGATGTCAAATTCGTCGATTTTTGTAAAGTATGCGAAAGTTTCTTTGGGAAAGCTCGGAAAGGCACAGGCAGCCATCGAATCTATAAAACTCCCTGGCAGGGTGATCCGCGGATTAATGTCCAGAATCATAAAGGAAAGGCCAAAGCATACCAAGTAAAACAGGTGCTATTGGCTCTTGAAAAATTGGAGGTCAGCCATGGCGTTAAAGAATGATAGATACACATACCGTATAACCTGGTCAGAGGACGACGAGGAATATGTCGGTCTCTGTGCTGAATTTCCGAGCTTGAGTTGGTTGGCATCAACTCCTGAAACTGCCTTGAAAGGTATACGGGGCTTGGTTGCTGAAGTCATAGCAGATATGAAAGAAACTGGAGAGGAGGCTCCTAACCCGATTGCTTGCAGATCCTATAGCGGCAAATTCATGGTTCGCGTCCCACCGGATGTCCATCGTAAATTAGCGATTCAGGCAGCAGAATCCGGTGTAAGCCTCAACAGAATTGCCAGCTCTAAATTAAGTCAATGAATATAAGGCTGCACACAGCATTTGCTTTAACGGCGACGGCAAAAAGCCGCCGCGCGTTAAAAAGCGGTAACAAAGAAAGGATATTGTTTTTGTGACGAAGCGAAAATCCAGCAATCCAACTTGGTCAGACGTGAAATCGGCAGTAAGCGGCATAGATCAAAAACAACTGTTAAAGTTGGTAGAAGATCTGTATCGCTTCTCGAAGGAGAACCAGGCCTTTTTCCATGCTCGGTTTGGAGTTGGCGACGATCCGATCGGTCCATACAAGAAAACAATTGATGAGTGCATGCATCCGGACATTTACAGCAATAAACCAATTCAGATTGCAAAAGCGAAGAAGGCCATCAGCAGTTACTCAAAAGCCGTTGGTGACCCTATTGGTATAACTGAACTTATGGTTTTCTTCGTAGAATGCGGCAACAATTTCACTGTGAACTTTGGTGACATAGACGAAGGATTCTACGATTCCCTTAACGGAATGTATCGCCGGGCCATCCAAAAGGTCCTCAGCCTACCAGAAGAGCAGCAAGGCGGATTCCGGGTTAGGCTTGAGGAGATTATGACATCTTCTTCAGGCATAGGATGGGGTTATCATGACATGATCTCTGACGATTATTATAGCGCCTTTCCAGAAGAAGAATAATCACCGAACCACTGCGTGAACACGAACTTGCAATTACACTGCGCTCCATTGCCATCCGGTTACGAAAGGCGTTATGCAAAGCAAATAAAGGCCATGGAAATAATAACAGCCCAAAAAGACGATAAAGAAGTTGTTTTTAGTCTTAGACTGGAAAACATCAGCTATTTAAGGGCCTCGGAAAAAAAAATAATTATCCCATCCTGCTTGTTTTTCGGCCCGACTTCTGTGTTGCGCCAAGCGGTGAATATCCCGATATGCCCCGCTCGG
>JAFGLS010000026.1 GCA_016927935.1 Syntrophaceae bacterium
AGTGAGTCCCAAATTTCAGAAGCGCAATGCACTGAAATTTGTTGGACGAACTATCCAATCCCGATATATCGGGATTGGGAACAATCCTGCTGAAAGCGGAGGGTATAATACCCCCACCCCTTGGGGTGGAATTAGGGTCCAGTCCCGATAGCAATCGGGATTGCCCTAGGGTTCATACCCGTGATTAAATTTCGAATCAGGCGAGCAAAAAATAAGCGGCTTTTGCTGCCATTTTTTCAATTCTGTTTTACCCCGTTAGAAAGCCCCGCTGATTACAGCGGGGATGATGGTTCATTCTTTTTCAGCGAACACAGGGTTTAATTCCCCGTGTGAGCCCGCCCGTTGGAAAGTCGAAGACTTTCTAACGGGGGTGACTAAACAACCGGTATTTTTATCGCGAATGTTGTACCCTGGCCCTCTTCGCTTTTAACCGTTATTTCCCCTTTATGTCTCTGAATAATTTCATAAGTAATGCTTAACCCCAAACCTGTACCCTTACCGACTTCTTTTGTCGTAAAAAACGGTTCGAATATCCTGGCAAGATTTTTATGCGGGATACCAACACCTGTGTCGGAAATATCCACGCAGATAAAATTTTCTTCAGGCCGAGTTCTAATCGTGATAACACCCTTATCGGGAATGGCGTTAACAGCATTAATCAGGAGATTCACAAAAACCTGATTCATCTGTCGCGGATAACACATAGTAAGCGGCAGACTACCGTATTTTTTTTCCAGTGTCGACTTATATTTCAATTCGTTCCCGACAATAGTAATGGCGCTTTCTATGCATTCATTGATATTTGCTTTTTTATATTCTTCTTCATCCATCCGGGAAAAGGAGTTAAGTTCATGAACGATTTTTTTCACCCTGTCCGAACCGTCAATAGATTCCTTCAGCAAAACTCTGGCATCTTTCAGTGTGTGCTCAAGTTTCAACTCCTCGCGTTTTTTATCAACCTTGTTCAGAACGGTATTGTCCTTAATGGATTTCATAGCCTCTGATTGCACATGGATAAAATCACTCAAACGACTTATATACTTGTTCAGCGTGCCAAGATTGCTGGAAATGAAAGACATGGGATTATTCAGCTCATGAGCCACGCCGGCGGCAAGCTGTCCTATTGACGCCATCTTTTCCTGCTGAAGAATTTTCAACTGTGAAGCTTTCAATTCCTCGTGGGCTTTTTCAAGTTTGTCCAAAGCCATCTGAATATTTTTTCTGCTTTCATCAATCTCTTCGTTTTTTCTGATAAGTTCTTCCTGATTCCTTTTCAGAACGGCTTCCAGCTTTCTTCGTTCGGTGACATCCCTGGAAATTCCGCGAAAGCCGATGGGCTGGTTTTCTGTATCCCTGATAACGGAAACCGAAGTTTCGTAAATCAGTTTTGTACCGTCTTTTCTGATAACCTCCGTATCCAAAAGGGTAACCGGAACATTGGAACTGTAGCTTCTATCCACCGCATCGTGCAGTATTTTAACGGTTGTATCGTTTACCAGCTGCCAGTATTTCTGCCCGATTAATTCCTCCCTCGTATATTTGAGACTCTTGCACATGGCATTATTGACAAAAATCAAATTACAATCAAGATCGGTTTCATAATAAACATCTTCAATCTCTTCCAGCAGTATGCGATGTTTTTCTTCATTTTCACGCCTGGCTTCACTAATCTTTTTACGCTCAAGCTGTCTGCGTATATACTGCCTGCGCTCAGTGCGTCTGCGCTCAAAATCGCCGGTGAAGACTTCCAATCTCAGAGGTCCTCTTCCTCTGCGGTCACCTTTTCTGCGGTCAGTGCGCCTGCGCTCAACCATATGTTCCATATTTATGCTCCTAAAAAACAATGTCGCATTCTATCCAACATTTTTTAAATAAATTCAAGAAATTAATATATTCAAAAACCGGCTGTTTTTACCCTTGTTTCAAATTTTTGCACATATAGAATCTTTCTATGTAACCTACCGGCAACAACAATGTATTTTATTTGGTGCATAATTCAATGGATACTGTATTATGATTTTTTATATTCAATTTTTTTTCTTTAATCATCCGCCAGGACTTTTTCAGATGGAGATTCATCCGGCATCGCTTCCACTGCATTAAGTTTACTGGATATAGTTTTTGTCTTCTTCTGAGCGTCATCCACCGAACTGGTCGCCTGCTCCAGTCTCTTGCGCACCATTTCCAGCGTCTCGCCAAATTTACCGAAAGCCGTTTTTACTTCCCCAAGAACTCTCCAGACTTCTCCCGAATGCTTCTGTATAGCCAATGTCCGGAAACCCATCTGCAAACTGCTTAAGAATGCCGATATCGTGGTCGGTCCGGTAACTGTAACCCTGTAGTTGCGTTGAATGTTTTCAAAAAGTCCCGGTATCCTGAGAACCTCGGCAAAAAGGCCTTCAAAAGGAAGAAACATAATGGCAAAGTCCGTGGTATTCGGCGGGTCTATATACTTGGATTGAATTTCCCTGGCGAATTTTTCAATCCTCGTCTTCAGGCTCTTGATGCCGGTTTCAATCTCAGCAACATCCCCTGTCTCGTAGGCATTGATAAGGCGAGTATAATCCTCTGTCGGAAATTTCGCGTCCAGGGGAAGCCAGATATTTCTTGAAGAATCTTCTTTACTGGGAATTTTTACGGCATATTCGACAACATCATTGCTTCCTTCTTTGGTCTTGATGTTCCGTTCGTATTGGGCAGGAGTAAGAATCTGTTCGAGAATTCCGCCGAGCTGGTATTCGCCAAGCACACCTTTTGTTTTGACATTCATCAGCACCTTTTTCAGGTCGCCCACGCCGGTGGCCAGGTTCTGCATTTCGCCCAATCCCTTCTGAACCTGCTCCAGCCGTTCACTAACCAGCTTAAAAGCCTCACCCAGCCTGGTCTCCAGAGTATTGTGCAATTTCTCGTCCACCGTTTCGCGCATCCGTTCTAGTTGTTTGGAATTGTCTTCCTGAATACTTTTAAGTTTCTCATCAACAACCGTTCTGACCTTTTCTATCGATTGAGTTATCTCTGCTCTTTCCTGTTGGGCCTGTGTCTGCGACTCCAATCGCAGGCGCGCAATCTCATCGCGCACAGAACGTTCTGTTCTTTCCTGTAAATCACGCAGATTGTCTATCTTGTTTGCAAGCGGCGCGAAATCGGTGACATTGCACCCGACCCGCCAGAACAAAAGGACAAAACCGGCAAGCATAACGACTATAATTATTATAATCAGAATCAGATCCATTGTTCTCCGTAGTCAGATAAAATATGCAAGGAAAGAATCTCCGGAAACGAGTAAAGTATATAACGATTAAAACAGCGGCATGTCAAGTTAAATGACCAATTCTATGTATAATACAATATAAAATACGGATAAAATACGGCAATTTATACTAATAATATTTTTATATTATAAGTTGCACATTTCACATCTTTTATATATACACACACCGTATTTTTTATGTAAGAAAGATCAAAATACCGGGAAAATGCAGTTCCAACAGGGGAATCAATTTGCCTGACAATCTATCAGAAATCCAGTTTTCAACATAATTGGCAACTATAATGGAGGATAGGTACATGGAAGATGAAAAAACTTTTGATTTTTTAGAAATGTCGGAAAAAGAATTCGGGGAAGTATGCAAAGATAATGGCTGGGGACTTACGCTGGAAGAGTTTCGTCTTGCGCAGACAACAGCAAAAAAACCTCTCAGCATCACGGAGGCTTACATACTGGACAGTTTATGGTCAGACCACTGCTCCTATAAACATTCAAAAAACAAGCTGCGGGAACTCATCAAAGAAAACAGATATGTCCTGCAGAGTAAAAAAAGCGATGCCGGCGCGGTAAAGATAGCGGACAGCGGCTACTGCGCTGTTTTCAAAATAGAGTCGCATAACCATCCCACGCTGGTTAATCCATTTGACGGGGCAGCCACGGGAGCCGGCGGAATACTGCGCGATATATTTGCCATGGGCGCTAAAAACCTCGGTGTGGGAGCTTCCCTCAGGTACGGCCCCAAAGCCGAAAAAAACTCCAAGGATCTTCTCAGCGGGGCCATGAAGGGAGCGTCATATTACTGCAAGGTGATGAATATGCCGCTGATTGACCTTGACTTATATTATGATGATTCTTTCAGGCACAACTGCCTGATGAACGTGACGGCGTTAGGTGTAGTAAAAGAAAATGAATTAATACCCAATGTCGTTTCCAAAAATTCCATCGGATACAACCTTATTTACATAGGGAAGCCCACTGCCGGCGCTGCTGTTGGCGGGGCATCTTTTGCCTCGCAGGCATTTGAAGCCGGCAAAATAAAAAACATCGGAGAATTCGGCTCAAACCCTCAGCTGGAAAAAGCGACGTTTGACGTGTTTGAAAAAGTCAAAGCCGCGCTGAGAAAGAAAAATCTGCTTTCACAGATGTCCCTGAAGGACATGGGGGCAGCGGGGCTGACCTGTTCCACCGCCGAACAGGCAACCGAAAGAGGTTACGGTATTGAAATCCTTACGGACAAAGTCCCTGTTCCGGCAGGAATGAAGGTTCATCCTCTGGCACTTGCCGTGGGAGAAGATCAGGAAAGAAATATGATTATTGCATCGGACAAAGCCACGGAAGTCATCCTGGAAATTTTCAATAATGATAAAAATTTCCGGAAATACGGCGGCAAGGCCGTTATCATAGGAAAAGTTTTGAAGGAAGATAGGTTCGTGATGAAAGACGGAAAAACCGTTTATTGCGATATTCCTGTCAGTCTTATCACAGGCGCGCCTGTCTATAAACCATCTTTTAAGAAACCCGCTTTAAAAGTAAAAGAGCAGGCGTTTCAGAGACCGATGCCGAAATCTCTGGAAAAAGAAATATTAAAAGTCATCAGTTCCAGAAACGTGTACTCAAAAGCAGACATATTCAATGTTTTGATAGACAAAAAAGCGGCTCATGTTATCACAACGCCTGAAGAAACGGATGTCTGTGTTATCGCCCCCCTAAAAAAAGAAAAAACTTCCGATAAGAACAGGCGGATCGGGGTGGCGCTTGTCTGCGCGGGCAAATCCATTCACGGAAGAAACGGCTCCGCGGAAGAACAGGCTTATCTTGCCACCGTTCTGGGAAGGCTGAAACTTGCGGCAGCGGGCCTGAAACCAGTCGCTGTTGCCGACGGATGCAATTACGGTAATCCAGACAATCCTGAACATTATTACTGTTTCGCCAAAGGCATAGACGGCTTGAATAAAGCGTGCAGAATACCCCTTTACAAAGAAAAAGAACCCTTGGCGGTGGTTGCCGGAAACGTTTCCCTTAAAAACACCTATATCAGCAACGGGAAAGAAGAGCCTGTTGATCCTTCGCTGATTCCCGCTGTTTTCGGCTATATAAAAGATTACAGACGAACCGCAACTACCGGCTTTAAAAACGCAGGCAGCCTTCTTTTCCTCGCTGGAAAACGCAAAAAAGAGTTCAAGGGCTCGGAGTACGCCCGTCTTTCCGGCGAAACAGGAAAGAACCTTTCTTCCCTGTCGCCCTCGGAAGCGGGAAAACTTGAATATGCGGTGCTGGAAGCAGCAGAAAAAAATCTTGTCAAAGCTTCCGCCGTTATTGGAAACGGCGGCCTCGCCGCAGCCCTTGTGAGAATGTTGATGGCAGGCGGGAAATCGGGAATGCAGATAGACATAACCACCGCGGGCAATCTGCGTGCGGATTACGCACTTTTCAGCGAATCACCCGGCTATGTTCTGGAAGCCTCCAAACAAAATGCGGCAAAACTTAAAGCCATTTATAAAAAATACGGAATTACGCTTATACCCATCGGCGTAACCACCGCCAAAAAATCATTCTCCTGTTTGATTAAAGGCAAAAAAGTCTTTGACATTCCGGTTGCCAAACTGGCGAAACACTGGAAAGGGAAAAAATAAGGAGAAACTGCCCTCCAAGGCAAGGAACCTGCATTTTTTCGCAGCAGCGTTTACCTTAATGAGGATGTACCCTGTAATACTGTCTTCCGCGGGGGTCGCTTGTCGGATTAACCATAAATTTAAATTCCTTTTCCGCGGCGGCTACTCGGGGATCAATCTGATTGCCGAAGATAGCTTCCCGGGCGGCGTCTTCGTCAATATAGACAAGGTCTTCCAGTTTTAATTTAAGGGCGCTTAATGTAGGCCCGCCTTCAGGAGGTGTAACCACAAAAATTACCTTATCGTACCAGGCCTTGTAGAAATCATCGAGAGTGAAGCTGATATCGCCCCGCCAGGGATCGGCCAGAAAAACGTGCCCTCTGAATATTCCCCGGAAAACAACGAAATGACGGTAGTTTAATATGGACAAAGGAACAATGCACGGTGTCGTCAAGGTTTTTAAATCGTCCAGCTCGGCTTTGTATCCTTCAGCTTTATAACCGAGTTTGACAACAAATTTCTTCATATCCAACAGGGAAAAAGCCTGACGTTTTTTAATCTGCTCAGGATTGCCATAATGCATCAATCCCTGAATAACCTGTCTTTCGGTAAAATTTTCCCCCAGGTAATGATTGAGAATAATGGCCAGAGAGGCGGAACCGCAGGAATAATCGTAGCCCTGTTTTACCAGATGTTTCTTGTCCAGTTCCATGGCGGGATTGACGTAAACGCGCAGACTTCCTACTCCCTGTCCGGGTACGGTAATATTGATTTCCGATTTGGGCTGTTCCTGAAGAGGAAAAACACTCGAGGTAAACGAAACTATTATGGCGAAAAAAGCGGCAACTACCAATGCTCCCACGGGGAAAGCCAGCCTCCTTAAATTTATTTGATTCTGTTTCTCAGCAGACCTTGAGACGAACGGATAAACTCATAGGCAGGAAACCAGTTAGAGAGCTTTGCACAACTATACTTCATGTCATTTCGAGGAGCAAAGCGACGAGAAATCTTTCCTTTATTTAAATATCTTATAAGATTTCTCCCCAGCGTAGCTGGACTATAGCCTTTGGTCGAAATAACAAATTGGTCATTATGCAAAGGTCTCAATTAAAAATCAACTCCTTAATTAAAGCTCTCTGATGGTCAATTGGTTTTTGTAAAAAACCGCACCATCCAAAGCAAGGGGCGGTCCCCAATCAATAATTCCACCGCCATAACCGAATTGCATATTTTTGATACGAATGCCACCGGCAATTGGCATGTTTATTTGAATCCTCTGGGTTCTGCCCGCGCCGCTGGTGCCGACATCAATTGTTGCGAACGTGGCGTAGGAACCACCTGAAGCGGTACCTCCAGCGTCGAACGTGGGAAAAGCACCGCCTATCTTTATCATTCCCTGCCGTGCCGACCAGGCTGAGGCATCGCCGCCTGCTATGTTATTATCTAAACCGTAAATATATACGCCTGTCACAGCTACATTAGCGTAGTTGGCTTCACGCCATTTCAGCACTAAAGAATCCACATAAAGGCCTATCTCTCCGTAAGCCTTAATCCCCTGCCGATCACCAGCTTCGTTACGATTGGAAATAATGTACCACGGATAGCGCAGAACAGAACCAGCGGAAGGAGTTATATCGGGATTCGGGGCAGTCAAGGGCTGGCCGAACCAGACACCGGTTGTTACAACATTAGCCATCGGCAAGTTTGTGGCGTTATTGTTTCTGAAAACGACACTATCGGCATAGAGGCCAAGACCGCCGGATGCTACAGTGGGCAGAGCCACGTTTCCGCCGGCCAACCATTGGTCGGTGCCGTTGAAGCCTATGTCCCAGGACATTGTCGTACTTATCGCAAATGCCGTACCCCTGGTACCGTTGCACGCTTCCAGGGAAGCTATGTTGATGATATCGGAGGTAGCTGTCGCGGGATTTTCATTAATCCACTGGATACCGCCGGACACAACTGACCTGACGGAAATATTCATATCAAAGTTCAGCGCCGCCGCGTTGACATCGGCAAGATCTTCATCCTCTATCTTTTTCATTTTGGCGTGCACTGACGGGTCGTACACTGACTGAGCAAAAAACAAAATCAAAATTGAAATTAAAGTGATGACTCTTATAAAGTTATATTTCATCATAGTCTTCAATCATCATGCCCTGCCAGTCTAATCATGGGCCATGGGCATAAACAGCCATTGTCCCGGATACCTGGGTGGAAAAACCGGTAAAGCCGAGGATACCGCCCTGGGAGTAACCGGTGCTGTCGAGCGTGGCAAGTCTGTCACCGCAAAGCCAGCCGGAGATGTTCGCGGTGCCGAGAGTGATGGTCGGGAAAACAAAGAAAATCTTGGTCTCACTGGTGCCGGTGTTGGTGCCCATGTCAACGTTCATGGTGCCGCTGGGTATGTTGGCCAGATAACCGGTTACAGCAATATTTCTGAAACCGAAGTAGCCGGCGGTGTTGTAGCCGGGAGTAAAACCGCTCGTATCACCCCAGGAGAGCGACGTCAACGTTGTAGTGCCGCCGACGCGCATATTGGTAAAATCGATGCTTACACCTTCCTCGGCTGTTATAGCGTTAAGCTCCTCATCGGTAATGACCGTCTGGGCAAATGACGCCGCAGGCATCGCCACCAATAACGCTATGACCGCTACAGTTAAAAACCTTTTCATATGCTCCCCCTTTAATAAATACAATCCTTCTCTTCTTCTTCTATTTATGCCCGGCATTTCCGCCATCGCCATGACAATCCTCTATTCCAGATCTGATCGTTTCATGTCATTTGAACGGCATCCGCCGGGGAAAAATCTTATTTTAAAAAATCGCCCTGTCAAGTTGGGACTCGCAATGATATATAAAAAACCCTCCTCAAAAACATCATCAATGGGCGTAAACCTGAACACAATCAGCCGTCAGCTGTGTGGAAAATCCTTCTATATGTGCACGACCTAAACTCTTGCCCGCAGAAAGATTCATAGTAGTACCCAATTTCATTATCGTGTCTGCATCCATCTCACCCAATGTGATTGTCGGCGGTGTAATAGTTACCCGCGTCTGAGTGCCGCTGCTGCCGACATCAATATTACCACTGCCGCTGAAAGTCGCGATATTGCCAGCCACATAAACATTGGCTAACCCTCCAAATCCCGTGGAAGTATAGGTGCCGATGTTATAACCGTCACCGTCGCCATATGATGTCACGCCAAGGGATGAGATTCCGCCAACATTTAATTGGCTGAAGTCTATACTGACTCCCTCTTCGGCTGTCACTTCGCTGAGTTCACTATCGGAAATTGGGGTCTGGGTAAAGGAAATAAAAGGCAATATCACAAACAAGAAAGCGACTGTTAATAATAAAAACTTTTTCATGTTAAGCTCTTTATTTCAGTCCATTCACACGGCAGGTTCTTTATTAAAAATAATACTGCGACCCTGTTTCTTTTTTCCCTGCCGCGGAGAAATATTTGCCTATAAGTCTCGACAAACGGTTCTCTTTTTTCCAGGGGTTGGTAATTATGGAGAGCGCTGGCTCCCGCCAGCAACTCTCCCTAATCCAAATTATTCAGGCTGATACAAACGCCTTTTTTATCCCACAGGTATTAATGAGCGTAAATAATCAGCTGACCCGTGGGCGTCACAGAAAGACCCGACATGAATGACGTGCCCAGTGTTCCGGCCGAGCCAAGCGTCGGAGACGTGGACAGCTTCACCACCTGCGTGATGCTGCCGGCCAGGTTCAGTGTGGGCAGACCGATAATCAGAGCGGTCTTCGTACCGGACGAACCCACGTCAATTGTCATGTTGCCAGTCATGCTGACAAAGTTACTTGACATGTTGACGGAGGCACCGACCCAACCGGCTGACGTGAATCCACCGCAAGTTGAACAACCGTCAGAATCGCCCCACGACTGTACGGCGATGGAAATCGCCCCCACAGTGAAACAATTGAAGTTTATGGTGACGCCTTCCTGCGCTGTCATATCCTGTAGTTCCTCGTCAGAGATGATTGTCTTGCCAAATGAACAAAATGGCATCATCACCAACAAACTCAAGACAATTAACGACATAAAAACTTTTTTCATGTTGCACTCCTTCTTAAATTTTTGCAACAACACCTATTAAAAATACATGCAGCAAGATAAACTTTTGTTAAGGCGGCCTTTTCCAACGGCCATTTTTTTCATAAGCGCATAAGCAAGCACCAACAGAAGAAAGCTTTCTTATCCGCATTATCAGGCTGATACAAACGCCTTCTTTATCCCACAGTCATCAATGAGCGTAAATAATCAGCTGACCAGTGGGCGTCACAGAAAGACCCGACATGAATGACGTGCCCAGTACCCCGGCCGAACCAAGCGTCGGAGACGTGGACAACTTCACCACCTGGGTAATGCTGCCGGCCAGGTTCAGGTTAGGCAGACCGATAATCAGAGCGGTCTTCGTACCGGACGAACCCACGTCAATTGTCATGTTGCCAGTCATGCTGACAAAGTTACTGGACATGTCAACGGAGGCACCAACCCAACCAGTTGACGTAAATCCACCGCAGGTTGCACAACCGTCAGAATCGCCCCACGACTGTACGGCGATGGAAATCGCCCCAACAGTGAAACAATCGAAGTTAATGGTGACGCCTTCCTGCGCCGTTACTTCCTGCAGATCTTTTTCCGAAATAACAGTTTTGGCGAAGGACATGGGTACAACCATAAACATCGCAATAAAGAGACATAACAAAAACTTTTTCATAAACATATCTCCTTCTTCAATTTTTTTGCCTTCGAAAAATGACCATGCGCGCAAGTCATAAGTAGGCTTTAAAGCCTGCTTCTTCCGTTTACGCCTGCGCGCCGGTTTATTCTCCGGCAGGTTAAAATACTTCTGCTTCTACTTCCAACAACGAAAAAATTCACTTGCTGCCCTACTACTGCCGCGGCATTTTATCCACGGCAGTTCAACACTATTTTTAAAAAGCTTCCTAATGTACCATCGTATAGTTAACTATCCGCATTGTAATAAGGAATCTTTATAAAAATTCCCTGCAAATTATTCGTTCCTCCCACACCGCCACCTCCGGAAGGAGTTTGATATCTGTACTTCGCCGCGAAAACAAACGACATTACCTCATTATTGAAATTAATCGACCTGAAGCCTGCCGCCGTCTGCCTTAACATGACTCCTTCATTCGTCCCTGTACCTCCATAAACCAATCCGTTAATCGTGCAAATAGTTCCCTCGATGTGACCGCTGGCGCTTATCGTGCCCAGTTCAATGTAATTCAGCTGACGCGTACCGCTATTGGAATAATTATCAAACCCGAAATCTACAAAAACCCCCGTCCATTTAAGCGGCGTAGCCCTGTTGGTTGTCCCCCAAAAGTAATTCGTCGTATCCTGATCCCAGCCGCCGTTGTAATAACCCATTTTGAAGGATTGAAAATGCCCGTTAAGTTCCGCGTCAATCCCCAGCATTAAACGGACCACGCTCTGGCTGCCAGTCCAGAAATTGTATGCCGTTCCTGAAAAATCACTCCCAAAAGGGACGGCGCTGCTGGCACTATAGTAATTAATGCTGAATATCGCCTGTCCCTCAATATCAGAAAGCTCTGCATCGGACATTTTTGTCGGAGCATAGCTTTTGGAAAAAGAAAAAAGAATTGTCACACATACAAGCAAAACCACTACCACGTTAAAGGGATAAAAGAACCTTGCCATTATCTGCCTGCAATTGATTTTCATCCCCGAAGCGGGCTCCTGAATACATTGTTCTAAATATAACTTTAGTTAACTTCTTCTCAATCAACTCAACCTATACAGCCCCGTAATAATTGTCAAGTTCTAATTTGTTTTGTTAATTTAAATTAAGTTTTACAGATTTGACAGTACAGCCGGATTACTTCTTCAAAGCCGCCTGACGGTTCTGTCACCATATCTCACGGTTAAGACTTAGGTCAGTGGTTTATGCCCCTCCTTTTCAGGATGGGTTTGCTTCAACAAGCTTCGGTTTCCTTCTAACAATTATTGCTGTTAAAGTCAATTAAAAAATCACTATACTGGCTGAGAATTTCCGAAAATTTTTAAGCCGGCCCAAAGCATGAAAACTGCAAAAAAACAATAATTACATTTCAATATTATTCCCCCCCATTTGGAGGATTTTGCCTCCCGCTTTTCCGCCAATTATGACTGCGGCCAAAAACAGTAAGCAGAACACCGCCAAAGCCGGTGGCGACCACGGCGGCTCTGATAATCATGCCAGCGTAAAAGGGCAACCAACCGGAAATCCACCAAAAAATCAAACCGATTAATGTTTCCTGAACAAGAGACCGCTTTTGATTGCGAAAAACCTTGACCGTTACAAACCTTCCCCAAAGAGCGCTAACAGCGATAAAACCGAATATAAACGCCAGCAGCATAATAAAAAAAGCAAGTGATATCAAAGGGATACCGATAATAGAAAGCGTCAGAAACATATAAAAAGGCATTATCATCAGAATGCCGAGAAAACCCCAGAAAAATGACTTAAACACACTTTCTTCAATGGAAAACATTATCGCATTTAAAGGACGGGGAAACAAAAAAGCCGCGAGCAGAGCCAACGAAAAAAGCAGGGCAAAGAAAGAAAAATAAATTATATCCGCGAGCCACGACCACTCTTCCGTGTTATCGTAGAAAAAAGAAGAAAGAGCATCAGAAATGTTGGATGAATTCACTTCGGTTATATTGCCGTAAACCTGAGCGCCGTTTCCCCGCGCAACCACTCCGCCGATACAAATGACATTGCCCCGGACAACGGCCTCACTCGTGAGCACAACCGACCCGCCGACGGCAACAACATTATTTTCCACGAGTCCGCTGACGGTTATCTGGCTTCCGATAGTTACGGCGTTGTCCACCCGCTGATTTTTATAAATATTTATATCCCTGCCGATTTTGATTACATTTTTGGCGTAAACCGGCGTTGCCGCAAAAATCAGCGCAAGTAAGGTGAAGACAAATTTTCTATTCACTTTTAAACCGTTTTTAATTTTTAGGAAGCGACCCCTTGCGTTTCTGCCTCCAGTATTCAAAAACACCGGGCATTACCGAAGCTATTACAATCGCTATGATAACAACGGTAAAATTTCTTTTTACGGCAGGAATGCCACCGAAGAAATATCCCGCCAGGAGAAAAATACAAACCCAGGATATGCCCCCCACAACATTATACGTTATGAATCGTAAATATTTCATTGTGCCGATGCCGGCCACAAAAGGAGCGAAAGTACGGATAATGGGAACAAACCGGGCGATAATTATTGTTTTACCGCCGTGCTTTTCGTAAAACTGATGAGTCCGCAAAAGGTACTCCCGTTTGAAAAAACGGCTGTCCTGATAATGAAAAACCTTGGGACCGAGAAATTTTCCGATGGAGTAGTTGACCGTATCACCCGCAACGGCCGCAATACAGAGTGAAACCAGCAGGATTTCAATATTCAGATAGCCCTGCGCGGCAAACGCTCCCAGTGCAAACAAAAGAGAATCGCCGGGCAGAAGGGGCGTTATTACAAGACCTGTCTCACAAAAAATAACCAGAAACATAACAACGTAGGCCATAACACCGAATATCTGGATAACCTTCGGCAGATATTTATCCAGATGAATGAAAAAATCCAAAAAATTAATGATTAAGTCCATAAATAATTTATGATATAGAAAAACCCTTTTCCAAAATTGAAAAACGATTTCACCGTATAGAGAAGAACAAGGGGTATGTCAATCTAAAAAGAGGTTCTCTTTTAAAAATGGTTATTGCCGGCAGAAAGAAAATTTTTCTTTTCATCACATTGCTGGTCATCGCCTGTCTGGCAGCCTTCGGCAGGACAGCAGGCAATGACTTCATCAATTACGATGATGACGGATACATTACCGAAAACTTTTATGTTCAGCACGGAATCAATCAGAAAAGCATCAAGTGGGCTTTTACGTCCACAAATTCAAGTAACTGGCACCCTCTTACCTGGCTCTCCCATACATTGGATTGGAGACTGTTCGGGGCAAGCGCTTCCGGTCATCATTTTATCAACCTGCTTCTGCATATCGGCACCGTTCTTTTTTTGTTTCTCTTTTTAAATAAAACAACAAATAATATCCGGGCTTCAGCTTTTGCCGCCGCCTTTTTCGCCCTTCATCCCCTGAGGGTGGAATCAGTAGCCTGGGCTGCAGAAAGAAAAGATGTCTTGAGTCTGTTTTTCGGAATGGCCTGTATTTATGCGTACGCGTTTTACGCGAAGAATTCCAAACTTACACGGTATCTTCTATGTTTAATTTTATTCTCCTTTGGTTTGATGTCCAAACCAATGATAGTCAGCCTGCCTTTTTTACTTATGCTTCTGGATTTCTGGCCGCTGGGACGATGGCAGAAAACGACGGATGAACGGGGCATCAATTTCCATTCCGTCAGCCGGCTTTTTGGAGAAAAGATTCCTTTTATCTTGCTGACCGTCGCCGTTAGTATTCTTACTTTCTGGGCACAAAATAAAGAAGGTACCGTAGCTTCGATAGATTCCTTGCCGTTTATCGCGCGTATTTCCAATGCTGTTGTTTCCTATGTGACTTATCTGGGAAAAATCTTCCTGCCGGTCAATCTGGCCGTGTTGTATCCCTACAAATTTCCCCTGCCTTTATGGAAAGTTCTAATTTCCGGAATTATTCTCGTAGTAATTACTTCTGCCGTTATGTATTACATCAAAAAAATGCCTTTCCTGTTTTCGGGTTGGTTCTGGTATCTGGGATCTCTTGTCCCCGTAATCGGGCTGGTGCAATCCGGCTCTCAGGCAATGGCGGACCGCTATACTTATCTGCCTTCTGTCGGTATTGCCTTCGGGATGACCTGGGTAATACAATCTTTCATAAAAAACGAAGACAGGCGAAAAAAGATTTTATTTCCGACCGGAATTGCAGTCCTTGGCGTTCTTTCAATTCTTACATTCAGGCAATGTGGATACTGGAAGGACAGCGTTACTCTTTTCAGTCATACTTTGAATGTGACCAATGAAAATGCGCTGGTACACAATCAACTGGGACTTGCTTTTTTTGAGAAAAATAAAAACAGGGAAGCTATTTATCATTATGATAGGGCAATTGCTCTTCAACCTCTTCAGGACAGCGCCTATAATAACAGGGGGGCTGTTTACCTGAAATACGGCAGATATCAACAGGCTCTTAATGATTTCAACAGAGCCATCTCCATCAACCCTTCTCACATAAAAGCTTATAATAACAGGGCGATTGTTTATGATCAGACCGGAAATTATGAACTAGCCATAGAAGACCTCGGTAAAGCCGTCCGCCTCAATCCCCATCATGCAACTACATTTTACAACCGCGGTTTTATTTTTGCGAAATTTGGAAGATACCAAAATGCCATCAGCGACTTCAATCAGGTTATTATACTTAACCCCAATTATGCCGATGCCTATAACAACAGGGCGATTGTTTATTGGAATACGGGAAACATAAAGGCAGGATGTGACGACGCAAAAAAAGCCTGCGAGCTTGGCAGCTGCACTGTGCTGCAAAACGCCAGGAACAAGGGACTTTGCAGTTGATTTAAGTTTTGTTTAAATTGGCAATGCATGACCTTGTCGGAAAAAACAAATTATTAATGTATAAATCTCGGAACGGCAGCGTAAAATATTATGTTAAACAAATTAAACATCAGTGAAAACAAAAAAAAGCTTACCGTTTATGTTTTTCTGGCAGCAGTTACATTTGCTGTTTACTGGCAGGTGAATCAGTTCGATTTCGTTGACATTGACGACGGTATTTACGTCACCGAAAACTTCCACATAAAATCCCTCAAATCGCTGGACGGAATTCTCTGGGCGTTCGGCTCTATGGGTAAAAAATATGGTGAAATATGGAATCCCCTCGTGTGGCTTTCCCTGATGCTCGATTATAAGCTTTACGGCCTCAATGCCGGCGGATATCATCTGACCAATCTTACCCTGCATATCCTCAGCACTCTTCTGCTCTTCTGGCTTTTTAACCGCGCCACCAAAGAAATCTGGCCCAGCGCCTTTGTCGCTGCTGTGTTTGCCCTTCATCCCCTCCATGTGGAATCGGTTGCCTGGATTTCCGAAAGAAAAGATGTTCTCAGCGCTTTCTTCTGGATGCTGACCTTA
>JAFGLS010000027.1 GCA_016927935.1 Syntrophaceae bacterium
AAGCTTCGCTTTCGTAATTGGAGTTTCACTACCCTCCGCTTATAGCGGGATTGTTCGACATGCAAATTTCAATACACTTCATTTTGAAATTTGAGTCTCACAATAAAATTGATGATTACCGGTTGAATTGTGGTGCCAATATCAGTTCTTCTCAAGCGTAAGGAGAATATAGGAATAAACTCCTATGAGTTATTACTTTCTTTTTTCGGCTATCTTTTTCACATTGTTAAGCATTATATCAAAGCTTTCTGTCAGCCTATTTTCAACGAGCAATGTAGGAACAAAAAAAGCAAAATCAAATTTAGCCCTGAGTACCCCTTTGGTTAAATTTTTACCAAGAGATGTCAATTCCACAGAACCGCTGTCCTTTTTAAGAATACTCCCCTCTTCAGTCAATTTCCACTTGAGCGACTTGTTGAGAATTGCTTTATATTCTATAGTGTAATTAACCGTCATAATGTATTTAACTGTATAATTTACTTTCGCACTGGTATCTGTCTCAGAAATGATTTTTATTTTCCGCAACTCAGAAGGGAATAATCTGCGATAGTTTTTCCAATCAACCATAACCTGATATACTCGCTCAATAGGTGCATTTATCTCCGCCTCTTTTGAATATGAAAACATTTTATTTTCTCCTTATCTCTTTGTACTTATTTGATAAAAATTTCTTTTTGTTGAAAAAAGTATAAGGGACTCGGCAGTGCTCCTGTGGAAGGACCCGTTCTGTTTAACTTATACTTTCGAAGTTAAGGAACCGTTTAAATATTTATGAATAATGCTTGAAATAAATGTTTGATAAGGAATTCCCTCTTCAATAGCTTTTATTTGAATCTGTTGATAATCTTTTTGACTTATACGGAGATTAATTCGCTTATCTTTTTTCAGAGTATTTCGAGCTGAAACTATTCCCTTTTCTTTCTCCCTATTCATATTTTTGACAGGCTTCCACTCACCCTCTTCAATTGATTTCATCAACTCTCTTTCTTCTTCATCAATCGGATCAAATAATTTTGTCTTTATCTTTTTCATAATTCCCCCTTCAGACCAAAACGCTTTGTATATTTTCGACTCGGAAACGCGGTTTTGAGAAAGATCTCATTACCTTTTTCCACATAAGGTACAATGACGGCATAACCTTCAATTTCCAAAATATATATTTTTTGGTCAGGTCGTCTTGGATTTTCTTCAATTCCAAGTATTTGATCTGATTCAATTAAAAAAGCAATTTGTTCAAAAGAAATACCTCGCTTGGCTTTCAATATTTCGTTTTTCTTTAAACTCCAATTAAGGTATTTCACGCTATTACTATAAGCCAATGTCTGCCTTTTGTCAACACATCTTTAATAAGTCAATCCTGGCGCTTGTGCTTTTTAAAATAAACGGCGAACTTTCAGCAAGCTGGAATAATGGCGATGCCGTTGAGTCCCGTTTTATACCTGATATGGAAATAAGTCTCCTGCAGAAACTGGCTCGCTCGTTGTCTGATCACCTGGATAGACTTATTTAACCACAGATATAAATTTCGACGTGTCTTGAGCTATGCTTGACGTAACAGAGAGCGAACAATTAAGTCTTGCGTCGTTAATTCTAATAGCTACTTAATTTCAGTTTTCTATGGCTGTAAAAAATGAGTATTACTGGTTGAAGGACGTTATAGAGTACCATTCTATTCTTTGCTGCAAGCCGTTTCAAAATCTGACCAGTTGTCTTTATAACACTTTTCATCTGAAGATAAATCATCACCACAAATCTTTACTAGTCTTTCCATTGCCTTGGTGCAGTTATCAGGGCCTAATACTCCGCGCACAAAATAATTATCCATTTGTTCTTTGCATTTAGCGTTTGCCGGGGCTTGATAACATTCTTGTACTTGGGGAATTTTTTCCTGTAATGCAACCTTAAATTCCTGTTGGCAATCTTCACTGGGTGTTATCTGCGGGAACGATTGAAAAGCACTAAATTGGTATCTGCAATCTTTTGATAAGTATAAAATTATTTTATCGATTAAAGATTTGAAGCAGTTTGCATCCATACTTTTCATGTTATTGTAAGACTCTTTAAAGCAATCAAAACTCGGCATTTCCAAAGATAATTTTTGATTTTTCCTTTTAATTACCTTTTCTTTTTCGTATTTTGTTTCTGCTTGTTGTTTTGGCGAGGTGTTTGAGGTGTTTATAGAAGAATCCTTTTTGCATTTTGAAGGAACTTCCTCCGGCTCTGCTATAAATGTACGAATTCTCGTACCGGATTCAACATCCCACAGCTTCAAAGTTTCGTCTTCACTTCCTGAAAGAATCAGACGTCCATCAGGGCTAAAGGCAACCGATTGAACACTGCCGGAGTGTCCTTTAAATGTGCGAATTAATCTGCTTGTTGCTAATTCCCACAAAAGCAAGAGGCCATTTTCATTACCCGAAAGAACATAGCGACCATCAGGGCTGAATGCCACTGAGTAAACATATCCTGCATTTTGTTCAAGACTTTTGATTTCCCAACCCGATGAGACCTCCCAAATCTTCATCGTCTGATCGTTGCCACCCGACAGGGCATATTGACTGTTCGGACTGAATGCTACAGAATTAATGTACATGTCATTGTGGCCTAAAAATGTCCGTATATTGTTTCCCGAACCAATTTCCCAAAGACTCACTTCATCATCAGTATTACCGGCAAGAGCGTAAAGTCCATTCGGGCTGATTGCGATTGAATCGATAGGGGTGCTGGAACGACCATAATGATGACTAGATTTTTTCTGAAAAGTCCGAATTTCATTTCCCGATTCTGTATCCCACAGCTTCATGGTATCATCCCAGCTGCCTGATAAAATGTGTTGGCCATCAGGGCTGAAAGCAACAGAATAAATATACCCCCTATGCCCTTTAAAAGTTCGGATTAATGAACCCGAATTAACATCCCAAAGTCTCACGGTACCATCCCAACCTCCTGATATGATATTTCTGCCATCGGGACAGAACGCAACCGAGCGGACATTATCAGTATGGCCACTAAACACGCGGATTTTTTTACCTGATTTGATATCCCATAGCTTTACTGCTCTATCGGAACTTCCTGACAGAGCATATTTGCCATCGGGACTGAAAGCGACTGAATTATAATAGCTATGTGGAGCGCATTTATCCTTTATGCTGGTTGGTGAATAAGCAGGTTTCCATGACCTATTAACCTTGGGGAGATTTTTGTGCAGCTCCGTTGCATCGGCAATAGACCAGGAAATATCATCGTTGCCGGGACCTTTCCTGTAGGCAACATAAATGCGTTCCTCGTTTTTATCATTGTATAAAACTATTACTGAAGGATATCCCTGCCAGCTTTCCGGCGGAAGCAAAGCCATGATGTTTCTTATTCCTTTTTCACCGGGAGGATTGAAAATCACCTTGACAGGATTATGTAAAGATACCGATTCTTTATTTTTAGATTGATCAAGCCATATAGATTTACTGTAAGGATATTTATGCATGGGAATTAGTAAAACATATTCAGCGTTGTTGCGTCCGGTAAACAAAAGTCGGGCATAATTATCTTTAATAATTCTACTAATGCTGCGTTTCCCAATATACATTTCTTCTTTATGTTCTGGTTCGTAACCTTGATACTCACATTTCACCGTTTCTGGTAGATCAAGATAAGTTAGATCAGCAGCAAACGTATTGCATCCGAAAAAATTTAGCATCAGCGTTAAAACAAGTAACATTTTCAATAATAAAAAATGAAGTTTGCTTTTCGGTATTATATTTTTCAAGTCAAAACCTCCTTTTATTATTTCACGTAATATTCCAACGGGATCGGTGCTAATACTACAAACGCCGACAGCACTGTCGGCCTATCACCCATTTTCAATTTTGTATGATGTTAAGCTAATAACTCAATATCAAAACATTTTCAACCATATTTCGGTTTTCAATGGCGGGATATCCCTATCCACCATGGTGGAAGGGACAATTCCATTTACACTTCAAATTTCGTTTCACTCATTTTCAGTGAATGTCATTGGTTCGACCAGCAAGCTTCAGTGCACTATGTTTCTGAGTAACAAGATGTGCTCATTATCCCGCTCCGTCCCTAGCCAATCTCGACGTGTCGTGGATTGGCGGGATAATTCGCCTTACGCATCAAACTTCTCTTCGTTTGTTTTCTGCTTGGCTCATTACTACGCTTCGGGGATAGTTCCACTTACGCTTCAATATAGTTCTGCTAATCTCAAATCCCCATTCGCTACGCTCAGGGGATAATTCGACTAACGACTCAAACTTCATCCCGACTTGTCGGGATTCGTTTTCGTCGAGTCTCATTAGAAAGAACCCCGTAAGAGATTACGGGGTTCCTTAAGGGTATATCTTTAAAG
Source organism: Syntrophaceae bacterium (assembly GCA_016927935.1). Lineage (GTDB taxonomy): Bacteria > Desulfobacterota > Syntrophia > Syntrophales > Smithellaceae > Smithella. The sequence continues at coordinate 4,367 of JAFGLS010000027.1, forward strand.
GGGAAAAGGGGTTAGTTAATTAAATTTTTCAAAGCGTCAACAACCGGCGCTGTAAAAATAGACACCATAAGAGTATAAAGAGCGAATGAGCCTATTGCTTCGCTCAGATATAATTTGCTGTATTTCCTTTTAAGGGAAATGATGATCAAGCCGCCAACAACCAGGCAGCCAAGATGAAAGAACGGAAAATTACTGTTTCCAGTAACGCTGAACTCGGCATAGCTGAAAGACGCGGTCACCAGAACTACGAAAGCGGTCAAAAGGGTCGTTTGAATCATTTTTTTCATGGTTCCTTTATCTCCTTTCTGAACTATTTTAAAGACTCTTAGTCATCTATAATGAAATAAATGTGCCAATTTGCATTATCGAGAAAATATACTTGTAAGTATTTGATATAATAAAACAAATATTTAATTCTTCAGCGAGAAAAAATCTTCGCCAATTCACTTTTCTATTGAATGAAACGTTAAATTTCTAAGAAAAATGGAATAAAATATTTAATGGCAGATTGTCTGTAAAAAAATCTTCCCCAAGCATATTTTACCTTGACAAATGTTAAAAATTCTATAATCATGAACCGGCATTCAAAAATTGAATTGTCATTCAAGAGGTGATTGCTTGATTAGAGCTGAAAGAAAAGAACGTGAGTTTAACGCGCGAAGGGCGGAAATTTTGGAGAAAGCGGAGAAAATATTCGCCGCGAAAAGCTTCCACGATGTAAAAATGGCGGAAATCGCCAACGCCTCCGGCTTCTCTATAGGTTCACTTTATCAGTTTTTCACGGGTAAAGAGGATCTTTACACAACAATGGTCAGTGAAAAGCTCGATTTTATTTTCTCAGAAATCAGAAAATCAACAGAGACAGCCAAAGGTTTGATTGATATGCTGGAAACGCTGATTGACGCGCATCTGCAATTTGTGGAAAATAATTCCGATTTTCTTTTGTTGTTTATAAAAGGGGAAAAAGTAACTTTATCGGAATCCATGACAGAATTACATCAAAGGCTTACAGATAGTTATCAAAAGCATATAACCTTCATTGAAAATCTATTAAAAGGTGGCATGGAAACCGGCCTATTACGCAACCTGCCTTTGCGCGATATGGCTGAATCTTTATTTTATCTGATAAGAATGGCATCGGTTAGATGGATGTTGATGCCGACGAAAGAATCTCCCCGTTCTAAAAAGGGATTTATTCTGGACATTTTTTTAAATGGAGTGAAAAATCATGATAAATAATAAATTGCTCATCATTGTTTTGATGCCTTTGGCGATTATTTTTTCTTTTCGTCCGATTTTAGCTGCCGAACCTTTAACGCTGGAGTCAAGCATTGATATTGCTTTGAAAAACAGCATCGTTTTGAATATTGCCAAAGAAGGGACAAAAAGTGCCTCATCCCAGAAAATGGAGGCAATTACAGGATTTTTTCCCAAGCTCAGCACTTCCTACAGTTACACGCAATTGAATGAAGATCCCTTCTCCAAATTTATGGGAATTCCTCCGGGACCTCTCTCCAGCATGAACGGACAGGAAATGCCTGTGGGAACAAGGGACAACTACAACTGGGTAATCGAAGCGAAACAACCGCTCTTTGCCGGCGGCGCGATTTGGGCCAATTATCTGGCAAACAGCATTGGCGAAGAAGCCGCCCGCCTGGAAGAGACAGCGAAAATTCAGGATGTGGTTCAGGAAGTTAAAATCGCTTACTTTAATATTTTACAGGCGCAGAAAATTCAGGACGCGGCAAATCAATCGGTGGAGATGCTGAAAGCGCATCGCGACGTTGCCGAAAATTTTTACAAGGTGGGCATGATCCCCAAAAACGATCTGCTTTTCGCCGAAGTGGAACTGGCGAACGGCGGTCAGGCTCTAGTGCGGGCGCAAAACGCCGTGGAACTGGCCAAGTCACGTTTCAATACTGTATTAAAACGCGACATATCGACACCTGTGGAACTGGTAGATATTCTATCCTATCAACCCATTAAACAGTCATTTGAAGATTGTTTGAATACTGCCCGTCAGACCAGACCTGAACTCAAAATATCTTCACTAAAAGCGGAACAAGCTGGAAAGCTGGTACTGATATCGCAAAGCGAATACTACCCCGCCTTAAGTCTCATCGGCAACTACACCAGATTTGGCGATGAACCGGGTGTTTCCGGCAGCATTTTCAAGGATGCGGAAAGCTGGTATGTAATGGCGGTGGCCAATTGGAACTTCTGGGAATGGGGAAAAACGAAATTCAGAGTTGACGCCAGCAGAGCCAAAGAAAATCAGGCGATAGAGGCATTCAAAGAATTAAACGACCAGATTACCCTGGAAATCAAAAACGCGTACCTGATGCTGCAGGAAGCAGAAAATCAAATTTCCGTTTCGCAGAAAATGATTGAACAGGCTGAGGAAAATTTCCGCATTTCCGAGGAAAGATATAAAGAAAGAGTTGCTACTTCCACGGAAGTTCTCGATGCCCAGACACTTCTGACCAGAGCAAAATCCGAATATGCCAACGCTCTGGGGAATTATAATATCAATTATGTACGGCTGCAGAGGGCTATGGGAAATATTTGGCCGTAAACCCCGTTAAAAAGCCTTTAACTTTCCAACGGGTAAGTTTCACAGGACATTAAACCCCAAATTCGCTAAAAAAGGAATAACCATCATTAGCGCTGCAAGCAGCAGGACTTTTTAACGGGGTAATTTTTTTTATGTGAAAGGACTTCAAGAATGAAAAAATTTTTTTCATTTATATTGATTGCGCTGACAGTGGCAATTATCTTTGCCAAAAAATCAGCAGCTCAGGAATACACTCTCGGAGAAATTTATCAGAAGGCTTTAAAAAGCTCTGAAATGATTCAAATCGCGCGGGAAAATATTTACATAGCGCGGATGAGCGAAAATAAGGCTTTGTCGCTTTTAATTCCCCGACTGACGGCTTACGGCACATATAATTGGTTTACGGACGACAAATACTCCACGTCCGGTATAATGATTCAGCCTGATGAATCAGCGACATGGGGTGTCCGCGCCGATCAGGCTTTTTCGCTCAGTGCGCGTGAACTGGACGCTTTGAAAATCGCCGGTCAGTCAATCACAAAAAGCGAATATGATCTGGATACGGCCAAATCGGATTTTGTTCTGGCGGTCGCGTCATCTTTTTATGATGTTCTCAAAGCTCAAAGAGCTCTGGAAATTGCCGGTGCCAATCTGGAGAGACTGACTAAGTATCATCATTTTGTGGAACAGAGAGTGAAGGTCGGTGAACTGACTAAAACCGCTCTTTTGCGGGCACAAGGGGAACTATCGGGAGCTCATGCCGATTATCTGAAAGCATCCAATTCCCTGCAACTGGCCAAGTCAGCACTGATACGCGTAACGGGAGTGGAAAATGATTTTTCCCTGAAGGATGAAAGTTTATCATCGGCAGAGGTGTGTGAATTTGAAAAATTGCTGCAGTCGGCTCAGGATTCACGAACTGATTTGAAAAGTTACGATATGCAGACAAAAATGGCCGAGCAGCAGGTAAAGTATGCCCGTGGCGCCTTCTGGCCCAGTGTGGGACTGTTCGCCATTTACAATCGGGCTGATCAGGATCCCATCAGCCCAACCATGAACAAGGAGAGTATATTCGGCGGTGTTTCCCTGTCCTTTCCCTTTTTTGAAGGCGGTTTGAGAATCGCCGAGTTTAAAGAGGCAAAAGCTCTAGAGCATCAGGCGCGCCTTGCTTACGATGATTTAAAGAAAAACGTGGATATTGAGCTGCGGGCAGCCTGTCTTGATCTGGATACTTTGAAGGGTTCTCTTAAATTTCTGGAAGATCAACAGATTTTCGCGAAGGACAATTACAACGCCGTAATAAAACAGTTCGAAAACGGTCTGGCGACAAGCCTTGACGTCATGGACGCCAATACACTGCTTGTGACCGCCGACAAAAAATTAGCTGAAGCCCTGTATGACTATCAACTGGCCTATCTGAAAGTCAAAAAATCAAGCGGCACATTACTGCAATTTGTCAATATCGATAAATGATATGTGACATTCCCTGCTTACCATTGAGGAGGATAAAACAATGATTACAAAAAAACCCCTTTGCTTCATTAAAAATTTGTCAGCAAAAAGAGCTGCAAGATTAATGCTTTTGATTTTGCTGATGGCTTTAATCAGCATGCCTTTGGTCTCCTGTAAGAAAGAAAAAAAGGTGGAAAAGCAGACCTTGATTAATGTCAGCGTTGCTCCGGCGGTAAAAAAGCTGGTTCGTCCTTATATTGAAACGACCGGCACATTGAAAGCAGACGAAGAAGTAATGGTCAGTTCGGAAGTTGACGGAATAGTAAAAAATATAAAAGTAGAAGAAGGTTATGCGGTAGCTTCGGGAACTCTTCTGGCTGAAATAAATGATATTGATTACGTGCTCGATGAAAAACGGGCGGACGCGGCCATGAAACAGGCGGAAGCCAGCCTGGCCAATGCGAAGACAGAGTTTCAGAGGAAAGAATCACTTTTTAAGGAAGAATTAATAACTAAACAGCAGTTTGACGATATATCCACAAGAGTAACCCTGGCGGAAGCTGATTTAGCAAGGGCAAAAGCCACGCTGGACACTGCCAGAGAAAGACTTTCCCGGACAAAAATATATTCGCCCTTATATGGTATGGTAAAGGAAAAGAGAGTGTCCGCCGGTGACTACGTTCGCACCAGTTCTCCTCTATTCCATTTAATCAAAGTTGATCCACTGAAGCTGATTTTTACAGTGAGTGAGAAAGAAATAGCCAGTTTGAAAACAGGACAGGATGTTGACTTTACAGTTGATTCATTCCCCAACAGAAAATTCAGGGGGAAGGTAAAAATACTGTATCCCCATGTGGATGAAAGGACAAGGACATTGCAGGCGGAAGCCGTTGTCCCGAACACAGGTCGGTTATTAAAACCTGGATTATTCGCCAGAGCAACAATTTATACGGGAGCCACGCACAAGGCCGTTGTTGCACCTTTGACGGCTTTAATTTACGATAACTCGACTATCAGCATCTTTATAGTGGAAGAAAATACAGCACGTTCACGAGCAGTCAAAACAGGCAATAAATATGGAGAGGACATAGAAATAATCGAAGGCCTGAAAGAAAAAGAGCAGGTTGTCATCATGGGGCAGAACAACTTATCTGAAGGAGTAAAGGTTAATGTGGCTCGCTGATACATCGGTAAAACGTCCGGTATTCGCCACTATGGTCATCATGGCACTCGTAGTGTTGGGTATTGTCAGTTATCCCAGCATAGGTGTTGATCTATTTCCCAAAGTTGATTTCCCCATTGTTACCATTACCACAACACTGAAGGGTGCCAGCCCAGATGTCATGGACGTTGACGTTGCCGACAGAATCGAAGGCGCTATCAATACCATCAACGGCGTAAAGACCATTCAATCCACCAGTATGGAAAGCGTCTCCCGCACAGTTGTGGAATTTGTACTGGAAAGAGATATTGACCTGGCAGTTCAGGATGTCCGTGAAAAAATTTCAGCGATCCGGAATAAATTACCCGATGATATCGAAGAACCGAGAATTGCCAAGGTCGATCCCGATTCCACGCCAATTTTATTCATGAATCTTTCCGGTGATAAATCCATCCGTGATCTCTCCACCTATGCCGATGAAGTTTTAAAAGAACAGTTGCAGAGAATAAACGGTGTCGGCGATGTCATTTTCTACGGATTGCGGCTCAGACAAGTACGCATCTGGCTGGATGCGGCCAAGATGAAGGCTTATCAGATAGCCCCTTCCGATATAGTTCTCGCTCTCAAGCGGGAAAACGTTGAATTGCCCGGCGGACGTATTGAAACTCAAACCAAGGAATACACTGTCCGGATTAAGGGGGAATTCGCTCAGATTCCTGATTTTAATGATTTGATTGTCAGTTACTATAACGGAGCTCCTGTAAAAATAAAAGACATCGGCAGGGCGGAAGACGGCACAGAAGAAAGAAGATCCATTGTCCGCTTCAACCGTGTCCCGGCAGTCGGTATGGCAATCCAGAAACAATCAGGCACAAACACAGTTGCTGTCGCCGACCGTGTAAAAAAGGAAGTGGAAAGAATTAATAAAACGCTGCCGCCGGGAATGAAAATTAACACATCGGTGGATCAATCTCTTTTTATCGTTCGTTCGATTAACGAAGTGCAGCACCACTTAATTCTCGGAAGTCTATTTGCGGTTCTTGCCGTTTTTCTTTTTCTCAGGAACATAAGCACAACTTTAATCAGCGCTGTGGCACTGCCTGTCTCCATCATTTCCACTTTCGCACTGATTAATGCTTTCGGTTTCACTTTCAACAACCTGACCATGCTTGCTTTGTCGCTTTCGGTAGGACTGTTGATTGACGACGCGATTATTGTCATTGAAAATATCTACCGCCATGTGGAAGAAGGAATGGCACCTATGGAAGCGGCCAAATTTGCCACTTCGGAAATCGGTCTTGCTGTCATGGCTACGACATTGGCTATTGTTGCTATCTTTTTACCGGTTGCTTTCATGAAAGGACTCATCGGAAGATTTTTTCTTCAGTTTGCTCTGACTATAGTTTTTGCCGTTATGGTATCTTTACTTGTTTCCTTTACTCTGACGCCGATGATGGCTTCCATTTTTCTCAAGCCTCATAGCAAAGCAGCTTCTGTTTACCAAACGAGTGGCAATTTTATTTGCCATTGGCCGTTTTGGAAAAAATCAGGAGATTTTCTGGAGAAAAATTATAAACGATTGGAAACATTTTACCGCCGTGTTCTGGAATTCTCTCTCAACAACAGGCTACTGATGATTTTGGGTATGGCTACAGTTTTTGTTTTAAGTATTTTAATAGCCTGGCTTGGTTTAGGGAAAGAATTTCTGCCACCGGAGGATCAGGGTAATTTTATTGTACGTTTGGAAGCACCAATTGATTACTCTGTTGACCAGATCGAAAAATATTTTGGAGATACCGAGAGGATGGTAAGAGAAATTCCAGGAGTCAAGTCTGTCCTTTATGTTCAGGGATACCAGGGCTATACGAATAGGGGAATTATGATGGTCGGCTTGCAACCGAAAGCCGAACGTAAAAACTCTCAGGAAGATATCAAAAAAATTGCCCGTGTTAAACTCAAACAGATTCCCGGCATAAAAGCTTCTGCTGAAGATATTGCACTTGTCGGAGGCGGAATCAGACAGGTGCCGATTCAATACAGCATTCGCGGTCAGGATCTCAATTCGTTGCAGAAATATGCAAAACAAATCACAATGGAATTTTCCAAATTGCCGGGTATTGTGGATGTAGACACATCCCTGGAAGTGGGCAAACCGGAATATAAGGTTTATATTGACCGCGACAAGGCGGCAGACCTCGGTGTGGATGTCGCCACGATCGCCGAGGCAATCAACCTATTGATCGGCGGAGAGCTGGACATCGCCCGTTATAAAGATGAAAAAAAAGGAAAACGTTATGATATTAGAGTAAGATTGAACGCCAAGGACAGGGAAAGCTCGGACGCCATGCAGAGAATCTACGTCCGCGCCCGTGACGGCAAACTTGTGGAACTAGGCAACATGGTTAACGTAAAGGAAGGAACAGGTCCCAGTGTCATCAATCGTGTTGACCGCCAACGCGCTATTACTGTTTTTGCCTCTCTGGAGGGGAAACCATTGGGTCAGGCTCAGAATGAACTTGATGAAATTGCGGGACGTATTCTACCTGCCGATTACCTGCCCAAATACCAAGGAATGGCCGAAGTCATGCAGGAATCCTTCATTTATCTGCTTTTTGCTTTAGTGCTCGGTATTGTTATGGCTTACATGGTTCTAGCTTCGCAATTTGAAAGCTTTATTCACCCTGTAACAATTTTACTTTCCATGCCTCTCTCTTTTATCGGCGCTTTCGGCGCACTTTTTATTACAGGGAAGACTCTTAACATTTTCAGTATCATCGGTTTGATTTTACTGATGGGACTGGTGAAAAAGAATGCTATCTTGCTTGTTGACTATACCAATGTTTTGCGGGAAAGGGGTTTGTCACGGCGTGAGGCTATCCTGCAGGCGGGTCCGGTGAGAATGAGGCCGATTCTTATGACAACTTTCGCCATGATTTTTGGCATGCTCCCAATAGCTCTCGCCGTCGGTGAAGGCGCGGAAACGCGCGCACCGATGGGCATCGCGGTCATCGGCGGATTGCTGACGTCCCTGATTCTGACCCTGGTTGTCGTGCCGGCGGCTTATGATATATTCGATGACTGGCAGGAATACTTCAAGAAAAAACACGCGAAATCAAGGGTATGAACCCCTCCGCTTCGCGGGATTGTTCTCAATCGCCTTTAGCTATTGGGTAATTCGACTAAAAAACTTCAATGCGCTTTGCTTTTGAAGTTTTAGTCTCATTACAACTTACCAATTCCGCTACGCTACGCTTTCGGAATTGGAGTTTCAACAAAAAGCTGACTGAGTTATATTTTCTCCAAAACATCTTTTTCAGAAGAGGTGAAAATTATGAAAATGTTTTTTGTAATTTATGCCGAGGAGTCCGATGAGGTTATTGTTTCCGCTTTTAAGAAATCAGGATTCAAAGCATACACCAAAATGTGCGGATTAAAGGGTGAAGGAGAGGAATCAGACCCGAAACTCGGCACGCATTACTGGCCGGGTGAAAATAACGCCTTGTTTCTGGCCGTGAGAAATGAAAAAATTCAACCGCTTTGTGGACTGGTCAGAAAATTAAAGGCTGAACATCCCCGTGCCGGTTTGAGGGCTTTTACCTTTCCGCTGGAAGAGGAGGGCGTATAAAACATATGGCTGGACAAAGAGTAACCCGCAGACAAAAAGACATCTCCCGGCTTCTGCGAAAGAAGAAATACAATCCTCCTCAATGGTTCAAAAAGAATAATACGTTGCCGTTAAAAAAGCGTGGCCAATAAAATAGGTGCTCGATTTTTTTACGATTCCTCAGTTTTTTGAAAAGCGACCAATTAAATTTTCCACCACACAAAAGTAAAATTGACGAATTTCAAAAAATATGCAAGATTGCGCCAAACAAAACAATAATTAAACTCTTTATAAAATCGAAAGGGGAACATAAAAATGCCCGACGTGGATGGAATGAAAGAAGCGAAAATGTTTCACTGCGATACGCCTCAGGAAAACCAGGGATTTTTTCTAAAAGGTTCAAGCTCTCTGGACTGGGGAATGAAAAACAGGCTGGCCAGGATATTTAATCCAAAATCAGGACGCACTGTAATGCTCGCCATAGACCACGGTTATTTTCAGGGACCGACCACCGGATTGGAACGGGTGGACATCAACATTCTTCCCATAGCTCCTTATGCCGATACGCTGATGTTGACGAGAGGAATCCTGCGCAGTATCATACCGCCTTCCACTTCTCAGTCTATTGTTTTGCGTGTTTCCGGAGGAACCAGCATTCTTAAGGAGCTTTCCAATGAAGAAATTGCCGTGGATATCGAAGATTCCATACGCTTGAATGTCTGCGCCATGGCGGTGCAGGTCTTTATAGGTGGCGAATATGAGAGACAGTCCATCATCAATATGACCAAAATGGTTGATCTGGGCAACCGTTACGGAATTCCTACTCTTGCGGTAACTGCTGTGGGCAAAGACATGGCCCGTGACGCCAAGTATTTCCGATTAGCCTGCAGAATATGCGCCGAACTTGGCGCCCACTACATCAAAACCTATTATGTGGAGAAAGATTTTGAAACAGTCACGGCATCCTGCCCCGTGCCGATTGTTATGGCCGGCGGAAAGAAAATTCCGGAACTGGACGCCCTGACCATGGCTTATAATGCCGTTCAGGGAGGCGCTGCCGGGGTTGATATGGGACGCAATATTTTCCAGTCGGACGCGCCGATTGCCATGATTAAAGCGGTCCGCGCCGTAGTCCATGACGAAGAAAATCCGAAACGGGCTTTTGAACTCTACAATAGTTTGAAAAAATCTAAGGTATGAATCATTAAATTGAATCCCGCGCGCCTGAAACTCGCGGGATAATTATCCAATCCCGATATGTCGGGATTGGATAATTCGATTAACAAACTTCAGTGCACTGCCTTGCTGAAGTTTAAGTCTCATTAAAAATGAAAGCCGCATACTGGTACAATAACAAAGATATTCGTATAAAAGAAATCTCCACTCCCAAGCCCAAAAACAAGGAGATGCTGGTTAAGGTAATTTCCTGCGGCATCTGTGGCAGTGATATAGTCGAATGGTACCGTCTTCCGCGAGCACCGCTTATTCAGGGACACGAAATAGGAGCGGAAGTCTTCGCTGTCGGCAAATCTATAAAAAAATATAAACCGGGTGACCGTGTATTTATCGCCCCGAAAGTGCCCTGCATGAAGTGTTACTATTGCAAAAACGGGCACTACCCCCAATGCTCGGAAGTCAAGGAAAGGCTTCCCGGCGGTTTTGCCGAATTTATTCTTGTTCCGGAAATTCTTATCGAAAAAGGAACATACCTTCTGCCTGAAAATATCACCTTTGATCAAAGCACTTTCATTGAACCGCTGGCCTGTGTTGTCCGGGCACAAAGGCTGGCCGGCGTGAAAAAGGGTCAATCATTGCTGGTTATCGGCTGCGGCATGTCCGGATTGCTCAACATAAAGCTCGCCAGAACAAAGGGCTGCAAAATAATCGCCGCCGACATCAACAAAACAAAGCTGGATTTGGCCTCAAAAATGGGAGCCGATATCACCATCAACGCGGCAGACAACATTTCCAGGCACTTAATAAAAGAAAACGGCAAAAAAGCAGATGTTATACTTCTATGCGCTTCCGCCGATTCAGCCCTTGAGCAGGCCTGGCTTTGCGTTGATAAAGGTGGTGTGATTGTTCTTTTTGCCGTTCCCGGACCTGATAAAAAAGTTGTCGTTCCTATCAACGATTTCTGGATGAAGGAAATTGCCATTCTAACTTCTTATTATTGCGGACCACCGGACATTATGGAAGCGATGAAGTTGATAGAATGGCATCATGTTACGGTGGATGATTTGATTACGCACCGACTTCCTTTAAAAGACGTTGTCAAAGGCTTTCAATTGGTAGCCGACGGCAGGAAATCAATCAAGGTAATCATTAAACCGCATAAATAAAAAGTGGCCAATCAAGTATTTCGGATAATTAATAGCTGAACCAAAAGGCAACAGCACATATTAAATGTGCAGTGATAAGACTTTATTTAAGCAATCTATTAAGCAGGATATCTTCGACATTTTGTCGCGAATCTATTACCGATAAAACAAAAACGGTTTTATCTGATATACGATAGATAATTCGCCAGGGAGCTACGATTAACTCCCTGTAAATGTTTATTCCCTGACCCTGCAGCTCCGGAACAATACGTCCTCTTTCTGGAAAAGTGTAAAGGTTTGATGTTTTTTGTCGAATTCTCTTGAAAACTTGTAAAGCATTACCTGGGCTATCCGTCGCTATGTAATCAATGATCCGTTGCAAATCACTTTCAGCAACAGCCGCCCATTCAACCGTGTATTTTTTATTCATTTAAGCCTTTCTCTCAATGCGGCTTGAATTTCATTAAACATCTTTTCCTGAGGCTTCGTCCGGCCGAACCGAATATCGGCTTCCCCCTGCGAAAGAAGTTTTAAGATACCGATTGCATTGCGCATATTTTCATAGCTGGCAGGATCCTGCAGCACAGCCCGTGGTTCGCCGTTCTGCGTAATAATTACAGGTCTCTGTGTTTCATTGATTTGATTGAGTAAGTCAGCGGCCTTTGATTTTAAATAAGTAATTGGCTTGATATCATTTACAATATTCATAATAGTTACCTCCGGCCTGAATATAGTACCATAATCAGACCGGTTGTCAATATGTTTTCACTTAACGAAAAAATCAGTTGGAATATTAGAATTAGGTGTTATGCATTTCAGATTTTTTTAAGTTCTTAGCCATTAACGTGCCGGATTCCCAGCAGAAACATCGGGAAGGACGGTATTATTATATTGAATGAGTAATAATTTTACTGAGTGATAGCTTCTTTAAGTTTCTGCGCTGTATTTTTATCTTCAAAAAGCCTTTCTACAGCATCGGCAAGGATGATTTCAGCCTGTTCGCCGAGAATGTTTTCGGAAAACCAAACATGTTCCATGGAATAACTGTTCTCTACCGTTGTTTTATACAATATCCTGCCATTGGCCATGTCCGCAAAAAAAACATTTAATTTAATATTGCTTACATAAGAATTGGTCAGAAAAGCTTTTCGGCAGTAAATCTCCAGTTCTTCGATATTGCCGCCGATAATAATTTTGGAGTCTCCCTGCGGTATATTTTCCTCATTCAAATTCCATTGTTCGATATTTTCCGCAACCCGATAACCTGCCTTTCTCAAATATCTTCCAATGCCGTAAGCGACAACTTTTGTTGCCTGAACACTTTTAGGAAATACAAGAATGCTTGTGCCGTCACTTTTTGTCACCCGTCCGATTACAAGCTGGTCGTCCATCCGGCGCGCATCGTTAAATTCAGCCACTGAAATAACAGCGCCGGCGGTTTTGCTATCGGCTTTCAGATAAGCTGGAATGACAGCCTCTTCCGCATCATAATACATATTAATGCTGTAAAGCCTTGGGCCAGCACAGCCTGATAAAGCAATACTTAAAAAGAGCAAACCGCATATCCAAATTAGTTTCCTATTGTTTATTCTCATTATAGTCTCCTTATTTTACCCCAGGCAGGATTGAGTAAATTGTTTAACATTTTCATCCTCGCCCATTGATATTAATATGTCGCCTTCTTCGATAACATAATTAGCCATGGGATTGAAAATCATTTTCCCCGAATCCTTCTTCACGGCGACAATAATCAGTCCATAACGCTTGCGAATTTCCGAATCTTCCAGTGTTTTAGAAATAAAAGGTGAATTTTTGCAGATAGGGCTTTCTTCCATGCGCAATTCCAGACTTTGTCTGCTGGTGGTAATTTCGATGAAATCTAGCATGGCCGGACGTAAAATAGCCATAGCCATCCGGACACCACCAAGCGTGTAGGGGGACATGACCTTGTCTGCTCCTGCACGAAGTAATCTATGTTCAGATTCTTCTTCCTCGCAGCGAGACATAATATAAATTTTTTGATTCAGTTCCCTTGCTGTCAGAATAACATAAAGGTTTTCGGCATCCGAAGGTAGTACGCAAATGATGCCTTGAGCCCGCTTGATACCGGCCGCAATTAAGACTTTATCCTGTGTCGCATCTCCCTTAGTGTAAATATAACCCTCGTCCTTAGCCTTTTGAATCACATCCGGATTATTATCAATCACGACACACGGCACTTTACCGGCCATCAATTCGCGGCAAATCAAAAAACCGATACGGCCGCCGCCACAGATAATATAATGATTGTTCATTTGCTCGATTACTTTTTCCAATTTTCCCCTCCCTAATAAATTGCGCAGGCGTCCTTCAACAAAAGTTTCCACCAAAAGAACTAACGTGTAAAAAGCCGTGCCCACACCAAAAATAATTATAAAAACTGTAAAAAATTTACCTGCCGATGTTACAGGAACGAAATCGCCATATCCGACAGTGGTAATTGTAGCGATGCAAGCATAAAAAGAATCAACAAATATCCATCCTTCAATAAAATGAAAACCGATAGTACCGATTATGATAATAATTAATAAAATGACAAGTGCGATTTTTATTCTAGTGGTGATTATCAAAAGCTGCTTTTTCCCTCTTAACCTTTATGAACCAAAAATGATGTAAAAAAATTTCTTTTTGGATATGAAGTGTTATAATATAATTACAACAATATGGCAATATCAATCACGGATATGAATCCCTGGGCAATCCCGATTGCTATCGGGACTGGACCTTAATTCCGCCCCAAGGTGGGGGGCTATTATACCCTCCGCTTATGGCGGGATTGTTCCCAATCCCGATATATCGGGATTGGATAGTTCGTCCAACAAATTTCAGTGCATTGCGCTTCTGAAATTTGGGACTCACT
>JAFGLS010000199.1 GCA_016927935.1 Syntrophaceae bacterium
CTGCTTGGCGGCGGCCGGAAAAAGAAGGCTTCTAAATCGCCCCTGGACGCGCTGGGCGGCCTGCTCGATGCCGACGGGGAAGGCTCGGCCATCGACGACATTCTTGGCATGGCCAAGAAGATGTTCTAGAATATCAAAGCCAAGTGTTGGTGTTAGGGTAGTCACACTTTGGTTTCAGCTAATTCAGTTATCCGCTGAAACCTACTAGTGTGACTATACAAACACTAGAGGTTTTTGACAGCTAACCAATATTGTCAAAAACATAATGTTTGTAATAGTGTTAGTTGAAAACATCATAGTGACATCAATCAGTCCTTGTGCCGTTCGCCAAATTTGCTAGGAGGTCCCTCATGTTGAGCAAACCCATCCAGGTCCTGTTTGTGTGCTCGGTTCTGATTTTTTTTGCCGCCTGTGGAAAAAAAGCGGAGAACCCCCAGGCTGCGGCCGCGAAAACCGCAACCCAGGCCGCGGCAGCCAACGACGCCGGTGTGAAGATCATCGATGAGGTACTGGCTGCTTTCGACCAATGCGTGGCGCAAGCCGCCGCGTTGGCCAAGGACAAGCCCGAGGCCGCCGTGCTGCTGCCCCAACTGGAGAAGCTCTATGCCGATACCGGCGTAAAAATGGCCGCTTTGAACGCCAGGTTCCTCGCGCTCAGGGACCAGGATATCTTCGCTTTTCGCGCGGCCAACGGCTACATGACCGACAACCGGCCGCAGCATGTCTTCGCCAAGGATAGCGCTCTCAGCCAGGCGATCGCATACTATAACTTTGAAAAGGGCGAACAGGCCGTGGTCGACATGCTTTCGGTCAAGATCGTCAGATTGCTTGATGACGCGGTCAAGCAATAACAGTGAATAGTGATTAGTGAATAGTGATTAGTTAAGAGATCGTACGAAATATTTATGCGGCTTTTTCTTCTCCAATCACCAATCACTAATTACTAATCACTTATTTCCCAGCTCGAACAAGTGAACCGGCTGCCTGCTTTACTCCTGGCTGAACCTGGGGTAAAATCTATCCTTGAGGTGATGCAATATGCCCGTCTATGATTATAAATGCCAGAAGTGCGGCAAGGTGTTTGAAAAATTCATCCGTTCGCTTTCGGCCGCCACCGACGTGGCATGCGAGAAATGCGGCAGCTCCAAGGTGAAAAAGATGGTCTCCTGCTGCGCTATTTCCTCCGGCGCAAAGGGGGAAAGCTCCGGCTCGTCCAAGTCGTCCCATTCCTGCGGCAGCTGTTCTGGCAGCCACTGCAGCACTTGTCACTAAATTGATACCTTTATTAGATTAATACTTTTTCAAGTCTGACTTTTCGTTTTTCCCAATCCGGTAAGAAATTGGACAATATCCTATAAAATTTCGCATCATGTCTGGAAGAAAGTAGATGACATAGTTCATGGGTTATCACATAATCAATACATATGATTGGAGCTTTTATCAGTTCTGTATTCAAGGTAATGTTCTTTTTTTTCGAACAACTCCCCCATCTTTTTTTCATTGCTTGAATGCGAAATTGTGGAGGTTTTATTCCAAGTTTTAGGAAAACAGGGAGTATTTGATTTATTCTTTTTGTTAAGATTTCCCGGGCATGATCACGATACCATTTTAACATTTGTTCTTTCACCTTTTCATAATGCTGATCAGAAGGAACTTCAGCTATAAAGTATTGTCCAATTAATTTAGTGTTATGAATTTTGCCTGTTTTAATTCTCAGACGATATTGTTTTCCTAAAAATAGATGGGTTTCGCCACTGATATAACGTCGATTAACAGGCAATGGATGAAAGCGGCTAAAAAAGTCAACCTGTTTTGCTATCCAGGCCGCTTTCTTCATTAAAAATTTATTAATAGTCACCCAATCGACGCCAATTGGAACTCTGGCTTTTATTGAAAGATCGGGTTGTATGATAACCGCTATTCTTTTACGCTTACTCCATTCAACCTGCACATAAAACTTACGTTTCCCAAATGGGATCTCGATTTGCATTTTATGGTCTTCTGACTCTGGCGATACTCAAGCATTGTTCCAAAATCGCATCAATGTCTACAAACGTCAGGTCTATTGAAGAATGCTTTTTCAAATCAAAAAGTCGGTCTTCGATTTCATTCTTCATGCGGTTTTGTGTATCCATGTCCTGAACCCAATTGACTTTTCGTTGGCGTTCAATCACTTCATCGATAGCCAGCGATGTATCGGCAAGAAAGTTTTCATAATCTTTCTGTGAGTTTCTAAAGCGATTGAGTGTTTCATGCAAAGTGCCATAGTAGGCTTTGGCCACATCTTTGTTTTTCAATTGCCGGGGGATATCGTCGTCGGTACGGTTGACGATGGCATTCATGATGTCTGTGACTTTTATCAGATATTCGTTGGCTTTCAAGCGATCTTCCCGGAAGGCACGGATGGTTTCATTCAGCATTTCTGAAAATCGTTTGTAAAATGCCGGGTCTTCCTGCATGTGATCATGAATGGAACGGGTAACACGGTGGGCAATGGTATCGGCACGAGATGACTCTCCGGTTAAGGATGTGATTTCATGGGCGAAAGCTTCCTTGTCAAAAATATTCACCAAAGGCGTGATCGTTTCAACTTCGCCCGTACCCACATGAATATCCAGTAGTTTTTGTATCTTGGGTTCATACTCGCCGAAATCAACTGTTTCCGCATAACGGCGTTGGATGGAGCTCCGTAACTTAATAAAAAAAGCGAGGTCTTTTCGGTACATATCCACTTTGGCAGGTTGAGTTTCTTCATAAAATATGGCTGAAGACAGGGCGATTCCCAAAGTGCGGGAATAGATGGAAAGTCGTTCATAGAATTTATTACGCAGTTCTTCGTCAGCTAGAAGTTGTTCGTATTCTTCTTCATCTTTGCGGTTTTGCAACGATTTAAAAATGTCCCATAAGACGGAGTGTTTCTGTGGCAGTTCAACTAAAATCTTTTGAATGTCGGTTAAAATACCCTTCAGGTCATCGGGATCAAACTCAGGTAGGCTGCCATACAAATCGAGAGCATGGTCCAGGTTTTGCAATATTCCCCGATAATCAATTATGAATCCATAATCTTTGCCCTCATCCAAACGATTTACTCTGGCAATGGCTTGCAGCAATGTATGATCTTTCAATTTGCGCGTCAGGTACAAAACGGTATTGCATGGGGCGTCAAATCCCGTTAGCAGTTTGTCAACGACAATAATGATCTCCGGATGCTCGGATTTTTTGAAAGCGTTTATGATTTGCTTATTATACTCACTTTCATTACCAAAACGCTGCATGGTTATTTTCCAGAAGCGTTGGACAGCTTCTTTGTTTTCCTGATAAATATCTTCTTCTCCTTCGCGCTCATCAGGACCAGATATTAAAACTTCGGACCATACCATGGCGAATTCATTCAGAAATCTTCTATACATGAGGGCTGTGGCCTTATCCTGACAAACCAATTGCCCCTTGAAGCCGGTTCCTTGCCAGTTGTCCCGAAAATGGGTGCTTATATCCCAGGCGATTGCTTTCACTTTTTGTTCGGCTTTGTTCAATTGATCGGTGCTGGAGAATTTCTTTTTTAAATCTGCAGCTTGTTCAGGGCTGAGGGAAGAAGTGATTTTTTCGAACCATGAATCAATGCCTTTGGCATCCACCATCTGTTCGACATGCCGGCCTTCGTAAAGCAATGGAACCACCGCCTTGTCGGCGACGGCTCGGTCGATGGTATAAGCCGGGGCGATCAATCCGCCAAAAGTGGCGATTGTATTTCTGTCTTTCTTCATGACCGGAGTGCCGGTGAAGCCGATATAACATGCATTGGGTAAAACTCTTTGCATCTTGGCATGTCGGGGGCCATATTGTCCGCGATGGCTTTCATCGACCAGAACAAAAATATTGGGGTTTGTGATACGTAATGAAAAACGGCTCACTACCGCATCAAATTTGTCGATGACGGTGGTAATTATCTTTTCTTTGCTGTCTCGTAAGAGAGCTGCCAAATGGGCTCCGGTCTTGGCACGTTCTCGGTCCTTTCCGCAATAATGAAATGTAGCGGATATTTGATCGTCCAGGTCGATGCGGTCCGTAACCAGCACGATGCGATAATTAGCGATGTCCGGGCATAACGAAATGGATTTAGCCAGCATGACCATGGTTAGGGATTTTCCGCTCCCCTGGGTGTGCCACACTACGCCGCCATTTCTTCTGCCTTCGGAGCCGATTGCGGCGATGCGGTTGATGATATTTTTTACGCAAAAATACTGCTGGTAGCGGGCGATTTTTTTTTCGCCGGCATCAAACAGGATAAAACGAAAAGCCAATTCGAGCAAGCGTTCGGGGCGGCATAAGGCATAGAGGATTCGATCTTGTTCGGTGACCAGGCGCGGTGATTGTTGTAGAAACTCGTTTTGATCCCGTTCCGTCCAGATACTTCCTCCAAATAAATGCAGAGCCTGGTCGGGAGACATTGGGGTATTGATCAGATTTTGAACCAGGGTTTCGAATTCTTTTTCCTCTTCGCGCCACACCGCCCAAAATTTGATCGAAGTACCGGTGGTGGCGTATTTGGCTTCGTTTTTGGATAAGGCCAGAAGTATTTGCGAATATATGAAAAGTCCCGGGATGCCGTCGTCTTTCTGGTTGCGGATATTTTGGGATATGGCCTGCTTGATCGGGTCCTTCAAATGAGGAGACTTGCACTCGATTACTACCAGAGGTATCCCGTTGACAAATAGAACAATATCGGGCCGCCGCGTCTGATGGCTGCCCGATTGTTCCACCGCATATTCCTCAGTTACGTGATAGACATTATTTTCGGTGTGTTCCCAGTCGATGTAACGCAGGCTGAAGCTTTTGGTGTCGCCATCCACGCTCTGTTGCAGGCTTTTCCCCAGGCAAAGCAGGTCATAGATTTTTTCGTTGGTGCGGATAAGTCCATCGAAAGGAACTTCACGCAGGGCTTGCATGGCGCTGATAATATTGCCTTCGGTAAAAGGGATTTCCTGATTTTTAAAATGCACCGAATTGTTATTTCTCAGCCACGGAGCCAGGATGCCATCGAGAAGCACATTGTTCAGTCGCCCGCCGCGTAGCGCCAATGCCTCTTCTGGAGATATGTATTTATACCCGAGTTGCATCAACAAACACAGTGCCGGGAACTTTGAAATAGCATCTTCGCGAAAATCCGGTGGTGATAGTCTATTCATTCATTGCCTCAAGTGAAATCAAATTATTGTTAATCAATATTTATTATCCTTTTGGGGGATGAGGATCTTTGCCATGGGAATCTTTCTGCTGAATCTTCCCGTCTTTGCCATGAATAACAAACTCAGTCTGCTGATTGCGACTGATTTGTCGTCCGGCATCGACAGCATCACTTTTATTTCCAAAGTGACCACTGGCTCTTTCAGCGCCGCCCTTCTTTACATCCCAACCGCCATCAGGATTGGGAACAACATGATGAGACTTTGTTTTTGACATTTCAACCTCCATTAAATTATTTGCTTTTCTTGCTCTTTTGTTTGCACTCTTTTTCAAGTCTGTCAACTAAATAATCTGCTGATATTTTTGTAATGATTGCTTTGACTTGCTGGTCTAATTTTTTCTTAACACGATAGTCAGCTGGAGTCACGAAATTCACCCTATCTTCGGCAAGAAGGTTATAAGCTGCATGTTTTTTTTTTGCAGATCCCGGTTGATATACTGCAACTGAATGCCCACCTTGTTCTTTTACTAATTTCATACATGGAACGTCCGTACTTCCGTCTCCAATGTAAATCATCCTAGTAAATGGGATGGGTCGATCAGGTTTTGGAATAAATTTGTTTATTTTAGTATTATCCCAGACATCTAAAATTCCTTTATTGATACGAAATAGAAATTGAGTTTTTGTTGTATAGTTCAATGCTGAAGCTGGCCAATGAGCTACTCCATTTTGTTCATACATATAAGTTGATGCATATATCTTTTTGAATTCCTTATGTATGCTTGTGCCTTCAATCATTTCACCAATTCCCGAAGAAATTATAAAATGTTGCAGTTTAATCCCTCTTTTCATCGCGAAATCATTCATCCTTTTAAACCATTCTTTAACTCCGAAGAAAAAATCTATATTTTTTCCATAATTTACGAAAGCTTCTCTTTTTATTTGAATTCTTGCTTGATTGGCTTTTTCTAACATCATCAACATATAAGTGAGAATTTCATCGGATTTTTGCTCGATTGATCTTTTTTTAACACTATTCCAGAAAGTTTTATTTGCCATTTTCAATTGGGGGATAAAGTCATATTCTTGCATGTTTTTTTTGGAAAGTGTTCCATCAAAATCGTAACAGATAGCCATTTTAGGTTTTTTTGGTTTTGACATATTTCATTCCTCCAAGTTCATTTTATTGTCACGATATTTTATATAATTTGGATGCCTGATTTCTCCAGTCAGTAATTTTTGAAAAAGTCCCTTTTGTTGCTCCTTTAAGATTTTTAATTCTTTTTCTAATAAAAAGATATCTTGATCAATAATAGACATGAATGAAGCAATCTTTGCTTGTTCCATTTTCTCGGGAATATTTATTTTAATTTTAGCAAAATGATGAAATTTCAAGTTTAGTGTATCGTTAACAAGTCCTTGTGAATGGCGATGAAATGTGTGAACTATTGGAGAATATTTAAAGAGATATCCAAAATATTTCGGTACCATTCCGTTTTTTGGCGAACATACTGTATATGCTGGGCTGACAATTCCTTCTAGTGTAGAAACCGCTGATACTCCTTGCCACATACGCATAGTGTTATAACCTATATCTCCAGGAACGATTTTTTTATATTTAATTTTATCTGAATTGGATGAATCCTTACGATTAACTTCAACTCTTGGGATTACGCCTCGATCTGATGTTATGGATAACAAAGTTAGATTAGAATCTGTTTCTGTTCTTTCTTTAAAACAATCTCCAAGTTTACACTTTTTCCATCCACTTGGTAATTCAATTTTAGTTTTTATTGATGAACCATACTCAGAGAAACGCATATGCCCAGTAAGCAGTTGGTGAAGCAATCCTTTTTTTAATTTAATTTTTACAGAAATTAGGTTTATTGTCATTTCTATTGCTTTGTTCCAAAATAATAGTATTTCAACAATTTTATCTTGTTCAGCTCTTGGTGGGAGTGGAATTTTATAAGATGCTATATATTTTGTGGGAACTCTTTTTTGACCGGCACTTCCCGTCATGTTGTTAGCACCCTTTTTTCTAAATTCCTCACTTTGTGAAATCAGAAATAAATATTCATTTTTGATATTAATTGGTCTTATCACATGGAATTCGGTACTACCAAATCCAAATCCATTTAAAAGCGAAGTTACCAACGCACCTTTTCCATTTTCAAAACAAGGTGTTATTTTTGCAATCAAAATATCTCCATTTGAAAAACTTGTGTATCCTTGGCATACATCTTGATAATCTCGAATCTGCTGGGAGACAATTTTTCCATCTTCGGAAACATCTGACATTGATAAGAAAGTCACATTCATCGAACCTTCAAGCGGCTTTTCTATCTTTGGGTTTATTTGTGAAACGCTTTTAATTTTTATAGAATCCCATTCTTCGGGAATCCAACCGGCAGGTGTTTTTTTATATCCCTTCCGATTTTCGTTTGGATGTTTCATGAAAGCTGGCTCCGATTGGTAGGTGTAGCGGATAGATTAAAAGAGGTGGGATAAAAAGAAAAACCCGCCGGATTACGCATGCTCAACAGAGGCGCGGCGGGTTTGCTGATATCAGTATAATTGGATTTAAAAATAAAATCAATTCCTTTGTGATTTTGGTTTTTATTTTTATTCATTTATTTGTTTTAAGTTGTTTAACAAAACATTCAAATTCTTCGTCGGATTCATCGGCTTCTTCTGCTAATCGTTTGGTACTGAGCTTTTTGTATTCTTTGAGTGCCAGTTGCTGAGCTATTTCAGCAGAGATTGAACCCGGATCTTTCAACACTTCACGTTTGTTGAAACGTAGGAATGCGTCCAGCTTATCTTTCCAGTCTTTCATATACATTGGATTTTGGCGCTGAGCCTGATCTTCGGCATAATCAAGATACATGGTAACTATGCGATTCAGATCTTTTATTTCTTTTTCGGTTAGATAGTTTTTCGCTACTACCACATCTGTTTGGCGTACTTTGGCTCCTTTCCAGGAGGTCAATCCCATATTAGGCTTTTCGGCATTGGCTCGGGTGGAGATTAGTTCCGCGGCGGTATGACCGTGTGCCGCATAGTGTAGTTTATTCTGGATAGTAGCGAAGAATTCATGTGTGATTTCGGCTTGTGGATCATAATCGATCGAAAGGCGATAAATGTCAGTGATCTTACGATAGAACATCTTTTCCGATGTGCGGATATCGCGAATACGCTCCAGCAATTCGTCAAAGTAGTCCGCTCCCAATGTGCGTCCCTCTTTCAACCGGATGTCATCCATGGTGAAACCTTTGACCAGATATTCCCGTAATCTTTCTGTGGCCCAGCGCCGGAACTGCGTGCCCCGATGAGAACGAACTCGATAACCTATAGCAATGATCATGTCCAGGTTATAGAGCTTGATTTTTCTGGAAATCTTTCTACTGCCTTCGTTTTGAACTTGTAAATAATCTTTACAAGTTGCCGTTTCAGTCAGTTCTCTTTCGGAGTACAGGTTACGGATGTGTACTGTTATATTTTGTCTGGATGTTTGATATAACTCCGCCAATGCGGCTTGACTGAGCCATACTGTTTTTTCGGCCAGGCGGACATCGATGCGGGTTTGACCATCCTCGCTCTGATAGATGAGTATGGAGGAATTTGCTTCAACCGGGTGATCGCTCATAATCCTAGCTCCTCCAGGTATTTTTTTATTTCTTTGCGAGTTTCGGCCAATTCGATTTCGATTTTCTCAATCTCTTTCTGGACCGCGGCAATATCAATATCCTCCTCTTCTTCAAACGTATCGACATAGCGCGGGATGTTCAGGTTGAATTCGGCTTCCTCGATTTCGGCAAGGGGAGCAAGGTGGGAATATTTATCGATTCCCTTGAATTCGCGGTACGTGCAAACAATTTTTTCAATGTCCTGAGGCCGCAGGCGATTCTGCTTCTTGCCGTCGTCATATTCCCGACTAGCGTCGATAAACAGGACATGCTTGTCCCTTTGATTCTCGGCCTGGCTCCAAGGCTTTCTTGCTCTGTTGAATATCAGAATTGCAGCCGGGATGCCGGTTCCGTAAAACAATTGAGCTGGAAGGCCGATGACCGCTTCCAAAACATTTTCTTCGATTAATTTTTTTCTGATGATTCCTTCAGCTCCGCCACGGAATAATACGCCATGGGGAACGATCACTCCCACCCGCCCTTCACCTTTCAGTGCAATCTCAACCATGTGGCTGATGAATGCGTAATCGCCCCGGCTTTTAGGAGGAACTCCACGCCAGAAACGGTTGAAACGGTCTTTGTCGGCATTTTCATGGCCCCATTTGTCCAGAGAAAATGGTGGATTGGCCACAACCACATGAAAACGCATCAGATTATCGTTTTCAATAAGTTTCGGATTATTGATAGTATCGCACCATTCGATACGGGCTACATCCATACCGTGAAGGAACATGTTCATGCGGCATAGAGACCAAGTGGAGCCATTGGATTCCTGGCCATACAAAGCGAAGTTATTGTTTCCGACTTCCTGGCCGACTTTGATCAGTAGCGATCCAGAACCGCAGGCCGGGTCGCAAATACGATTGCCGGGTTTGGGAGCAAGCAGTTTGGCCAGAAGTGTGGAAACTTCGGGAGGAGTATAGAATTCGCCTGCCTTCTTGCCCGCTCCGGCGGCAAAACGGGCGATCATATATTCATAAACGTCACCGATCACATCCCGTTTGTCGGAATGGGATGGGCGCAGATCCAGGCGCTCATCGTGAAAGTCCTCCAGCAGGTTTTTTAACCGCCGGTTGCGTTCCTTGGTTTGGCCGAAGGCGGCTTCGCTGTTGAAGTCGATATTGCGGAACACGTTTTCCAATTTGGCTTTGTTCGCGTCCTCGATTTTTTCCAAGGCGATGTTGATGATTTCACCAATATTGGATTCTTCTCTTTTACTATATAGATAATCAAAATCGGCTTCGGGGTAAACAATGAATCGTTCGCGGGCCAATGCCCGTTCGACGCGTTCTTGATCACCGTTATATTTTTGTGTGTATTCCTCATGTTTGTCTTTCCATAAATCGCTTAGATACTTGATGAAAAGCATGGTGAGGATGTAATTTTTGTATTCAGCCGGGTCGACGGAGCCACGGAAAGAATCACAGGCACGCCATACCACGTCATTGATTTCTTTTTGCGACACGGTGGAACTCATTGTTGACCTCCTTTGGAAGTATCTATATTTTCTTTGGTTGATTTTTTTACAGATTTTTGACAGGCTGCCTGAATCAATGCTTTTCTCGAGTCTTGAATGATTTTTACTAAATTTTCTTCTTTTTTCCATAATTCGAAAACCCGAGCAATTTTTGTCTGGATTGAATAATGAGGAATGGGAATTTCGATTTCTGATAAAGCCTTGATTGAAACATAAGATATAAGGGTGCCACTGCGAATGGATTGAAAAGATTTTTGAACATGAGGTAGATTTAGCCACCAGGCGAGGTAAGCGGGGTGAATTTCGGGTTTATTGGTTCGAATGATATAAAAGGACCCGGCTGCGATAGTATTCGGAATTTTCTTGTGAATAAGGCAAGCGTAATTGTCAGCTCCTCTTGCTTGAAACAGAATATCCCCTTTATTTAATAGGTAGTTTTCGATTTTTATTTCAGGATTAAAACGAATAAAGATTTTGTCCTTTAAATGGAGCGATTGATCAATATCGCGACCTTGGACTAAAAAATGCGACCCGTTTGCATCTTCATGAATCCTTGTTTTAGCTTGATAACCCACATAGACATCGGCGGTTTCTTTAAGTTTTGTTGATTTAAATTTATTCATCAGTAATCCTTCTACTGCAAATAATAGTGTGGATTTGCTCATTTGTCAACAAAAAAATGAAAATAAATCAGAGTAGGCTGATTACTTATTGATAATCACTTCAACGTCCGACTGTATACAATATTGCCCGACACGATCGTGTGTTCCACCGCCCCCATGCCTTCCCAGCCTAAAAATGGACAGTTGTTGGCCTTGGAACGAAAATCCTTTTCCTCGATCTTGAAGCGCCGTTTCGGGTCGAAGATGGTCAGGTCGGCGGGGAAACCC
>JAFGLS010000200.1 GCA_016927935.1 Syntrophaceae bacterium
AAATAATTTCAGACAAGTTTCGGAGACCTCTCCATCATAAAGAATTCCCTTATTTTTTTCGATCTCCTGAAGAGCTGCTTCAACGCCCAATGATGCTTGATACAAACGGTGAGAAGTCATGGCCTCCACAACATCAGCCACTGCC
Organism: Syntrophaceae bacterium; assembly: GCA_016927935.1. GTDB lineage: Bacteria > Desulfobacterota > Syntrophia > Syntrophales > Smithellaceae > Smithella. Next base: position 146 of record JAFGLS010000200.1, read on the forward strand.
AATATACGCGCTTCCAAAAGAATCTCATCTCCTTTCAGATTTAGGGGATAACCGGAACCATCCATTCGCTCATGGTGCTGGAGGACTATTTCCGCCAACGGCCAGGGAGATTCCAGGTCCTTCAATATCTCGTACCCGCTGCGAGCGTGTTCTTTGATTATTTTAAATTCATGATTCGTCAATTGAGAAGGTTTAGACAATATTTCCTCCGGTACGGATAGTTTCCCAATATCATGGATTATACTGGCCCAGCGTATTCCTTCAATTTTATCCTGCGGCAATTCCATACCCTCCGCTATAGCACAGGCCAGATTCGCAGATCGGAATTGGTGACCTGCTGTGTCGGGATCTCTTGTTTCCGAAGCGGACACCAATACCTGAATAGCTGTGCCAACCGCTTCATTGAAAGCGTATCTCATAAATCAAGCCTCCTTGTATAATCAATTTTTCAAATTTTTGAATTGTTCCGCTAAACGCAGAATTCCGATCTTTCGATAAGCTCCATCTGAAGTTCTTTAGTCAGCTCGACAAAATGGGCATTATACCCGGATATCCTCACCAGCAGATTTTTGTAATTTTCAGGATGAATCATCGCATCTCTTAAGGTTGTCGAATCCACCATGTTCAGTTGAAGTTGCATACCGCCCTGGTTAAAATACGTCTTCACGTATGAGAAAATGGTATCGACGGTTTTTTCCCGCGAATCCTTTGCATTGGGAACATATTTCACGTTAAAGGCAATGTTGTTATCCAGATTAAGAGGATTGAGGCGAGCCACATCCCTGATGTTGTCCAGAATGCTCTTGGACGCATGTGCCTGCGGTGTGCAGCCGGGCGTAAAAGATTTGCCTTTCAGCCTGCCCGATGGCAGTGTGCCGGAAAGGGTGCCGAATGCGCTGTGCCATGAAACAGACCAGAATCCCACGTGATACTTGCCTCTCCGGAAATTCCTGTGATGCGAAAAACAGTTTCTTGTCATATTCATTAGGATATTAGCCATTTTAACCGTTTCTTCGTTGCCTGAGCCGAAAAGCGGCACCTTATTTTTTACCATTACATAAAGTTTGGGGTTTTCACGGAAATCGCAATCGATGGCTTTTTTCAATTCCGGAAATGAAACGACCTTATCCTCAAACACGAGTTTTTTGATCACCATCATGGAATCGATCACATCCGCTATGCCCGCGAAGAAGCAGCCGCTGGTATTGTATTTGGCTCCGCCAATAGTATTGTCCATGGCGTTTTCAATGCATCCCTCTGTGACGCTGCTTAAAATAGGTTGCGGACGGATGTAGGCATGTGCTTCACCGCACATCGTGTTGAGTTCGCAGTTCTGATCGATGAGGAACTGCATCTGCGTCCGGTAGGCTTCCAGAAAATCGTCGAATGTCCGGAAATCGCCTTTTTCGATACTTCCCGTTTGGGGACCGAGCTGCCAGCGAAGCAGCGGATGATAACCGTTATTCAAGGCCATTTCCAGACCCGCCGTGGAATTGATACCGAAAGCACCTGTCATTCCTGTATGTTTGCCCGTAAGGGTTGGTTCCACGCAACCGGTTGCAGCCCAGTCCCGTATATCCCTGATATCGTAACCATGCTGTTTTAAAGCCTCAAACATGGATACATCATTATGCATGGAGGGAGTGCCAGCGGTGATATAATTTACCTCGCAGACACGCTTGAGGTAGGTATCACTGTTTATTTCCGGGTGATAACGGACATTCATGTTCGGTTCCTGACTGATAAGCATCTCCGTTACTTTCAGAAATATGTAGGTCATGTCATTGACGGCATCTTTTCCATCGGGTGTTACCCCTCCCAAGGTAACTGCCGCGTCTGTGCTAGTGCCGCTGTAAAGGTAGTTTGCCAATTCCGGAAGGGCCATATGATTGTGCGCTATCCTCAGGAAGAAGCATCCGGCCAGTTCAATAGCTTTTTTGATGTAATCTCTTTTTTCAGCTTCACCGTTAATCTTTTTCATGTCATTTTCAAAATACGGCTGAAAATACTGATCGAATCGACCCGGAGATAGAGCAACATTATTGTTTTCCATCAGCACACCAACCAGGAATATCCAGGCTGAATTAAAGGCCTCGTGAAGTGTTTGGGCAGGATTTCTTGGAACCTTTTTGCATATGGCGGCAATTTCCTTTAATTCCAGCTTTCTTTTATTATCATTTTCCGCAATGGACTGACGCGCCGCCTCTGCGGCCAGATGATCAGCGTAGGCCTCCAGGGAATCGAGAACATTTTTCATTGCTTCCAGCGTTAGATACTGTTCAGCGGAAAGCGAATCCCCTTTGCGCAACCGTTCTTCGATATCCTGCTTAATGCCTGTCGCACCCTTCTCCAGAATCTTCGGAATGTTGGGTATGGTGTGCGAAAAGGTTGCCAGCTTAAAATTAAAGGATATAGCCGTTCTGTCGTCTATCTTAAGGCAAAGAGGATAGTCGTTTTTTTTCATTACAAAGTAGCGGATGGTCTTATCTCTCCAAAACGGCAAAACGTCATTGAGAATTTCAAGATTTTCTTTACTGAGATTATGGGGCTTCAGCACTCTGCTACTTATGCTCTTGAGCTCGGCCCATAAAGCCATGGATGCCTCTGTATCCGGATAAAGAAGCACTGATACATCTTCGGGCCCTGTTGATCCCGCCAGCAGGTTATCTTTCTGAATGACCGGCTTCTTGTTTTTCATAAGATGGCTTAATGCCAGTGCATGTCTGATCACAGGTGTCCACGGTTTGCCGGTTTTATCAAATTCAAATCCGTTAGCCCTGTACCATTCGGTGAGGAGCTTGGGTCTCTCAGCGCTAATTTCGGGCGTTATATCTTTTTGGAGATCGTTAATCTTTTTCAGTCGCGGAAAATCATTTATCGAATACTCCGGTATATAGGGGTCATCGAGATATTTCACACCGGGATCGTCACCTCTTTTTCCTTTCATCCGGTAGTCTTTGCGCTTGTTCATTTCCCCGGAAAGCCGGACGGTTGAAATACCGATGTTGCCGGAATATTCTTTTCTATGCCGCTTTTCTTTGATACTCAGAAATTTCAGCCGGAGTCGCACAACAGGGCTTATGATGTTGTAGATAATGGTGCCGAAAAAGAGACCGGCTGAACGATCTCCGTCAAAAATAACATCGTTTTTAATCATGAGTTCAAATGCGTCGGAGGGAACACCGTTGAGCATTTTCATAAAGGCCTGCGGATGATCGAAGATCCAGTTGACATTGTTGTCCTGAGTGACTCCCTTGTGAACAAAGATCTTGCCGTCTCTGAATTCGATGGTCTGCGCAAATTCACCGCCTTTGCAGGCAACACCCTGCCGGTAATTAATCCAGCCATCGCTGTTTTTGAGGTATTTTCTAAGCCAGGGATTATAGTTATAGCAGAGGGCTATATATCGGAAGAAAAGGTGTAAAATGAAATTGTATTTTCCTCCCTTGGGCCTTTGCGAAAAATCATAAAGAATAGTCTTCAGTTTCTCTACCGAAAGGTCTCGCATATCAACCGCTTCATTTGATTGGTATCTCATGAGTCATACCTTCTGAATAACCATTTTTTTGAATTTTTATATTTTCCCGTTAAATACATTTTTCGCGTACCGCAATCTTTGGTTTTATGATACTCTTTTTGCCGATTGTTTCAATTGCCGATAGTGCCAAAATATTGTCATTTGGTTACACTTTGTGTATTATAATGAACTTTAGGTGAGAAGATGCAGATAAGTCTAAAATCCAAGCCTGTCATTCCTCAGTATAGATCCATGCACGCTACTCGTATTCTCGTTCGTCTGGCTCAGGAGCGTGGAATAAATGTGACAGAAATACTTAAAAAAGCGGGGATCAGCGATGTCGATCTGGATAACCCTGATAAATGGGTAACATTTGACCAGGAGATAAGTGTCTATATGCAAATTGTGGATCTTGTCACTGAGCCGGATTTCGGACTAACAATCGGGCAGAATTACCATATAGGCCATCTGGGGGAATGGATTATGGCAGTTAACTGCTGCACAAATGCCCTTGAAGCCTGGAAAACAATGTTTGAGCTAATAGATTTAGTTCCTGTTTATTTTCAATACATTCTTGAGGCAAAGGGTAACGTAGCTACTTTTTGTCTTCACGAGATTACGGATTGGGGAACGTATCGTCGTTTTCTTCATGAAGCACATGCCGTAGGATTTTATTATATATGCTGTGAAATAATGCGGGAAAAAATTCCTCTCATTGAAGTACGATTCGCCTATTCCAAACCACCGTATGCCGATAAATATGGAAAGATATTTAACTGTCCCATCTTCTTTGATGCCGCGGAGACCGAAGCCATTTTCGATGCCGCTTATTTAAAAAAGAATTTACCGTGTTCCAATATATTAACAAAAAAACTCTACGAAAAGGAATGTTGGCAGGTTCTGCAAAATTTAAATCTGTTTGCGACGACGGCTGGTCGCGTCAGATACGCCATCATGTCAAAAAATAATGAATTCCCCAATATGAAAAATCTGGCCAAAAGTCTTAATATGAGTTCGCAAACAATGAGGCGCCGTCTTGCTGCCGAAGGTATGGAATATAAATCATTATCGCGCCAGGTTCGCGAGGACAAGGCGTGCGCTCTTTTAACATCAACCAATATGACAATTGAAGAAATCGCGGATAGCTTGGGTTACAGCGATGTGGCAAATTTTCATCGCGCTTTCAAATCATGGACAGGACAAACTCCTCTCGGCTACCGCCGCAAGGAAGCTTTAAACCGTGTATCATAAAGGCAACCTAAACATCCAGACGATTGAACGGTGATATAGCTATCAATAATTATAACTTGAGGAAGAAAGAATTACCTTACCTATAAAGGTTCAGTTTCTCGTGATTGGTAAAATTGAAGATTACCATTGTAGGGTGTAATTGATATCTTACTAAAATTTCAGATTATCCTTATTTTTCATACAGAGTGACGCGGTTTTTACCGTTACGTTCAGATACGTAGAGAGCTTCATCGGCAAAGTGTCTAAGAGCTTACTTTTTCCCTGCGTGCTCCAGTATAATAAAATATTTTCTGATTTGTTTCTTTAATTTTCTAATCACAATGAAATGCGGCTAGCTTATTTTCGCCACACGACCATAATCCAGCTTTTCTATACCAGCCGCTGCATTAACCAGATGTTCTCTCAGTTTTGTGTCGTACTGCATCGTGATGGCAATCTGTTCCATAATGGGCGAGCCGCCGCCGTGATAAGAGCCATAGCACATAAAACCGGTACTGGATGAACAGGTAGCTTCCGCGAATAACAGCCAGAACTTTATCTGATCGGCTATCGGAATCTTAGGATTTCGTTTTAGATATTTTTCGAGAAGCGGTTTGAGTTCGGGATTGGCGAGATCCGCCTCATACGGAAACGTTGAAGGAAGGCCGCCCGCTAAGTTGCAGAGCATTTCCTGCTCATCGAATACTGCTTCACCCGTCAGACATCGGCCCACGTTGGCATAAATGGAATGAGGAATATAACTTCCTGGGCCATAAGGCATCTGGCCAATGCCCGGCACATAAATTTCCGGTTTGCCCTTGGCCGAAGCAGTAAATCCGGCCGCGTAACCGAGTTCTGTAACCATGATTATCCTGGAGAGTATTTCCCGGACATGATGAGCTTTGGAAATTCCGTTCATTCTTGCCGCCAATGAGGCCATTCCCAGTAACATATCGCCGATGGCCGGTTTGCAACCAGAGTAACTATGACGATGAAATAAAGCAAAAAGCATAGCCAGAGCGCCGCCGTGCAGATATTCACCGCAGAGAAAAACCCTTTCCCACGGAACAAATACATCATCAAAAATTACATAAGAATCGGTATATCCGACATCGGGATTGCCTGTTTTGAAATGCGTTCTCTTTCTCATTCTGTGAATATGAACAACCTGTTTTACGCCGTCGTAATCCGCCGGCACAGCAAAGGCAACTGCATACTGCTGTTCATCCGGTCCCAGAATTCTTGTCGGGATAACCATAATTTCATCGGAAATGGAAGCTTCGGAAATATGCAATTTGCAGCCCCTGACTACGATACCGTCACTCTTCTTCTCTACAACGCGCACATACATATCGGGATCCGTCTGTTCGGCCGGTCTTTTCATACGTTCTCCCTTCATATCGGTCTGAGCGCAGCAGCCTACCAGATCGTTCTTCTGAAAGTTTTCCAGCCATTTGATAAAATTCTTGTGATACTGGGTATTACCGTTGTTCTGTTTGTCCGCTTCAAAGCTGGTGGCATTAACCGCGTTTATTGCATCCACCCCCATGCAGCGCTGAATACATAATCGGCCGGTCCGGCATAACGTGCGGGTCATGTCTTGTTTCTTGTGCAAATCCTCCGGATTTTGATGAACATGGCAGAAACGATTGATAGTCTCTCCTGTGAGATGTGATTTGGCGGTGCACAGTTCCCTGAATTCGGGAATATGGGGAGCATCAAAAGTAAATCCCATGACATTTAAGGCGGGAAGCTGTTCCTCATCATCCCGGTCAATCTTATTGCCGTTAAAATAAAGGTTCCTTTTCATCTTCCTCAAGCCTTCAAAGTACTGTTCTTTGGTTCTCATTTGTTTCTCCTTTTAGTTATATATCGGATTGAAGATATATATTAATAATGTTAATTTTATGTTAGTAAATATTAATCAAGACTAAATAAAAGTCAAGATATTTTTATTGACATTAATTTATATATAGATTAATATAACTTGCGTAAAAATTATTGATAAATATTCTAAACAAATTAGGTTAGTTTTATGTATCGTGGTGAACGAATGCGCTTGCCTTGCGAGAACTTCTGATTTAGATAAAAAACAGAAAAGGAGAAAATATGGCCCGGAATGACATTAAAATAGCAAGAAAGGATAACATTATTGATTCCGCCTTACAGGTATTTGCGGAAAAAGGTTATGCGGATGCCACCATGACCGACATTGCCAAAAAGGCCGGCGTTTCCACACCCGCTCTCTATGAATATTTCAAAACCAAAGAAGATTTGCTTTTTGCCATTCCTGAAAAGTTTATGGAAGAACCGATACGCATTATGGAATATGTTGCTCCCTATCTCCGAGGAGCGGAGGCAAAAATCAGAAGTATTGTTCAAGGATACCTGACCATTTATGACAGCAATCCTCTTTATGCGTCTTTGGTGATGCTGGAGCTTAAGACCAACAGGAAATTTTTAAAGACCAAAACGTACGGTATGGTCAGGAAAGTGTCCGGAGCACTTCTGGAAGTCATTAAAGAAGGAATAAAAGACGGAACATTCAAGGAAAATACTGATGCCTTTCTGATTCGCTCCATGATTTTAGGCACAATTGAACATCTGTGCATCCGCAAACTTTTGCTCGGTGAACCTAAAAATCTTCCGCAATACACGGATGCAATTGTTGACACAATTATAAACAGTATAAAAAAGGAATCAAAAAATTTTTCCATCAACCTGAATGTTAACGACCTGATCACGCAAAAGATTGAAACGGCGGACAATTTGGAAAATAAGGGAATTATAGAGTCAAAAAGAAAAAAATGAGTAAAAATCATCAAAGGAGAACCTCATGGATTTAAATAAAATATTTCCTGAAAAACGCGTTATTATCACCGGCGCGGGAAGTGGTCTGGGGAAAGCTCTCGCGTGTGAATTTGCTAAAAGGAAGTGGAATATCATCATTGCTGAAATTAACGACAAACGAGCGCGGGAGTCAGCCGCTGAGGTAGAGAAACTTGGCGGCAAGTCAATTGCCCTGCATTGCGACGTTACTAAACCGGAGGATCTGGATAAAGTTGTCGAAACCGCAAAAAAGGAATTAGGCGGAGTTGACATAATGGTAAATAATGCGGGTGTTTCTGCAGGTGGTTTTATGGAAAAAATATCCCTGGAGGATTGGGACTGGATTATCAATATAAACCTGAAAAGTGTTATCTATGGATGTCGTTGTGTAATACCATTGTTTAAAAAACAGCAGTCGGGATATATAATAAATGTTTCATCTAATGCCGGTCTGGTTTGCTTGCCCGAAATGAGCAGCTACAACATGACTAAAGCCGGCGTTATTGCAATATCCGAGACACTACGAACGGAACTTTCCTCCTTCGGCATCGGCGTATCGGTTGTATGTCCGACATTTTTTAAGACAAATCTAATGGATCAGTTTCATTCACCTGATGAAAGACAGCGTAAATTGGCAGAAGGATTTTTCGATAAAGCACATTCTTCAGCAGAGAAAGTGGCGAAGTGCATAATAAAATCAGTTTCCCACAAACACTTATATATAATTCCACAGATTGAGGGAAAATATTTGTGGTGGAACAAACGGCATTTCCCGCGGTCATATTTTAAAGTCTCTGCATTAATTTATAAGAAAGGACTTTTCTATAAATATCTCGGCATAAATCCTGATGAACTGTGATTCGTTGTTTATACCGATAATAAAGACTATTGGATAGTTCTGCTTACGCTTTAATAAGCCTGCCTTGATTTTGCGAATACGTAGAACTCGCAAAATCTTAGAGCGAATTATCCCGCCACCTTCAGGTGGCAGGGGCAAACATCACTTAGCTCGTTCTCCGCGAGTGTCACTAAAATTGAAGATTATAAAAAAAGAATAAAAAAGGCAGAATCAATTCCGATTCTGCCTTTTACATATACAAGATTAGATGTGATTATTTTAATCCTTGTCTTTTGTCTTCTTTTTGCTTGCAACAGAGTACAATTTTTCCATGCGCTTGACGTTCTCATTCAGGTATTTATTGAAATCATCATACCCCTTCTTATAAGTTGCGGCCAGTTCCTCCATGTTTTTCTTCAAATCCAGAGGCATCAGACTTTTCTGATTGAAAAAATCATTAAACATTTTTTCAGTCTGCTCCTGAAAAATAGACATTGCACTGCTGTCGAATAGTTCCTCGACCTTGTCATATCCATCATCAATGGCTTTTTTTAAATTATCAACTCCTTTATTGTACGCATCTGTCCATTGATCAATAACCTTTTTGCCTTCACTGCTGATTTCAGGAGAATAATTTATAAATGTTTTCATAAAATTTTCAGCCTGTTTTTGAAGCATTTCCATCACTGAAAAACAATTTTTCACGGATGTTTTATGCAGTTCAATCATTTGTTTCATCATTTTTTCGTTTTCCATTGTAATCCCTCCTTTTTTAGAAATATATTTAAAAAAACAAAACCCCCTTATTTTATAAAAATAATTGTCCGCCCTACTTTGATTATTTTTAATCAATTTTTAGAATGAAGCTTAGATTATGTTGTATGTTTATGCGACAAATTCGCATATTCACAAAAATTTGTCAAGTATTATATCCTCATATTATATCCCCATAAAGAGGGATTTTTTTACGTATCAATTAGTTGAAATGTTTAATGAAAGAATCTACTTCTTAGATCAATCAGGGTGTTTCTTTCTTCAGATTTGCAATTCTTTCACTTGCTGCATACTCTTTCTTTTTTGTTCTTTATTTTTCCCTCTTTTGAGCAAGCTTCTTTTCAGTTCATTGTCTGATATTAACTTTTGTCTTTCCTCATTGCTTATTTCCGACTTAAGAAAAATTAATTTTGAAATACCTGATTCATTATAAAGATAATCAAAATCTTCCATATCAATATAGGCCGTTACTTTCTCACCATCAGGGTCTAATATAACTTTATAAAGTTTATTAACAAAAAATTTACCGATGTAATATTCCACCAAATCCGAAACAGTGAAATCAAGGTTTTTCTCAACATTCATTTCTTTGCCAGAGTCGCATTCCATATTTAAACAGAAAGATAAACTTTTATTATATTCATTCAACTTTATAGAGTATGTATTTCCAATTACACCTTTTTCCTTCTCTATTCTTTCCTGTTTTTGTTTTTCAATTCTATCTTTTTCAGATTCAATCTTTCCGCATATTCCAATACGGGCAAAGCAAGTGAAGAACATAAATAGAATTACTAAAATGTTAACTATCTTTCTCATAATTTATCCTCCTAAATACAAAACACCGCGTACTTTTCAGTAACGGGATCTTAATTAATCCGTACTCACTTCGTTAAAGTTTTAATGGTCCCTACAATGTTACATATGTTCAGTATATAACACTATTTACCGTGGAAATCTATTATCAGGATATTTCCTTTATAGCATAATTGATATCAACTTTCATAAAACTGTTAAGCTTATGCTCAACAGCAATTACAGTTTTCATGTTTTGAAGGATATGGTTGCGCATCTCCTCTGTCTTCCCGTATCGCTGCATCAAATCGCTCACTCTTTCCTCAAGAGTCACTATTTTGTCATGCGAAACCCTCTTGTCAGCATAATTAACAATTTCCTTTTCCTCAATTTTTCCTTCAAGATTCAGGTTTTTTAATATTACATGCTGTTCCACAATCTCGGCAATACGTGGAAATCCCAACTCCCGCAAAAGAGCTCCACCGGTAGCAGCGTGATCTTCCTTTTTCTTAAGTGCTTTTGTTTTGGTAATATCGTGCAGTAATGCTCCCGCAATTACCACATCTCTGTTTATTGAAACACCGTCTTTAAGGTTGTCTGTAATTGCCAGGGCAACACGCATCACCTGAAGAGAATGTTCAATTATATTGGGCAGCATGGAATATTTTGCCATGAGTTCTTCGCATTCAGTCTTTGTTGGAATTTTATCTGTTTTATTAAATTTCATAAATTAAATCATGGATAGTTTGACATATCAAAGTTAATATTTCTTGCAATCCTTATTAAAAAGTATAATTACTATAAAAACAAAGGGTTGGCTGAATGAAAAAAATATTTATTATTCCTTTATTATTATTTGTCTTTTTTTTAATGGGTTGTGCGACGTGGCATGATGTTCACGGCAATCCCGTTTCATCATCAGATGAATATGAATGTAATAAAAAGTGCGGTTATCATGGTACGATGCAGAGTCTAAGCGATATTGGAATGTGCGTTTCAGATTGTTTGACACGTAAAGGGTACTTCATAGATTAATTAATTAATCATTAATAACCAATATTTAAAAAAGAAAACTTTCATAAGTATTCGCTACGTTTGCTTTTTCCCCTTATGTAACTCCTTATTCTCCTTTGCCCGCAGTTTCAGGCTCCGCTTCCTCCTTCTCCTTCTGCGGTCCAATTCCTTTTTCCGTTCGATTTTCTTGTGATGACTCATAACACCTCCTTAAAAATTCATCATTGTCGTTATTTCATTCCTGAACTTGAATATATAATATTCCTAGAATAAATTTACAACAAAATATTATATACGCTTTAAGTCGCTCAAAAGAGGATATATAGTCTTTTATAAATTTATTCGTGAGACTCAAATTTCAAAAACGAAGTGCATTAAAATTTGTAAGTCGAACAATCCCGCGAAGCAGAGGTAATAACACTCGCTAATAGTGACACCCGCGAGAACAAGTGAAACACAGTTCGAAGCGTAGGTGGAACTATCCTAGGAGCGGAGCAACGTAGGAGAACGAGTCCTGACAAGTCGGGATGATGTTCGAAACGCAAGTGGAATTATCTCGCAAAGCGGAGGGTTCATACCCGCAATTTATTTTCAGATGTGGGATTATTAATTTCTCGCCAGGAATTTTGCCCCGGGAAAATTGGCGCTTTAATGACGAATAATCTCCTGATGAGTCGTGAGCGGCTTCTCAAATATCTTCAGACATCTGCAATAGAAATTAAAGGGAAAGTTGAACGGGATTTGATTATCACTAAATAGCCGGCATGAATTTTTTGCAATATATTTTATATCAATGTGCACAATTCATCGAGTTCTTCACGCCTCCCTTTTAAATCGCAGAATTGATATATATTAAATTGTGCGCTTGAATTTCCTTCAACCATAACCCAGCCATGATCTGTCAAGGCCAAATCCCAACCAATATATCTATTAGTTGGGATTATTAACGCCAGTTCTTTTGCCAAATTGACGGCTTCTTCCCATCGTGGAATCTGGAACCCCTTGATAGAAACGCCTGTATTGGGATGACTCATATATTTATTATTCGCTTCATCTTTACCGATTGATGTTAGTTTTCCCGTTTTAGGATCAATACTGGCGATTATTCCTCCGGCACCTGCATTATCAACAATATTTCCATTTTGCCCCATTCTAAAAAAAGGACAAAAAATATGTACTTCATATTCTGTATTTTTTCTGCCTGTTAAAATAGTTGTTACCCTTACTGTGTTTACAGATTGGGGATGGAATTTTGACATGCGGTCATCTTGAACAATAAGTTCTTCAATAATAAAAGGAGCTTTCATTAATAATCTCTGGAATAAATTTTCGGCGTTTTTTTCTTTTTGGGTATCTATAACGGATATGCCTTCCCCAAGCGAGAAGGATAATGGTTTTAAAATAAAAAACGGATGATTAGAAACGAATTCACAGAATATTTTCAGATCATCCCTGTTTCTGATGCAGACAACGTCCCTTTTATAATATTTATGAAATAGTTGATATGTTTTCCATTTGTCGTCAAAGTAAATTTTATTTCTTTGTCTGTTCAATCTATTATAATAATTGTATCTTTTTTTCTCCGTAATAAAGCTTTTTTTGTATTCACTACTTTTATTTTCAAATTCATAAAAAAAATACTCATCATACAAAGCCCCATATTTTAGCAAACAAAACAACATATCTTTTTTCAATTTCTTTCGATATTTTTTATCACATATCTTGTTTCGGTCAGCTATTTTAGATATATATGTTTCCCTCCGATTATAAAGCAAATAATATAAAATTCTGACAATCTCCGAACGACACCAGAAATACTGGATTATTAAATTGGTCCGAAGGATGTGTTTAATTTTATATTTTAAATTTCCTCTCATTTATCGCTCTAATCTGCTAATTAAATAATTTCTGATACTTGAAAATTCAGCTTTTCTCCGTGACTATAATAGAAGTTATAATAAATCATTGCCCTGAGCAAAGCTCAATTGAATGGATACATGCTAGTTATTTCCGCAAAGATGCTCCCGCTTTTTTCTTTCAAAATTGTAAACCCTGTTTGAATTGTCGAATCAATATATAAAATATCCCCAAGATTAGTACCCACGCCCAAAGATTCAAGATCATTTAAATGCGTTAAATTAGCCGATACTATGTCCGTGACCATATTATAAGAAGGATAATCTTTAAATATTTCCGGTTTAAACTCGATCCCGTATTCCGACAAATATGCTATTCCTTTTATGTAGTTTTTATTCCGCACTTTAGTAATTGATTCATTAATTCTATATACAATCTGAGAGATTGACATGTTATCGATCTCATTTTTTGTAAATTCGGCAAAACAGATAAAAATTGCATTACCAATATATAACGAGTCGATATCAGGATGGATATCTCTAAGGGTGATTGGGTTTCTCAATACAATCCTGTCCGTGTTAGGCAGAATTTGATTATGAAATTTCTTTAACAATAATGCATTGATGATTTGATTATGAGAGATTACATATTTCCCGTTTTCGGATTTTGTCTTATCCTTAATTTTATTTAGAAATTCCTCTGAAAAATATTCCCTTTTTGAGTATGTTTTAATATTTCTTGACTTATACCTATTTTGAACTTTGACACTCAATTTGGATAAGGAAGGGGTAAATGCCTTGTCAATTTTATCAGAGCTTATAGGAGCCCCTTTGAACAATCTTTGAGGTGAAGGATGTAAAAAATTTTTACGATCAGTTATGCACATCCAGGCATATAAAAAAAGAAGTATGGAAATTCCGTCAGCTACTGCATGGGAACAGCTGATTCCAACCAATATTCCGTCCTTTATTGGCAAGCCTGTAACAGCAAAAAGAGGTTCACCCGGCAGAGTTTTTACGTGAACCATCCTTTTTTTGAAATTTTCAAGATTGATATTACTAAAAGAAATATTCATAGCCGGCAAGATGGTCGGGATAAAACCGTCCGTACAGTATTGTAAGGCAAACCTGTTTTCACCAACCATGATCAAACGGCTGGAAAACAGATTATAGTATTTAATGGTTTTTAAAATACTTTTTTTAAATTTTAACGCATCAGTATCATTCTTATAAAAGAAGATAATTTCTATGGGATTTCCTCCGGGTCTGACTGCGTTGTCAAATAAGGATAATGGCAGAATATTTTTACCGTAATTTTCTTCCAGATATTTATTCTTGATTTGTTCCTGAGCTTTATCTGTTTTTGTCATTATATTTTAACATGCACATATTTGATAGCACTAAATTAACATGCGCACAGGCATGGTGATTCAGCGATTCCGGCCGATCGAAATAAATAAAGTCCTTCAAAAGGTAAGAACCAACAAACCATTATTCTTGCCGTTCAAACACATCGGTTAATATCACAAGTTCATTCTTTCATGAGTATAGCATAAACTGGCACATGTGGATCGGTCAAAAGAAGTAATAATCTTTTCCAGTGGGAGAGATTTCATTTTATAAGAGAAAACGCCGTCTTTCTCGATGATCTTACCGATTTTGAACTCCGGTTCCGTCAGCATTGGACAGGGATATATATCTCCATTGGTATCGACGAAAATAAAGTCAAAGAACTGCCATGAGCCGGCAAGACAGAACCGTTTTAAAACAGAAGCCTTTTTTAAAAAATTATCGCCAAATGGATTGGGACCGCAGTTGGCGGTTGTATTAAAATTAATTTCCGGATATTTTATTCTCATATCATTAAAACAATTCCAAAACGTATTCAACTCCCTGCGTGAAAGTATCTTATTGTGAAAACTTTTTGCACGTTTCATATTAATGAAATTCAGAAAATGTATCTCCTTAGCTCCCAATGCGTTCACTTCTCCGCAAAATTCATCAATAAATGGAAGGGTATCTTTTGTTAATAAATAATTAACCACCACGTAAAATCCTTCCTTCAGTGAAAGATTGATGGCGTCAATGGCAATGCTTCGCTTTCTTCCGGTATAGTTTTCATAGATATTTGGAGGCAAAAGGGTAATGCGTATATCCGTGATCCCGTTTTCTTTCAACAGAGGGAATAAATCTTTATGGTTTTCTACAATAACTATTCCATTTGTAGAAATTTCAGTAACGTTGCATTTTTTAAAAATTTTCAGATAATCCCATAAGGAAGGAATCCATTCGTTTACAAATGGATTAACGATAAACCTTTCCCTAATGAACATATCCACAATTTTATCGGCTTTTCCGAAAGACATTTCCTCTCCGTCCGACATGCCGTCCAGGTAGCAGAACTTGCACGCAGAGTTGCATCTTTTTGATAAAAATATTTGTACGTATTTGACATGGAAACTCTCATCCAGATCTGGATCACTTAAAACTTCGTGAGCCAAGCCACGCATGCTGGTTCTTTTTATGTTTATCTGTTTTTCATATTCCATATTTTTTGCTCTATAAAAATCAACACAGAATTTTACTTGTCGTCGTTTTTCTATATTAGAATGAAATTATAATCAATAATATAAAAAGCATATAGACAGGCACGCGAAACCAAAGACAAATGCTTTTGATAAAAAAATCTCTTTTTTTATAAGTATAAGGGTGTTTCAAGAGCCTATTTGTGTCACAAAAAGATAACCGGTTCACGCAATATTGCCTCCCTTAATGACACTCGCTAAAAACGAGCTACGCGATATTCGAAGCGTCAGTAGTAATGAGACTCTCTGAAAACGAATCCAGATAAGTCGGGATGAAGTTTGAAGAATAAGTCGAATTATCCAATCCCGATACATCGGGATTGAAAATTATCCCAGGAGCAAAGCGACGCGGGACTATTCACTCTTCACAATAACAAACTAAAGAAACAGAACTGGCTCTCTTAATATCGCTTCCCTTGCTTTATGTGCGCATTCGGCAATTTCCGGGTATATATCTTTAAGAGAAACAATTTGCCGCAGATTATCCGCCGTGCGCAAGACAAGCGTCGCCATATCGCCTTCCGCTATTCCTGTAGTTTTGATGACGGAATCCCAGCTATGTCCATGCGCCCAGAAGTACATTGCGACACCCGCGGACGTATGAAGTTTGACGGTTACAAATCCCGCCGCCTCCAGGCGATGAATCAGCGGACGGACAGCAAGGACAACTTTTTTGAACGAAAGAGCAAGTTTTGGTGGCAAATCTTTCACGGTCAATTTCATTTCATCGTCACGATCATAAGCGAAAAACGCGACAACGGCAGCAAGAATTTTTTCATTTTCTTCCGAAAAAGCATTTTCGCGCAGACACTGCGCCACCAGCAATGGATAATCCAGACGAAGTTTTGATGCCCAGCGACCGTCATCAGTTAGTGTCCCATTCTCATCAACGAATCCTTCTCTTTGCAAAAATTTCAAATGGCGCAAAAAATCATTCCACAAAGATCTTGACGCGGAAAAATCCACGCCGTGATGCCGGATATTTTGCTGATAAGCAGCCAGTGACCGCTCGAATATCTTGCGAACGTCTTCAGGAGTCTGGGACAAAAGCAGATTCAAGACCATCGCGAAATCATTTTTCAGTTGGCTTAAAATATCTTCCGATTTCTGAAACAAAAGCCTGCGGATGTGATTCAAATCCATAAATTTTCCGGCAATAGTTAACATAAAACCAATTTTATCCCGCCCCCGGCGCCCGGCGCGACCGGTCATCTGACGGAATTCCGTGGCCGACATGGGATTGAAATCATTGCCGTTGAATAAATCTGAGTTAAAAAGCACGATGGTTCTGGCCGGAAAATTAACGCCGGCAGCAATGGTGGACGTGGCAAAAATCACGCGTAGATGTCCCCTATTCATCATTTCTTCAACAAGCATTTTCCACGCCGGTAACTGCCCTCCATGATGAGAAGCCAATCCTAAAGAACGCAACACATTTAATTGCCGGTGATGGCGAAGTGTGGGAAAACGTCCCAGCAGTTCATTAAGCGAATAATCAAATTCCATATTATTTCGAAGAGGCATAAGCAGTCCGCGTGCGGTGAGTGCTACATCGCATTCCGCGCGCGATTTCAAAAAAAATATCGCCGGCAGGAGATTAAATTTTTCCAAGACTCTGATAATGCCAATGTAATCCGGCATTCTTCCGCCACGCAATCTTTTCTCATCACTTCTTCTTATAAAATCGGCAACAGGCAGAGAGACTTTTTTACCTTCCAGAAAAGAATGCAAAAATCCTGATGGGTGAAGAAAAAGAGGATATAAAGGTACTGGGCGTTCTTCTTCGGTAACAACAACACATGTTTTTTTACGGATGGATTCCAGCCACCGCGCGATTTCTTCGCCATTACCAATTGTCGCCGATAAAAGAAGTAAGTTAACACGTGCCGGAAGATAAATCATTATTTCTTCCCAGACAACGCCGCGTTCGGCATCGCCCAGAAAATGCGCTTCGTCCAGAATCACAAGATCGCATTTTAAATCTTTGCCCTCATGCATGGCATCGTAGAGCTGATTACGAAGAATTTCCGTGGTGCCGACAATAATCGGTGCTTCGGTATTTTCCTTGGTGTCACCGGTAATGATACCGACATTTTCCTGGTCGAAATGCAGACCGAACTCAATCCATTTGGAATTGGAAAGAGCTTTTAAAGGAGAGGCGTACCAGGAACGCCCGCCCTGCTCCAGCACCAATAAAATAGCTTCGCGCGCAATCCAGGTTTTTCCCGAACCTGTCGGCGCAATAACCAGACAATCCGTCTTTTTAATCGCCTCCAACGCTTTAATTTGAAAATCATCGGGAATAAAAGGAGTGACGTGCGGTTTTCCTATCTTTGACAGAATATTTTTTAGCGCCGGTACGGCTTCCGGCTTGAAATAAGTTATATGCTCTTTTCTTTTTGATTTTCTTCGGGCATTATAACGTCTGCAATTAAACGTTTTATTTTTTCTCTCAATTTTTTTCTGCATTTTAAATATGCTTCTGAGGAGAGAGAGTTGTATTGTGAAAAAAAGTAAAATTAATCTTTTATTTTAACCTTTAAATACTTCTTTTTACCTTTTCTCATGAGGACTTCTTTACTATTACCAAAATCGGCCAAAGTAAGTTTTTCATCAATGGATTTTACTGGCTGGTTGTTGACATAAATTCCACTTTGCTCAATTAGTCGTTTGGCTTCAGAAATGGATCCAGCCGTTCCAGATGCAGAACAAATTGTTGTAATTAACACGCCTTTTTCCAGATCTTTTGGTGAAATCTCATATAGTTGAATGGCTGACGTATCACTGACCGCTGCCTCGCGCGGAATGCTGCTTGACGAAAACAACTCCTTATCCACCGGACGGGCATGAAATAATTCCATTGACGAGCGCCAGGCATCCTCAGCCGCTTTTGTTCCGTGAGTAATTTTTGTCGCTTCAAAGGCGAGCACCGCCTTGGCCATATTCAGCTGCGCATCAGTGAGTTTTTTGACAACACTTATCTCATTGAGCGGCAGAAAGGTAAAAAGTTTTAAAAATCTTTCCAGATCGGCATCGTCGCAATTGACCCAGCTTTGATAATATTCATAAGGCGTTGTCAGAACGCCGTCCAGCCAGATTGTTCCTTTTTCTGTTTTCCCCATCTTCTGACCCAGAGACGTTGTAATCAACGGAAACGTTATAGCATGAGCGTCTTTCGCGGTAACCCTGCGAATCAGTTCCGTTCCGGCCAGCATGTTCCCCCACTGGTCATTGCCGCCCATCTGCAGCGTGCAGCCGTAATTTTCAAACAGGTAAAAGAAGTCATAAGCCTGAAGAACCATGTAATTAAATTCGATAAAATTCAACCCCTTCTCCAATCTGATTTTATAACTTTCCGCCGCCAGCATCCGGTTAACGCTGAAATGCCGGCCTATGTCTCTTAAAAATTCGATATAGTTTATTTTAGTCAACCAATCGGCATTGTTCAAAAGAAGTGCTTTACCGTCGGAGAAATCAAGATATTTTTTAAGTTGATCCTTGAGACACTTCGCGTTATGGTCAATCTGCTCACGGTTCAGAACCTGGCGCATTTCCGTTTTGCCGCTGGGGTCACCGATTAAACCGGTGCCGCTGCCGACAAGTGCGATTGGTTTGTTGCCGTTTTTCTGCATATGCATCAGTGCCATTATCGGCACAAGGGAGCCGATATGCAGACTTGCAGCCGTAGGATCGAAGCCGATATAACAGGTCACTTTCCCTGTAGTAAAAAGTTTTTTGATTAAAGTTTCATCGGTAACCTGCTCGATGAAACCTCTTTCTTTTAAAATTTCGTAGGCGGTTTTCATAAGATGTTGCCTCTTACGAGTTTTTCAATTTAACGCTGAATCTTTCAATTGACTTCGCTTTGCCGCTCTCTGAATTAATATCCACAATAACTCCCTGCATTCTGATATCATCTTTGGCCATTTCGAACTTATTGGGCATTTGAGTCAAAAATCTCTCAATAATAGTGTCTTTATTGATGCCGATGACAGAATCAAAAGCTCCTGTCATACCAACATCGCTGATAAACGCGGTCCCCTGAGGCAGAATTTCCTCGTCAGCCGTCTGCACGTGAGTATGAGTACCTAAAACAGCAGATACCTCACCATCAAGATACCAGCCCATCGCCCTTTTTTCGGAGGTGGCTTCCGCGTGTATATCCACGACAATGATTTTTGTTTTTTCCCGCAATTCGGCAATTTTATTTTTTGCCGTCACAAAAGGACAATCACTCGGATGCATGAAAACCCTGCCGGCCAAATTGAGTACGCCGATGCATTCTCCCGTTTTTACAGGCACCACAACACATCCTGTTCCCGGATTAGAAGACGGATAATTGGCCGGTCTCAAAAGTCTTTCATAATCTCCGATGAAATCCAGAACTTCCTTTTTATTCCAGATATGATTGCCGGATGTAAGAACATCAATATTACATTTATAAAGTTCATCAACGATTTTTTTAGTCACACCGAAACCGGCAGTGGCATTTTCACAATTGGCAATAACAAAGTCAATTTTTTTCTTGGAAATCAATTCATGGAGAAGTTCTTTCACCGCCATTCTTCCCGGGCTTCCCACTATGTCGCCGATAAGCAATACTTTCATTTAATACTTTCACTTTCTAATATGTTGGAAAAATCATTTCGCAAAATCAGAAACTCTTGTTTCCCTGATTACAGTAACCTTTATCTGTCCCGGATAAGTAAGCTCATTTTCTATTTTCTTAACTATATCCCGGCAAAGCATCAATGCGTCATTCTCGGATATTTTTTCATTTTCCACAAGAATGCGGATTTCTCGGCCTGCCTGAATGGCATAACATTTATCAACGCCACTGAATGAATTGGCGATTTTTTCCAGCCCCTCCAGACGCTTAACGTAATTTTCCAGCATCTCGCGACGCGCACCCGGTCTTGCCGCAGACAGAGTATCGGCCGCCTGAACTAAAACGCCTAGCAGTGTATTATTGCGTCCGTCGTCATGGTGAGTCGCTATCGCCTGCACAATGCGGGGATTTTCGCCGAAACGTTTGGCATAATCGGCTCCAATAGCCGCATGCGTTCCTTCCACTTTATGATCTATCGCCTTCCCGATATCATGCAGCAATCCGGCGCGTTTGGCTTCTCGTACATTCATTTTCAGTTCAGAAGCCATTATACCGGTAAGATAGGCAACGTCAATGGAATGCTGTAAGACATTCTGCGAAAAACTCGTGCGGTATTTCAGAGAACCCAGCAGATTGATGATTTCCGGATGTATGTCATGAACACCTACATCGAATGACGCTTTTTCTCCCGTTTCCCTGATTATCTGTTCGACCTCAGTTCTGACCTTTTTAACAATATCCTCGATACGACCGGGATGAATTCGTCCGTCCTGAATCAAACGCTCAAGCGATATTCTTGCCACTTCTCTCCTGACCGGATCGAAACTTGATAACACAACCGCTTCCGGAGTATCATCAACAATTAAGTCAATTCCGGTTGCCGCTTCAATCGCCCGGATATTCCTGCCTTCACGGCCGATTATACGCCCTTTCATTTCCTCGCTGGGCAAATTCACGGCCGAAACGGTTTTTTCCGCCACAACGTCTCCCGCGTATCTCTGAATTGCGTAAGCGATAATCTCCTGCGATTTTTTGTCGGCATTTAATTTTGCTTCATCCTCAATCTTGCGGATAAGTGCCGCAACATCAAGTTTGGCTTCCGCCTCCATGGACTGAATCAACAATTTTTTCGCTTCATCGGGCGAAATCCCGGCTATCTTTTCGAGCTTTTCCTGCTGTTCGCGAAGCGCAATTTCCAGCTTGCGGCGTTTGTCCTCAACAGACTGCTCTTTGCCGGTTATTGATTTTTCCCGACTTTCAATTGATGATTCCTTTTGCGCCAGTGAATCCACCCTTTTATCAAGATTTTCCTCCTTGGCACGGATACGTTTTTCCCGCGCATCAAAATCACTTCTTCTTTCTTTTGCTTCAGAATCAAATTCGGCTTTTATCTTCAGGAGATTTTCCTTGGCCTGAAGAACTGCCTCCTTTTTAATTGTTTCCGCTTCTTTTTTTGCTTCTTCCGCCATGCGCGCCATCAAATTTTTCGACGACCTTATTTCTTTGGCGGCAATGGACTGTTTTAAAATGAAACCGATAATTATCCCCGAAACAACTGCCACAACCAAAACCAGCACTGATAAAAAACTGGCATCAAACATATCATGTTACCTCCTTGGTGCCCCTCCGGAAAATCCATTTTCCGACCTGATCATTACCACTGTAGAAGAACATTTTTCCGAACGAGCTATATTTAAACCTCACTGCCAGCAACCAACTTTGCGGATGCGTAAAAGTGAGAAATTCTAATGAGTCTCAAATTTCAGAAGAGTATAACCTAAAGGTCACCGTCGGCACACTGAAATTTGTTCGACGAATTATCCAATCCCGATATTTCTTGATTGGAAATTATCCCACATACGGAGCTACGTGGGACTTTTTCATTACTCTCCTTTAAAACTTTTGTGATTTTTTAAGGACGGAAAAGATTTTATTGATACGGGTATAGAAAAACCCCCGCCTATGCCGTGTTAATCACCTTTTTTGAACCTTTTTACAAAGTGGGCACCGGTATTGGTTGTTTCAGGCTTTCTGCTTCCCGACCAGCTCAGGAAAACGCGGACATGCACACCACAATCAAGGATAAGGTCCCAAGCTCAAAAATGTTGGATCAAAAACAAATGTTAATCACGCACATCGCAGGGGCTCAAAAATTCATTAACTGGCATCTTCAATAAGTTTAATTAATTTGTCGGCACCACTTTCCAGTTTATCGTTAAGCTCCTTGTTAACTTCTTTCAACTTTACCAATTCCTCGGAAATGTTTAAAGCCGCCAGGATGGCAACGTTTAATGTTTTAAGACCGTTACCGGAGTGTGAAATTTCATCCACTTTTTTACTTAAATACTGAACAACTCTGGCCACCTGCTCATCTTCTGAATCGCTTAAAACAGAAAGCTCCTGGCCTAATATCGTTATGTTATAGCTGTTTTTCAAAACACACGCCCTGGAAGCTTATTTTGCTGAATCTATATCCGCAATTAAATCAAGCAGCGAATCTACCCTTGCGCGCACGCTGTTCCTTTCCTCATCCAATACCTTCATTTTATCTTTTAACTTTTCTAATTCCGCCTCTTTACTTTTTAATGTATCCTCCAATGTCTTTATTTGTTTTTTAAAAGAAACCTTTTCATTAATAATAATCTTAATTTTTTCTTCCAGTTTAGCAAATTTTTCCAGTTCCACGGCAGATTTCATCCTTTCTTTATAAAAAAATTTTTTTTGAAAGTTTCTTTCGCTTTATTTTATGCCAGCTTATGGGCTTAATGTCAAGGCTTTATTTTAATTTTCAGGCTTCTTCTAACGACCGGAAATAATCTTTTAATAATTGCAGTAAGCCTTCATCTTTTTTTAATTTCCCGATATTTTCTCTAAACTTATGAGAATTATCTAACCCTTTTGTATACCAGAGGATATGCTTATGAAAGCTTTTATCGGCCACCTTTAAACCCAGAAATTTGACCTCCATTTTCCAATGATTCTCAATCATTTCCATCCTTTGCTTTAGTGTTGGCAGGTAATCTAACGCTTGATTATTGAACAACTGATTAATTCCCTTAAATATCCAAGGGTTTCCTAATGCTCCACGACCAACCATGACAGCATCGCAGTCAGTTTCGCTAAGCATTTTGACCACATCGAGCGGCTGACGTATATCTCCATTGCCAATTACCGGAATTTTAACAGCTTTCTTTACTTCCGCGATGATTTTCCAATTGGCTTTGCCGCTGTAACCCTGATCGGCTGTTCGGGCATGAACCGTAACCGCATCGGCGCAGCAATCCTCTGCAATTCGGGCAATCTCCACAGCATTAATTGACGAGCGATTCCAGCCGGAACGAATTTTTACTGTTACGGGAATACTAACCGCCTTTTTCACCGCTTCAATTATGCGAGCACAAAGAGCCGGGTCTTTCAATAAAACGGCACCGGCTCCGGTCTTAATCACTTTTCTTACCGGACAACCCATGTTGATATCAATCAAATCAACTCCCTTATCCGCGACAATACCGGCGGCCTCTGCCATTATTTGGGGGTCGGCGCCGAAAATCTGTACGCCAAGGGGGTGGTCATCAATATTCATTTTCAGATATTCGTAAGTCCTGGCAGTTTCACGGACAAGGCCATTGGCGCTGATCATCTCCGTATAAGCCAGCGAACAACCTTGAGTCCGGGATATTAATCGGAAAGGCAGGTCGGAAATTCCCGCGAGCGGTGCAAGGAATGCTCCCTTTTTTGCGGCTGTCTTTAAGAGATCCATAAAACGCAAGCTATCTTTCCGTTGCGACGTTCAATTACCGATGTCATGTTAAATTGTCGTATAGAGCGACGCGAGATATATTTACTTCTGTTGAATTTATCAAAATTTCTCATCCCGATAAATCGAAATTCGAAATGACACTTGTCTAATTTAACCTTATTTTTAATATCAGGATAGAAAAAAATTAAACAGAAGATTTTCAGATTTTTCGAAGATATTTTTCCGCGCTGGAAAGTTCTTCCAACGTGTTGATCCCCATAACTTCAACATAATCGGAAGCAATGAACGATTTTACTTTCCGACCTTCACGGCAGGCTATCTCGACAATATCGGTAAGATAATATTCCTTTTGTTTATTATTATTGGTAATCTTTCCTAAAGCGAGAGAAAGGAATTTTGTGTTAACACAGTAAATGCCGGTGTTGATTTCTCCGATTTTTTTCTCCTCATTCGTGGCATCCTTATACTCAACTATTTTTAAAACATCGCCCTTCTTATCCTTAACAATGCGGCCGTAAGCATGAGGCAAAGGTGGAATGGTTGTCAGCACGGACACAACGGCCCTCGAAGCAACGTGATTATCGACAAGAAACTCGATTGTCGTGGGTTTAAGTAGCGGCACATCGCCGCAAAGAATTACGGTAAGACCCCTGTAATTGGAAAGCACTCCTTTGGCCTGTAAAACGGCGTGCCCTGTTCCCAGTTGCGGATTCTGTTCGACAAAAATGCAACCGCTGTCGGCAAACTTTTCGCGCACAATATCCGCCTGATGGCCAATAACCGCCACTATCTTTTCCGCTCCGGCTTCTTTGGCCGCTTCCAGAGAATAATGCAGCATTGGCTTGCCATTTAGGATATGCAGAACTTTGGCCAAATCCGATTTCATGCGGGTGCCCTTCCCCGCCGCTAGAATTATCGCGCAAAATTTCTTCGTGAAACTCCAATTCCGAAAGCGAAGCGCAGCGGAATTGGTAAGTTGAACAATCCCGCAAAGCGGAGGGTATGATACCCCCGCAACTTGCTGCGGAATTTGTTTCCAAAGATTGCTTTGGGGTTTCATACCCGTGATTTCTTTCACCTTATAAATCCTTATTCGTTTGTCATTCCCACGAAGGTGGGCCATGGTGCCCCTATTGTACCCTTTAGGGCATTTAGGGTAAATCCAGCATTACTCATAATTATCCAGTATCTTTACATGAAATATCTTTCCACTGATATTTCAAAGTCAATATAATTTCACTTAAGTTTTTCCCTAAGGGTTGCCTCCAGAATGCGGAATCCATTTTCCACATAATATTTTCGTTCAGATACATCAAGCAACGAACCTAACTTGACGGGAAAGTCCTTTTTCCCCAACTTTTCCAGTCCCGCAAGCAGTCTGGTTACGGTTTCATTATCGGCATTCAAAACAATGCCGCGTTTGACCATAAACTCCATATCATAAGCATCGCGTATTTCCCGGCGGTCAAGAAAGGCTTCAATCTTAGAAGTCATCATATCTTCCAGCGCCACGGTTTTCAACATCACCTGAGCCGTTGAGTGTGGGCTGTAAGCAATGCTCGTTTCCATCTTGACCTTCTTCTCCGTTTTCCGTATCTCTATTTTCA
Source organism: Syntrophaceae bacterium (assembly GCA_016927935.1). Taxonomy (GTDB): domain Bacteria; phylum Desulfobacterota; class Syntrophia; order Syntrophales; family Smithellaceae; genus Smithella. The sequence continues at coordinate 25,557 of JAFGLS010000200.1, forward strand.
GCGACCGTGGAAACTGCGGCGATTTCAATTCAAACAAAATTGTAAAATGCTTATTGGCGGAATCGGCTATTTTGTAGAACTGTCCCAAATATTTTTCCATCCGGCTATAGTATTTAGCCCAATCCATATTCCTAACTACCCAGAAATCCAGATCAACCGAATAACGATTCAATCCATGGCATAAGCGCAACATGGTGCCGCCGCCAAAAATCAAGTTGGCCAGAAATCGTCCGCTTTGTAGCCTGCTCAGAACTTCCAGCTCAAATTGTTCATGTTGAATCAAATCCCGCATAGTCTTTTCACCGTTTCTTTTGTTTTTTGCGGATATTTTTTCAGGATGCTCTTGATCTTCCTGATATCCAGTTTTTTTATATCCAGCGAATCAATGTCGAACTTATATTTTCCGAATGAGAAAAGATACGCGGCATCCAGAAATGCTTTTTCCTTGGTGGCAATAAAGATGCCGTTCGTTTTCAAAAAATCGCCGTAGTATTGGTCCTGAACTTTGACATAATTGAAGACCGCTTCCCGCACATTATAAACAATGGAACGTTTCAGGCAGATGCTTTCCTGATAGTTGATCTGCACCTGCGTCGTCAATTCATAATAAGCTAGGGCGGTCATCATGGAAATATAAGAAGGTACCTGCAGGATATTGGCGATTATAAAAAAATCCCGGCGTGTCAGGTTTTCCCATTTCCAAGTGGTGGTGTAAAAACCATTTTTTAACCGGACCAGAACCCCCTGCCGGACATAGCGGCTGCACAATACGCGGGCGGAGGCCGTCTGAATCCCGAACCTCTGCGCCACGTCTTCAAGGGTAAAGCAGGTTTTCCTGCTCAATTCCTGCAAATCTGTCAAGTTTTTACTAAGCATATATAATTATCATTTTTGTTAATTATATCTACTTTGCAGAATTTTGCAAGTACTATGTTATAATTTCATGTGGGTGTCCTTCCCCGCCGCTAGAATCAACGCACAAAATTTTTTCTTTAACATCATCAATCCTCAATTATTTGTCATCTATGAAAAAGTTCTTCAAGTGAAGAATGCACCTCAAGTCTTTATTGTTTTTCGGAAGCGGAGAGACAGCTTGGATCTC
>JAFGLS010000201.1 GCA_016927935.1 Syntrophaceae bacterium
CAAATTCAATATTGAGAGCAATACTAATCTTTTCCTGCGCCGGAAGGGGCGGTAACAAAGGTGGTGGTGGAGCTACAACCTCTTCTTTCTGCTGCTCTATCGTTACAGTTGCTTCAGTAGTAGGCGGTAGCGGTGGAACTATGACTTCTTGTTTTTGTTCAATTGTTACAATCTTCTCAATTACAGCCTCTACTCGGCGATTCTTCTTGCGCCCTTCCTCGGTGTCATTGTCGGCAATAGGTCTGGTTGGTCCATAGCCGACTGCGGTAATACGGGAAGCGTCAATGCCGAACTTGTCTATCAGGTATTGCCGCACACTGTCGGCACGGGCCTGGGACAATCTCATATTGTTTTCCGGATTATTGAATACATCAATGCTATCTGTATGACCTTCTATCACAACTTTAGTATCCGGATACTTCTGCATAAAGTCGGCCACTTCTTTTATATTATTATGATACTTTCTCTTGATAACTGATTTTGCAAAATCAAATTCAATATTAAGAGCGATGGAAACCTTCTCCAGCACCGGAGGAGATGGTGGTGGTGGCGGAGGAGGAGGTGGTGGTGGCGGTGGTAGAGCCACAACTTTTCGTTTACGTTCGGGCGCAAACCTGCCTGCTTTACCATCCCGGACAGGAAGCACCCTACTCCTACTTTTAGTTGTTACAGATACCCACCACCAAGATTCGTAATCAGAATTAAAGGAAACAATCGCAGCTTCAGAACCCTGTATGTCCACTGACCAGAGAAAAGGTCCGGTCAAGGTTATCAACTTTGTTATATGAAAACCGTTATTTCCAAAAGTTAACCTTTCATATAAACTCAACAGTTCCTCTCTGGTCGGCATTCGCCAGCCCTTGTAACCGCCTCCATTATAATTTTTACAATATGACTCTGCCTCAGACCAATAAATATTACTGCCATTGTCTTTGGCTGCCCATAACAAATTAGTTTTTGTGTCCCATACTGTACCGTCGTCATAGGCAATGAAACGACCTTCGCTGGCTTTCACTTCCGCGCAGGATTGCTTAACGTTGACAAAAGCGCCTATGAAAATAACCACCATCAACGCAGTTATTACTCTCCCTAATGCCTTACCCATTTGCTATAAACTCCTCTTTCATTTAATTGTTTTTCATTTGAGACGAGTTATTCTACAGCGGTGCCACAATACTTTAATTATTAGTGCTTTGCACTATTGCACATTTTTTATAATACGTCAAATAGGGAAACAAGGCCAAATTACTAACTTTAAACTTCAGATTTCCATTTATATTGAAGAGTTAAGACAAAAATTTTGAACATTCATAGTCATTTTAATCAGCGCAAAAAAACAATTGTTTTGATCTGGCCTTTTTCATGAGAAACTGTATCTGTCTATCTTTTTCCTGCCACAACTTCTGCACCCATTTATGCATGGAATCGCGAAAAGCCGGATCTTTTTCGTAATCACCGTGTAAAAGCTTTTTCGGAATTTCTATTGTCCTCATGCGAACTACGATACGTTTGATTCTGCCGCAGAGAAAATCTCCGAATCCCGGGATACCCCCCGGATAAACGATAGTAACGTCCAAAATATTATTAAACTTTTCCCCCAGTACATTCAAAGCCAGCGCGAGTCCGCCGGATTTGGGACGCAGGAGAAATTTATATTCACTTTTCTGCTTGTCATGTTTTTCTCTGGTAAATCGTGTGCCTTCCAGAAAATTCATCACGCTTGTGGGAATATAAGAGAATTTTTCACAAGACCGGCGCATTATTTCAAAATCCTTACCTTCTTGTTCGGGATGCTGCTTCAGATATTCGGAACTATAGCGATAAAGGAAAGGATAATCCAGCGCCCACCATACAAAACCCATCAGAGGCACCTTAACAAGTTCCCTCTTGATAAAGAATTTCAAAAGAGGAATCTTGCGATTCAACAGATGCTGCATAACAAGTATATCAACCCACGACTGATGATTGCTGACAACAAGATACCACCCCTTATAATTCAAATCCTCTACGCCCTGAACATCCCAGTCGGTTTTTTGCGTAAGCCACATCCATCCGCTGTTACAGGCAATCCAATTTTCCCCAATCCAATTAAGAATTTTATTGATTATTTTAAGTAAAGACGGCCAGGGCAACAGGATTTTAGGAATAGAGAAAACGAAAAAAATAATAAACCAAAACAGCACGTTGATAAAAAGAAAAAATCCCGCAATTGCTCCTAAAAGTTTTGAAGGTAAAAAATTCAACATGATGATATTCCTAAAAAACACAAAGTATTTATGTTAATTTGCGTCAGCATAAAAATAAAGAGATTTACAAGTCAAGAAAATTATCTCCCTAACACAGGATATTTGTTGACAGATATGTCATTATAGTTAATAAACGCCCTTCAATTAAAAGGAATAAATTGGAGATACAGTAATTTGGGTAAACATCTGCAAAAAGAAATCGAACGCCGCCGGACATTCGGCATTATCAGTCACCCCGACGCGGGGAAAACAACGCTTACAGAAAAACTCCTGCTTTTCGGCGGAGCCATTCAGATGGCCGGTGCAGTAAAAGCGCGCAAGGCCTCCAGGCATGTTTTGAGCGACTGGATGGCTATCGAAAAAGAACGCGGCATTTCTGTTAACTCATCGGTTATGAAATTCGAATACGCGGACTGCGAAATAAATCTTCTGGACACGCCCGGTCATCAGGATTTTTCAGAAGACACCTACCGGGTGCTGACCGCCGTGGACAGCGCGATGATGGTCATTGACGGCGCCAAAGGCGTGGAGACACAAACCCGGAAACTTATGGAAGTCTGCCGCCTGCGCAATACACCGATTATAACTTTCATCAACAAACTTGACCGGGATTGCCTGCCACCCCTGGATATTCTAGCGGATATTGAAGACAAACTGCAGATTGAATGCTCGCCGCTATCCTGGCCTATCGGTATGGGTAAACGTTTCAAGGGCGTTTACAATATATATGATAAAAAATTACACTTGTTTACGCCGGGAAAAGCGCGGCGCTCCGAAGATGGAGTCGTTATCAATGACTTATCCGATCCTTTATTGGATGAATTTCTAGAAAGCCAGTCCAACGAACTACGGGAAGAAATTGCCCTTTTGGAAGGAGCAGCTAACTCCTTTGAACTAAAAGATTACTTAAAAGCCAGCCAAACACCGGTTTTCTTCGGCAGTGCCATCAATAACTTCGGCGTTAAGGAACTACTTGATGCTTTCGTGGAAATTGCTCCTCCACCTATTGTACGTTCGACAACAACAAGAGAAGTAAGTCCCGATGAAAATGAATTTTCCGGTTTTGTTTTTAAAATCCAGGCTAACATGGATCCGGCACACCGTGACCGTATCGCTTTTATGCGAATTTGTTCGGGTAAGTTTCAGCGCGGAATGCGAGTTATCCATCACCGCATCGGCAGGCAAATCTCTTTAGCCAATGCCACAATGTTTATGGCACAGGACCGTACCAACTTAGAAGATGCTTATCCAGGCGACATCATCGGTATTTATAATCACGGCACAATCAAAATCGGCGATACATTCACACAAAAAGAGCCGCTTAAATTTACCGGCATTCCGCACTTTGCTCCGGAGCATTTCTGTCGCGTGCGGCTTAAAGACCCCCTGCGAACAAAACATCTGCAAAAGGGATTGATTCAACTGTCCGAAGAAGGCGCTATTCAGGTTTTTAAACCCTTGTGGGGTTCGGATAATATTTTGGGCGCGGTAGGCGCTCTGCAATTTGACGTGACAATGTCACGCCTCCAGAACGAATACAGCGTTTACGCTGACTATGAAAAAACGGATTATGTCGCCGCCCGCTGGGTGACCTGTGATAACCAAAAATTAATGGAAGATTTCCAAAAGGAAAACCAGGCCAACCTTGCCCTAGACACGGAAGGCAACCTTGTCTATTTGGCCTTAAGCGAGTGGCGTTTATCACACATCAAGGAAGAATGGCCGAAAGTTCAATTTCACAAGACGATGGAAAAAAGTTGATTTTGCTTCGATTTAGTAGAAGTTTAAAATAATGTTTGAAGTTTCTCTAAAATTAACTTAACTGGTTTTTAAATCACATAAAGGAGAGAAAAAATGAGTAACGGCTCAACCAAAATAGATGTTAAAATAGACCCTAAAAATCTTTACAAGGAAGAAGCTTTCACCGACCTGACGTTTGCTACAATCAGGCGCCTCACGCCCGTCAAGCTTGACGGCTCACCCGACGAAAGCCGGGAGCCCATTTTTACCGGCATGACGCAGCTTATGTCTCCCAAAGGCCCGATTCCGGTACAGTGTCTTATTGAAGGCGCCAAGACTCTCGAAGAAGCAGCGGCCAAATTGCCGGCGGCAATTGAGAAAACCGTTCAGGCGATGATTGCCGAAGCGGAAGAAATGAGGCGTCAGGAAACATCGAAAATTATTGTTCCCGGCCAGCAATAGAATAACCATGCTGGATAAAAACCAAGAAATTTATTTTAGTCTTTTGTCCATTCCCGTAAAACCGCAATCAGGCTGATAGCCGGTCACATTAAGAAATTCGCATTTTTGTTTGCAGACAGGACAAATTTCCGGCGGCTTGATTTCCACTACCGTGTTGCCGCAATTGCTACATTTCCAGATGTTTTCAGGAACGATATTTTAATGAAACCCTTTTAAGACTTAATGTTCTTGATATTATATTATAATTTCGGTAGACGAACATAATACTTCAGTCCGACGGATAGAATCGGGAAGAGAAGGAAAGGAAACCGCTATGCGGCGAATTCAGGCGTTTGAATTTTGCGAACGGATTGAAACACCGGAAGTCATTCGCGAGAGCATTATTGAACTCCTGGGTAGAGGCTTACGTTTAAGTCCCGTCTTTGAAACAGCAGCCCCAATCTTTCATGAATTCTGTGAACGCACCCAAGCGGAGACTGTTCTCGATCTGGGAAGCGGTTCCGGAGAACCTTCCGCTCTTTTAATCGAAGCCTTGGACCGCAGAGGATTCACTCCGCCCAATTTTATTATTTCCGACCTTTTTCCAAATCTTTCTAAAATGGATGAGATTGCCGGCAAATTCCCTCAGAAGATAAAAATCATTCGGGGATCTGTTGATGCGACCAACGTACCAGACAATATCACCCACCAGGCACGAACAACCTTCAATGCCTTTCATCACTTTCCGCCACCTCTTGCTGAAAAAATTTTAGCCGATGCCGTCGCCAAACGAAAAGCTTTTCTAATACTGGAATCATTTTTGAGAAATTTTCTTAGCTGTGCCGGATTCTTTCCGTTTATTCACAGGGCATATTTAGAATCGCTTTTCATAAAAAAGAAATCTATGAAAAGAACATTGGAATATCTGCTGGTTTTCCCGTTTGTCGGACCTTTGGGATTATGGGATTTCTGCATAAGCATCAGGCGCACATACAATCGGAAAGAACTAATGGCTATGGTAAAAAAATTTGGTGATTCTTATACATGGGAATACCATGAAATCCCTTTCAACAAATTCGGTATAGTTCTTATCTTTTTTGGAATTCCTAAGCCTTAAGCCGTATTTTTTCATACTTATTTTTTATAAATCCAAATAAAAACAGCAAAATAGATATTTTTTTGTTTTTGTAATGAATGTGCTTGATATTATGCTCTACTTTCGGTAAACGAATATACCATTTTAATGAGACCCAAGTTTCAGAAACAAAGTGCACTGAAACTTGTAGGTCGAATTATCCCACATGCGAATGCATGTGGGACTATACTACTAGTCGAATCCCGATATATCGGGACTAAAAGCGGAGGGTACAATAGGTACCCGTGACCGGAATTAAATAATGCCGAAAAACAAAAAGAAAAGTGATCTGGCGGGATTAACCCTGCTGGGCAAAAGGGCCAAGCGGGTGCGCAAACTGGAGACATTCCCCAATAATCATGACAGGCGTGATTATGTTGTCACGCTACAAACGGAAGAATTTACCTGTGTCTGTCCCCAAACAGGCCAGCCCGATTTTGCAAAAATCAAAATTCAATATATTCCGAATAAGAAAATTATCGAGTCTAAATCTTTAAAATTGTATTTGTGGTCTTTTCGTAATGAAGGAGTTTTCCACGAACATGTTACAAACATAATACTTGATGACATTATAGCAGTGCTTAAACCCCGCTGGTGCAAGGTCAGCGCGGAATTTGCCGTACGCGGAGGCATCGGAATAACTGTTGATGCGGAATATAAAAAATCATAGGTTTGAGACCCAAAGAAAGCTGTGGGATATAATATACAATCCCACTTAGCTTCGCACGTGGGATAATTCGTCCAACAAATTTCAGCACGCTTCGCTTCTGAAATTTGGGACTCATTATAAAGGATATTGAATGGGTAAAAGAACGGATATTAAAAAAGTTTTGATTATCGGCTCGGGACCTATCATTATAGGACAGGCCTGTGAATTTGATTATTCGGGAACCCAGGCCTGCAAGGCTTTGCGCAAACTCGGCTATAAAATAGTCCTGGTGAATTCCAATCCGGCGACAATAATGACCGATCCGGGCATGGCCGACGTTACTTATATCGAGCCACTCAATTTGCAATCACTGACAGAAATTATCGAAAACGAAAAGCCGGACGCTATTCTCCCCAATCTTGGCGGACAGACCGGTCTTAACCTTACCTCGGAACTATATCGCAAAGGTATTTTAAAGAAACACGGTGTAAAAGTAATCGGCGTTCAGGTTGACGCCATTGAGCGCGGTGAGGACAGGATAGCATTCAAAGAAACGATGAAAAAGCTAGGTATAGAGATGCCCAAGAGCGAACCAGCCATTTCGGTAGAAGAGGCGGAAAGGATTGCCGCAAAAATGGGCTACCCGGTTGTAATCCGCCCGGCCTATACAATGGGCGGTACAGGAGGCGGCATGGTTTATAATCTGGATGAACTGCGCACAATTGCCAGTCGCGGCATTTCGGCAAGTTTAATCGGACAAATACTGGTGGAAGAATCAGTTTTAGGATGGGAGGAACTGGAACTGGAAGTCGTCCGCGACGCGAAGAATCAGATGATTACGGTTTGCTTTATTGAAAACGTTGACGCGATGGGAGTGCATACCGGCGATTCCTACTGCACCGCGCCCATGCTGACTATTGATTCTAAATTGCAGAAAAGATTGCAGAAACATTCTTATGATATTGTAGAAGCGATTCAAGTTATCGGCGGAACAAATATCCAGTTCGCCCACGATCCCCAGACCGGGAGGATTGTCGTCATTGAAATCAATCCGCGAACATCACGCTCCTCGGCGCTGGCATCCAAGGCCACCGGATTCCCCATTGCCTTGATTTCTTCAATGCTGGCCGCCGGAGTGACGCTGGACGAAATTCCCTACTGGCGGGAAGGCACACTGGACAAATACACTCCTTCGGGAGATTACGTTGTCGTCAAATTTGCCCGTTGGGATTTTGAAAAATTTCCGGGTTCGGAAGACAAACTGGGCACGCAGATGCGTGCAGTTGGCGAAGTTATGAGCATCGGCAAAAACTACAAAGAAGCTTTTCAAAAATCCATCCGTTCCCTGGAGAAAAAACGCTACGGTCTCGGTTTTGTCAAAGACTTCAACACAAAATCGCTGGAAGAGCTGTTAGAGATGCTTTCCGAGGCTTCCAGCGAAAGACAATTCATCATGTATGAGGCTCTGCGCAAGGGGGCAACGGTGGACGCGCTTTGCGCCAAAACATATATTAAGAAATATTTCATCGAACAGATGAAAGAACTGGTCGAACTGGAAGAAAAAATTCTCCAGTACAAAAAGAAGAAATTGCCTGATGAATTACTGATTAAAGCGAAGAAAGACGGCTTCGCCGACAGATATCTGGCGCAAATTTTAGGAAAGAATGAAGAAGAAATCCGCAGACAACGAACTTCTTTGGAAATAGTTGAGGCATGGGAAGCCGTACCGGTCAGCGGAGTGAAAAACGCGGCTTATTATTTTTCCACCTACAACGCGCCGGACAAAGTTTCCGTGACTAAAAACCGCAAGATTATGGTTCTCGGCGGCGGTCCTAACCGCATCGGCCAGGGAATTGAATTTGACTATTGCTGCGTACATGCGGCGTTTGCCCTGCGTGACGAAGGTATTGAATCCATCATGGTCAACTGCAACCCTGAAACCGTTTCCACAGATTATGACACATCCAATAAACTTTATTTTGAACCGCTGACAGTTGAAGATGTTTTGAGCATTTACGAAAAAGAAAAACCGGACGGAGTCATTGTCCAATTCGGCGGGCAGACGCCTCTCAACATTGCTGCTGATCTAACCAAAGCGGGAGTAAAAATTATCGGCACATCTCCGGAAACGATAGACCTAGCGGAAGACCGCGACCGCTTCCGTAAAATGATGGACAAGCTGGGCATACCCATGCCCGCCTCCGGCATGGCTAGCAATCTGAAAGAGGCACTCAAAGTCGCGGATAAAATAGGCTACCCTTTGATGGTGCGTCCTTCCTACGTTCTGGGCGGACGCGGCATGGAAGTTGTTCATGATGTAGAGATGCTTAAACGCTACGTCAACGCGGCTGTCGGCGTCACGCCAGAAAGGCCGATTCTAATCGACAAGTTCCTGGAAAACGCTATAGAAGCCGAGGCCGACGCAATTTCCGACGGCACGGACGCGTTTGTACCGGCAGTAATGGAACATATCGAGCTTGCCGGCGTTCATTCCGGTGATTCCGCCTGTGTTATTCCGCCGGTCAGCATTCCGCTTCGTCATATTGAAACAATCAATGACTACACAAAAAAAATCGCCGTCGAGTTCTGCGTTGTCGGATTGATGAATATTCAGTATGCCATTGCCGACGATATTGTTTACATTCTGGAAGCTAATCCTCGCGCGTCCCGCACTGTGCCGCTTGTCTCCAAGGTCTGCAATATATCTATGGCACGCCTGGCCACACAAATCATGCTGGGCAAAAAACTAAAGGATTTGAATCTGAAAAATAAAGTATTCCGGCATTTTGGCGTTAAGGAATCGGTATTCCCCTTCAATATGTATCCGGAAGTTGATCCGGTTCTGGGACCGGAAATGCGTTCCACCGGAGAAGTTCTGGGACTGGCTGATTCTTTTGGTCTGGCCTACTACAAAGCACAGGAGGCAACCCAGCAGAATCTTCTCCCTGCGCAGGGAACTGTTCTTATAACGGTGGGAGAAAAGGATAAGCGCGGCGTTATGGAAGCAGCGCGAACATTTAAGAAAATAGGATTTAAAATAATGGCATCAGAAGGAACTCATAAATTTCTGAAAGATAATAAAATAGAGTCCGAGAAAATTTTAAAAATGCACGAAGGAAGACCTAATATTGTTGACGCCATCAAGAACGGCGAGATTCATTTGATAATCAACACCCCAGCCGGACGCTTGAGCAAATATGACGATTCTTACATCCGTAAAGCGGCCATTAAATACAAAATACCTTACATAACGACAATTGCAGCGGCTATCGCTGCGGCAAAAGGAATCGTGACTCTGAGGCAGGGACATGGCCGGGCAAAATCTCTGCAAAATTATCATGCGGAAATTAAATAGGGCAGAACCTTTTATCGCAAAAGCAATTTAGTCGAACTTGACAGTAGGTCAATTTGAATTTATACCTTCTTAAAATTATTTAAAGGAGGAGAACAGTTGTGAAGAAATCAACGGTAGTAGTTTTATTTATTCTTTTTCTTTTTCCGGTTTGTGTTTTAGCTAAAAATGAATCTGCATCCGCAGCAAAGAATATATCCTCACCTGTGGAAGAACAATTTAAGAAAAGCTTCCCCAAAAATTATTTTGAAACCATAACTCCCACGGATATCAAAGGCGTGTATGAGGTCTATACGGGCAACCAGATTTATTATTACATGCCTAAGGACGAGGCAGTAATATATGGCAGTCTAGTTCTCAAAAATGGAGTTAACATCACTCGCGAGAGTTTTTTTAAAAAGATGGCGCAGAAAATGGCTAAAATACCTCTGGACAGTGCTCTAAAAGTTGGCAACGGAAAAAGCGCTGTAGTTGAGTTTATGGATCCCAACTGTTTCCACTGCCGTCAGGCATACAAATTCTTTTCCCAGCGCAAGGATGTGACCATGTATGTTTTCTTTTTCCCGCTATCCAAAGAATCGGGAGACAAGGTCAAACACATTTTATGCTCAAAAGATGTGTTGAAGACATATGATGATGTAATGAGTGGAATGTTTGACAATAACGCTCAACTTACAATCTGCACGGATAAAAAAGTGGATGAAACAGTTAAAACACACATGCAGTTTGCTTCGCAGATTGGAGTTAGAGGAACACCGTTATTTTATATCAAGGATGAGGTTGTGAACGGATTTGATGTTCCTGTAATTGAAAAAATCCTGAAAGAATAGAAATATCTTTATCACGGGTATGAACCACAGGGCAAGCCATGGACCCTAATACCGCCCAAAGGGGTGGGGTATTACATCCTCCGCTTATAGCGGGATTGTTCGACTTGCAAATTTCAATACACTTCGTTTTTGAAATTTGAGTCTCACAATAAAAACGGTAGTTCGTTTTTATCACAATAGAGCTGCTACCGAACATTTCCTCCCGTTTTTGCCTCGCGGTCAAATGTCAGAATGGTAAGTCCTTTATCCGTATCAGTATCAGTAGCCAGAAGCATTCCATAAGATTCCACTCCCATCAGTTTTACCGGTTTTAAATTGGCCACAACTAATACTTGCCTGCCGATTAATTCCTCAGGAGTATAGTCCTTTGCGATACCCGCAACTATTATTCTCTCTTCACCTATATCAATCTTCAATTTCAGGAGTTTATCGGATCTGGGAATGGTTTCCACCGCTAGAATTTTTGCCACGCGCAAATCCACTCTTGAAAATTCTTCGTAATTAATTTCCGGCTTCAAATTACTTACAGGGGATTTTTTCTTAGAGGAATTGTTTCGTTTTTCCTGAACAATGCGCGGGAACAGTGATTCACAGCGGGTTAAGGTACTGCCCACTTTCAAAGCATTGTTTTTCCTGATGCTGTTCAGATTCAATTTTTCAGCTTCATAAATACCAATCTGCCGCAAAATTTTCTTCGCGGTTTGCGGCACAAAGGGCAACAACAGAATAGCTATCGAGCATAAGGCAGAAAGCAGATTATGCATAATTGCCGACAATTTATCCTTATTGGCGGGATCTTTCCCCAATGCCCAAGGCTCATTTTCAACAATGTATTTATTGGTGATATTTATAAAATCCCAGATGGCGATCAGGGCTTTATGCAGAGACATATCCGTAAAACCAGCTTCAACTTCCGCGACAGTTTTCAGGGTGGCTTCCTGCAAGACATCAGTTTTTTCTTTTCCGCCGATTTTCGGCACCTTGCCGTCACAATATTTAACGGCCATGGTAACAGCGCGGCTGACCAGATTGCCCAGATCGTTAGCTAAATCGGAATTTAACCGTCCGACGAAAGCTTCTTCGGAAAAATTAGAATCCAGCCCGAAAACCATTTCTCTCAAAAGAAAATATCTAAAAGCGTCCAACCCATATTTATCTTTCAAATCAAGAGGGCGTACAATATTGCCGAGGCTTTTGGACATTTTACTCTGATCAATGTTCCAGTATCCGTGAACATTCAGGTGCCTGTATGGTTCAATACCAGCCGCCTTGAGCATCGTCGGCCAGTAAATGCCGTGCGGTTTTAAAATATCTTTGGCGATCAGGTGTTCAGCTACCGGCCAGAATGTTTTGAAATTTTGTCCGTTGGGATAACCAAGAGCGGTGACATAATTAATCAGAGCATCAAACCAGACGTAGGTTACATAATTTTCATCAAACGGCAGAGATATACCCCATTTCAAACGGGATTTCGGACGCGATATGCAAAGATCTTCCAATGGATCACGCAAAAAAGCCAATACTTCATTTTTATATCTTTCCGGCCGGATAAAATCAGGATTCTTCTTAATATGGTTAATCAGCCAATCCTGATATTTGCTCATTTTAAAAAAATAATTTTTCTCTTCAATGTAACGGGGCTCTCTGCTGTGTTCCGGACATTTCTTGTCAACCATTTCCTTTTCAGTCAAAAACCTTTCACAGCCGAAACAGTAATAACCTCCATAGCTGCCGAAATAAATATCACCGGCATCATATACTTTCTGCAAAATGTAACGCACGGTTTCAACATGATTAGCATCGGTTGTCCTGATAAAATAATCATTGGAAATCGAAAGCTCCGGACAAAGAGAACGAAACTGCGCGCTAATTTTATCCGCATATTGCTGGGCAGTTATTCCGGCTTTTTGTGCCGCTTCCGCGACTTTGTCGCCGTGTTCATCTGTTCCGGTAACAAAAAAAGTTTTTTCACCAATCATCCGATGATATCTAGCGAGAACATCGGCTACAATCGTTGTATAGGCGTGCCCGATATGCGGCGAAGCGTTAACGTAATAAATCGGCGTTGTTATATAAAATGATTTCGTCATGTTAAGAAAATCTCATTAATTATTAAAAATCCTCAAATTCATCCATTTTTTCCAAATCCAAAGTCTGTTTTTCCTCCAGCGCATTTTCCTCACCGCCTTGAGCCTTAGTAGCTTTGCTCCCTTTTTTCTTTCCAGCGTATCCTTCATGTTCAAAAGCCAAGCAGCACATCAACCGGCCGCACAACCCGGAAATTTTTTCCGGATTGAGTGACATGCTTTGTTCCTTGGCCATTTTAACCGTAACTCTTTCCAGATTTTGCAATATTCCCGCACAGCATACCATCCGACCACAAACGCCAATACCTTTCTTCATGCGTGTTTCCTGACGGGCACCTATTTGTTTTAGTTCTATTCGCATCTTGAATTTCTGCACCAGATCTTTGACCAGCTCACGGAAATCCACTCTGCTTTCCGCTGTAAAATAAAATATTATCTTGTTCTTTTCAAAGAAACAATCAACATCAACCAGTTTCATGAAAAGCTCTCTCTTCCGAATTCTTTCCATGCAAAATTTCCAGGCTTCTTTTTCCAGTTCGTCATTTTCTTCTTTTATCTGCAGGTCTTCCACCGTTACTTTGCGGACAACTTTTTTCAGATTAGCCATCGCCTCTGACCGAGGACATCTTTTTACATCCGTAACGGCAACTCCCAACGAAAGACCGTTGTCAGTATCAACAATAACCTGATTATTTTTGTGTAAAATAAGATCGGAGGCGTTGAAATTATATATCCGTCCTTCTTTTTTAAATTTGACACCAATAATATTTACAAACAAAATACATCCTTCCTTTAAATACTTAACTTAAATGCCATGGTTTCCAATGTCAATGATTTGTTAATGTTTTGCTCTATCATATTCCGTGCCTTTTCTATTTGTGCAATATTCTGAAGAATTTGTTCGCCGGTTAATCTGGCTGCACATGTTGAAATAAATGTAGCATTGTCACTGTTAATCAACATTTTGTCTTTCCCTACTTCCTTGAAAACCAGAACATCGCGAAAGAAAGTGTTGAGAATATTCAACCCCTGACTGATATCTTTTTTCTTCTGTCCCAGAAAAGAAGCAAAATTAATCAGACTGAAGGGGTCTTTCCTGCTTGTCCTGGACAGCAAATTAAGCAATTCAGTCCGATAAGTGACAACATCCTCTTTATTTAATTCTATCGCATTGCCGATGGAACCGCCGGACAAGGCCGCCAGAAGCAGTGCTCTTTCATTATCCATTTCCTTTTCGGAAACAAGAAATTTGGCCACCGTTTCGGAATTCAACGGGTTAAACCGCATGTGCTGGCAGCGGGAAATTATCGTCTGCCGCAGGGAATAAGGCCTTGCTGTCACCAGAATAAATATGTTGGATAAAGATGGTTCTTCCAGTATTCTTAAAAGAGCGTTGGCTGACTCTTCGTTCATTTTGTCGGCGTCATCAATGATAAAAGCTCTTCTTTTCGCTTCTAGAGGTTTGCATTTCGCCCATTCCTGAAGTTGGCGAATTGAATCAATACGAATAAACTGGCTTTCAACAAACTCATCTTTAATAAACTGATGCCCGGCTTCCACAAAAAAAATATCGGGATGACTTAAGTGCTGAATTTTCCGGCAGGAAGCGCATTCCCCACAGGAATCATGCAGCGATTCGGCCTTTTCACAGTTGATGGCCTTGATAAATTCCAAGGCTAAAGTCCTTTTGCCGATAGCGGGAATACCGCTGAAAAGATAAGCGTGCGCCGTCCTCTTCTGCGCCAGAGTCTTCTGGAGAATTTCTATTTTTTTTTTATGACCGTAAATATCGCTAAATGACATAGCTAAAAACGAATTTCTCCTAAAGTTTAATTTTGTAGATTTATCACGGGTATAAATCCCAAAGCAAGCTTTAGAAACAGATTGCGCAGCAAGCGGCGGTATTAAACCCTCCGCTTTGTCCCGACAATGTCGGGATTCAACTTACCAACATAGTCCCACGTCGCTTCGCATGTGGGATAATTCCACTTGCGCTTCGATCTTCACTTTATTCGATCTCAGCAAGTGTCATTAAATTTGAGTTTCAACAATAAAATCATCAACAAAGCGGCGTACATCCTTCTGAATAACATCAACATTTCGATTCGCGTCAATCAGACGAAAACGCTGCGGTTCCCTTCTGGAAATGTCCAAGTAGCCTTCACGGATACGCCGGTGAAAATCAACATTCTCCCTTTCAAACCTGTCGGTAGCGGAAGGTTTTGTAAGGCTACCGTTCCTCTTCTCTGCTCTTTGCAGACCAATTTCTACCGGAAGATCAAAGAGCAGTGTCATATCCGGTTTCACAAGCATTGAAGAATAGTTATTGATTAATTTGATAAATTCAAGATCAAGACCGCGACCTGCTCCCTGATAAACAAATGTGGCATCGGAAAAACGGTCACACATAACAAGTTTGTCCTGTTTAAGCGCGGGCATGATTACTTCACGGACATGCTGCGCCCGGGCGGCGCAAAACAAAAGAACTTCCGTCTCCGCGCAAAGATGACTATGCTCCCGGTTAAAAAGTATTTCTCCAATCTTGCGACCGATTTCCGTGCCAGCAGGCTCTTGAGTCACAATAAGTTTAACGTTATTTTTAGTCAGATATTCGGCAACAAGTTTTATTTGAGTTGATTTTCCCGAACCTTCAATGCCCTCGAAGGTAATAAACTTTTTCAATGATTTAATCCTTAAATAAGATTACTTTAAAAATTGCGGTTTAACTTTTTATAAATAACAAGGCTTGCCTAAAAGCAATCGAGAATGAGTTATAATCAAAAAGGAAGAGTCGGGAATGCATTCCCCAATTTATTCCCAGATGCAAATTTACCATGAAAAAAATTACTTTCCTTCACCGGGAACGATTGCTTCTACAGGACATTGGTCGGCACAGTTTCCGCAATCATCACAAAGCTTCGGGTCAATAACATACTTATCTTCACCTTCAGAAATAGCTCCTTTGGGACATTCGCTTTCACAAGATCCGCAAGCGATACACTCTTCAGTAATCGTATACGCCATAGTATTTTTACTCCTTTTATAATATTCTTTAAAAAATAAATTCAGAATTTTTTATTTGATATCGCCATATAAAAAATTCAAATGGAAACTACTTCCTTTATAGCCGGTACCTGCTTTTTAATCACTTTTTCTATACCCATCTTCAAAGTCATTTGAGACATGGGACACCCCTGGCAGGCGCCGGTTAGCCTAACTTTAACTATCCCGTCTTCGCTGACATCCACCAGTTCCACATCACCGCCGTCAGCCTGCAAGCTGGGCCTTATGGTATCAATAGCTTTTTGTACTTCTTCTTTCATTTAAAATCCCCCTAGTCTATATTCTTTTTGCTTTATGCACCCTTTCAATGCGGCATGTAATAAGCCATCTTACCGGCAACATCGCGGGCAATTTCAGGCAATCCGGGTTTTAGTAACATATAATCCCTCGTGATTGTATGACTGGCCTTCCACATCAATTTGCCGGTAAGAACATCGTACATTTCCATGGTCAAACCGACTTGAGCAAGCTTTTTATCACCTTGTTCAAAATATTTCCACTCATCAACAGATATCACCAGAAAAGCGTCAACCTGTATTTTTTTACCAATTTTCCTGCTTAAATCAGAATCATAAAAATTAAGCAGCCGCAACTTGGAAAGATATTCATCCTTTGCTTTTCTCAATTCCTCATTAGCCAGAAGCTGCTTTTGGAGGTCTTCGACATCCGTAACATTAATAAACAATCTCTTTTCAATCAATGTGCCGGCAACAATCTGTTCAACCACCGCCCGGGAATCAGATTCTTTATTGTTCCATACGTCTATCGGAAATATGGCAATCCTTTGCGGATGAAAATCCAATGCTTCCGGCGCTAATTGATTAAAATGCAATCCTCCGCAGGCAACTACTGACAAAACAAAGGTTGGCAGTATATATTTCACAAATAATTTTTTTGCCATAAAATTTTTACCATCTTCCTTAAGGGAGGGCATCTATATCAAAAAACGAGCCACAGCAAAACACAAAAACCAGCTATGATATAGCTGGTTTCCAGAAGACCTTCCTTAACAGCCCCGGAAAGCACCGGCTTTTTATCACAAAACACAAAACAAATCCATATATATAACAAACAAATAAGCAGGAAAAAATTCAAAGATGATGTCCAACCCAGAGGATGAGAAAAAAACAAAATTACAAATAATATCAAGGATATAATTTTCAGGATAGTTAGGGTGCGAGGTTTGCCAAAGAACACGGGAATAGTTTCTTTTCCCACTAATTTATCGCTTTGTATCTCCAGAATATCAGACATCGCCGAACGTATAAAAACTATCCCAAACGTAAAGAAAAAAGCAACTAGCAACCCCGCAGAAAAGGAATACTTTTTATCCAATGCTGGCAAAATTGATACGGCTATTCCCCAGGCAATGGACATAAATATATTTTTTGAGCCAGGTAAATCTCTCAGACTTCGGAAAATCCAGCTCTTAGGTAGTATTTTCATGCTGTAGAGCACACCTCCTGTTGAAATAATTAACAAGATAAGAAAATCAGCAAGCGATTTATTGAATGCCAGAATCAACGCGACAACAATGGAAGTTAAGGAGGTATAGAGAAAAATTTTTTCATGCCGCAGATAAGTTTCCTCTCTGAAAGAGCCGATAAGACCAGCCGGTTCACGACTGATTAAACGATTCAGCACATGCATGGCATAAACAAAAAGAGAGGCGATGGCTATAAAAGACATGCTAACAGGAATGTCCCGCAGCATCATGCAGGCAAGACACAGACAGCCGGCGCCGATAGCCGAATAAATGTCAGTTTTAATTGTCCAAATCCAAAGATTGAGCAACGTGCCAATTGTTTTCAATTTTCTGCTCTGTCCTTCCGTGATTTTGTCCATAACCCTGTCGAGAATCCAGTTGGGCGTGGAAGCGCCTGTGGAAACCCCGATTTTATTGTAGGGGCCGAAATCAATTTTTTCCATTTCCACCGGAGTTTCGATATGAAAAGTGTTTGGTTGTTTTTTTTGTGCAAGGTCAGCCAGTCTTCTGGTATTGGCGCTGTTTTTGCCGCCGACTATAAACATCGCATCCATTTCTCCGGCCATTTCTATAACTTCCGCCTGCCTCTGCTCCGTTGACAGACAAATGGTATCGAACACGACCGCCTGTGGACAGATTTGTTTGATCTTATCAACAATTTTATTGTAGTCGTCCAGATTTTGCGTTGTTTGAGCGACCACGCAAACCTTTTCTATCGAAGACAATTTTTCCACTTCTTCGGGTGTAGAAATGATAATTCCCCTACCGCCAGTGTAACCCCAAAGACCATCAACTTCCGGATGCTCCTTATCGCCGACAATCACGATGGTATAATCAAATGTTGCATGTTTTTTGATGATGGATTGGACATAGCCGACCTTGGGACAAGTTGCATTTACCACCTCTATGCCGCTTTCCTTTATCTTGCTTATTTCTCCCGGAGCGATTCCATGAGCGCGGATAATCAAGATAGCGCTTTCTTTGTCTTTAATTTCATCGATATTTTCAATTGGTTTGATGCCGCGGCTTTTAAGCAGTTCAATTGTCTGCGGATTATGAATTAAGGGGCCATACGTATAAATACGGCGGTTCTTTTCATGCTGGGCTATTTCCAGTACAATGTCCACCGCCCTGCGCACACCCATGCAGAAGCCCGCAGTCTTGGCAAGTTTAATTTCCATCTATTTCTGTGTCACTCTTTTTTTTGCTTTCACAACATGAGCCAAGCAAAGACTTAATCCGTTAAACTCGCTCTATAAAAAGCAACTCGATATGTCAATAATTAAGTATTCTGTTCCAGAATTAATTGATGGCGTCATTTGAGCAATGAAGTGGCATTGCAAAAAACTCATTGCCGAGGAATATTTTTTTCACTTGATAGGTGCTTTTTAATGGGTGACCCTTTTTGACACATTGTCTAATTATACAAAGTTTTGTCCCGCCGCAAAGGAATAAGTTAATAAGTTAACAGCGTCCCCATCCCTCCTATTTTTCGCATTAGAATAAAAAATTCCCTGTTACCTACCGGACCCAGAATGGGCGATGGGCATGTTCCTTTCACTTCCAGATTCAAAGATTCGCAAAATTCGCTGATCTCTTGAACCACCCTTTCCTGAACAGAGGTGTCTTTGATTACTCCTCCCTTGTCCACTTCTTCTTTTCGGGCCTCAAACTGCGGCTTAATCAGCGCCAGAATTATCGCCCCGTCTTTCATAAATTTCAGAACTGCGGGAATTACAACTTTCAAGGAAATAAAGGAGACATCTATAACAGCCAAGTCAATTTGTTCAACGATATCGGCGCCGTCGTAGTGACGAATGTTGGTGCGCTCGATCACCACCACGCGCTTGTCTTCGCGCAGTTTCCACGCCAGATGGCCGTAGGCGACATCGAGCGCGTAAACTTTGCGCGCGCCAACCTGCAGAAGGCAGTCGGTAAAACCACCGGTGGAAGCGCCGACATCAAATGCGACCATGCCCTCAACGTTCAGACTAAAAAATTTCAGAGCTCCGGCTAGTTTCAATCCACCACGGCTCACATAAGGATTGTTCTCACCTTTTATTCTTATTTCAGAGTCAATAGCAACAGGGGTGCCTGCCTTGTCGATGCAGGCATCATTGACTTTCACCGCTCTGGCCAGAATCAGCGCGCGGGCGCGCTCCAGCGTGGGCACATCCCCCCGGTCAACCAGCAATTTGTCCAAACGAGTCTTTTTAGCGGACATGTTCTTTCTTTGCCTTTTTGCTTTTATCTTAATAAAGGAAATGAACGGATATAATACGAGAGCTTTGCACAACTATACTTCGTGTCATTTCGAGGAACAAAGTGACGAGAAATCTTTCTTTTATTTAAACATCTTATAAGATTTCTCCCTTCGGTCGAAATGGCAAACCGGCCATGATGCAAAGGTCATAATATATGAATTCAAGATATTTGATCACTTTGCCAGCATTTCTTTTGCCACGTTAATAATACCTTCTTCATCAACTCCGTATTTACGGCGCTGCTCGGCCTGGGTGGCGTGTTTCACAAATTCATCGGGAATACCCAAACGTTTTACCCGAACACCGGTAACGCCCTTTTCAGCCAGCAATTCCAGAACAGCACTGCCAAAACCGCCCTGAAGCACGTTTTCCTCAACCGTAATAATTTTACTGACGGTCGCCGCTGTTTTCAGGATAAGTTCTTCATCAAGTGGCTTAACAAAGCGGGCATTGATAACTTTAACATTAAATCCTTCTCCGGCAAGTCGCCCGGCCGCAACCAGAGAAGGATTGACAGTCGAACCGATAGCAATAATGACCAAATCGGACCCCTCCCGCAGAATTTCGCCTTTCCCTATAACAATATTTTTCAGTTCTTCATCCAGTTTCGCGCCTGTTCCCCTGCCCCGTGGATATCGCAGAGAAACCGGCTGACCGCAACCAACAGCAGTCTTGAGCATATACTGCATTTCATTTTCGTCCTTGGGCGCCATCACAATAATGTTGGGAATAGAACGCAGATAGGAATAATCCAGAAGGCCCTGATGGGTGGCGCCGTCTTCGCCGACCAGTCCGCCGCGGTCAATGGCAAAAACAACCGGCAGTTTTTGCAGACACACATCATGCACTATTTGATCGTAGGCTCTTTGCAGAAAAGTAGAATAAATGGCAACAATAGGAATGAATCCCTGCACGGCCAAACCGGCGGCAAAGGTTACCGCGTGCTGTTCCGCAATACCCACATCATAAAAACGGCTCGGGAATTCCTGAATAAACTGATTGAGACCGGTGCCTTCACACATCGCGGCGGTAATGGCCACAATACGGGAGTCGGCATGAGCCAACTTGACAAGAGTCTTCCCGAATACTTTTGTATATGTGGGAATATCGGACGAAGAAGAAATAGCCTGACCTGTTTCCACGTTAAAAGGAGCGACCCCATGAAAACCCAGAGGGTCTTCCTCGGCAAACTCGTATCCCTTGCCTTTTTTCGTGATTACATGCACGAGAATGGGACCTTTCATTTCTTTGATATTCTGAAAATTTCTGATGAGGTATTTCAGTTTGTGCCCTGCCAGCGGCCCGACATATGTGAAACCCATTTCTTCAAAAAGGGCTCCGGGCACCATCATGGATTTCAATATCTCTTCAATCCTCCGGGCGAATTTAATTAAACTTCCGCCGATCCCCGGAATACTATTGAGAAAGCCTTTAATGTCCGCCTTTATTGTTGTTATCGTATGTCCCGTCATCACCCGGCTTAAGTAGGAAGACATCGCTCCGACATTAGAAGAAATGGACATTTCGTTATCGTTTAAAATTATAATCATATCTTTTTTGCGGTCCCCAGCCCAATTCAATGCCTCAAAAGCCATTCCCGTAGTCATGGAACCGTCACCGATAACGGCGATTATTTTATTTTTGTCTCTTTTTAAACAACCGGCTTCAGTGAATCCCGTAGCGGCGGAAATAGAAGTTCCACTGTGTCCCGTATTAAAGACATCATAGGGGCTTTCTTCTCTTCGCGGGAATCCGCTCATGCCGTTTTGTTTGCGCAAGCTGGTAAAATCGTTTTTGCGGCCGGTAATTATTTTATGAGCATAGGTCTGATGACCGACATCCCAGATAAGCTTATCCTGAGGCGTATTAAAAACATAGTGGAGGGCCAGCGTTAATTCCACTGCTCCCAGAGATGAAGCCAGATGCCCGCCGCAGGAAGCGACCGTGCCAATAATCAATTCTCTTATTTCCTGCGCCAGAGTATTGAGCTGGGGGATGCTAAGCCCGCGTATATCCGCAGGAAACATCACATCTTTCAGAACACTGTAATTTACTTTTTCCGGTTGCTTTACCAAAATATAATCCTTCTTAATGAAAAAATTGTCTTAAGATTTTCTTTCCTTAATATAGCGGGCTATTACAATAAGCGGCATGGCCCTCTCATCAAAACCGGAAAGGCTGGCCACAGCCGCTTCTATGTGTTTGGCCAATTTTTCTTTCGCCGTTTGAATTCCCAGCAAGGACGGATAGGTAAGTTTATTGCGGGCAGCGTCACTGCCGGTCCCCTTGCCCATTAACTCTCTGTCTCCTTCGACATTCAGAATATCATCAGCTATCTGAAATGCCAATCCGACGTTCATTCCATACTCAATCAAAGACTGAATCTTTTCTTTTCCGGCGTTAAAAATCATAGCTCCCGATTTAACCGCGGCTACAATTAGCGCGGCCGTTTTACGCCGGTGAATTTCCTGAAGAATTATTTCATCGGCCCCTGTCTTCTCCGAAATTACATCCAGTGCCTGACCGCCGACCATGCCGCCAATTCCCGCGGCATGGGCAATTTCCTGTATGATAGCCAAGCGCCTCTCCGCCGAAAACATAACTTTTTCCGACATGGATAATAGAGCAAATGCTTCTGTCAGCAGAGCATCGCCGGCCAAAATTGCGATATTTTCTCCAAATACTTTATGGCAGGTGGGTTTGCCGCGCCGGAAATCATCGTTATCCATTGACGGCAAATCGTCATGAATGAGGGAGTAGCTATGAATCAATTCGAGGGCGCAGGCAACCGGCATGGCCGGAGCAAGATCACCACCGACAGCTTCCGCCGCCGCCAGACATAGAATAGGCCTGATACGCTTCCCTCCGTTGAAAACACTGTATCGTACAGCCTTATAGATATCAGCTGGAATACCGTCTTCACGAAGATAACGCTGCAGTGCCTCTTCTACAATATTGCGTCTGTCCTCCAGATACGCCTTTAAGAACAGCTCATCATCCTGATTCACTTTCTTCTTCCTTAAAACGTTTTACCTGCAGTGAATTTTCTTTCTCCAATAGTGTCTCCACGCGACGTTCCGTTTCCTCAAGTTTGGATGAACAAAAGCGAATAAGTTTTATTCCTTCTTCAAAAGATTTCAATGTTTCATCCAGAGGCATATCGCCTGCCTCCATTTTTCTTACAATATCTTCCAGTTTTTCCAATGCGTCTTCAAATTTTTCTTTTGCCATAATCACCCCGTTAGAGAAAATCCCCAACTCCCGCTGGGGTTTAAAATCTTGTAAAACAGTCAGCTGTTTAATGCTGTCTCCCGACTTTGCAAAGCGCCCGTTACTCTAACGGGGCTTACCCCTGACCCCCGATAAACGATATTGAACCAAACTTTCTAAAATATTTTTTCTATTTTAGCGTCAAAATTGCCCCTTGCCAAGCGGACATTGATATCGTCGCCTACCTTCAAGCCGTCCGTTTGCCGGACTACCATACCACTATCAACCCTGCTTGTAATACTGTAACCCCTCTTTAGTACTGCCAAAGGATTTAAAGACTCCAATACCGCCGAATCTTTTTGGAGCCTTTCCTTGAACGCCGACATATGGCACGAAAAATTACCGCACAAATCCTTTTGCATATTTTTCAACAAAATTTTTCTTTCCCTGATTTTTATTGCCGGACTCTGATGCTGAAGCCGTAATTCCAATTGCCTAATCTCATTATTCAGAATTTGCCTCCCGTGATAAAACGCTGATGAGAGTCTTTCCTTAAGGTCATCAATATTTATTTTCAGATTAATAATAAACCGGCGCGGATCTTTCAGCCTCTCCTGCAATGAGGCAAGCCGCTCCTTTATGTTTTGGAGATGACGGAGCCAGCCGGTTTTCATTCTCCGACGGAGAATATTTATTTTTGATATTAATTCCATCCGTTCGGGCACAATCAATTCCACAGCTGCCGACGGTGTGGGCGCTCGCAAATCCGCCACAAAATCACAAATAGTAAAATCAGTTTCATGACCGACAGCTGACACTATGGGTATTGATGAACGGAAAATTTCCCGCGCCAGAGCTTCGTCATTGAAGGGAGCAAGGTCTTCCAGTGAGCCGCCGCCGCGTGCTATTATTATCACATCAATTTTTCCATAAGAATGCAAATTGCGCAAAGCCCGGATAATTTCTGCCGCCGCTTCGCTCCCCTGCACCCGCACAGGAGCAATTAATATATCCACGTAAGGGAAACGTCGTTTTGTTATGTTCAAAATATCCCTGATTACCGCGCCGGTGGGGGAAGTTATAACACCGATTTTCTCTGGCAGAAAGGGAATACTTTTTTTATGGATTTCATCAAACAATCCCTCCGCGAAAAGTTTGGCTTTGAGTTGCTCAAAGGCTTTCTGCAAAGCGCCGATACCCAGCGGTTCCACCGATTCCACAACAAGCTGATACTCTCCTCGCGGCAGATAAACATTCAGGCGCGCTCGGCACAGAACCTTTATACCTTCTTCCAGTTCAAAATTTTTCCGCTTTTCATACCCGCCGAACTGGCGGAAAAAAACCGCCCTAATTTGGCTTTTATCATCCTTCAGCGTAAAATAAACATGGCCTGATTGCGGCCGCCGCAGATTAGAAACCTCCCCTTCCACCAAAACAAAATCAAACGACTCCTCAAGGAGAAATTTAATATTATTATTCAGTTGTGAAACCGTTAGAATCTCGTCCATATGACCAGTCCCGCATTGTGAACTATCAGATATTGAAAGGTAAAACAAGATTGAATTACTGCTGAATCGCCTTTAAAAGGTGCAAATTTAGCACCATCATAAACGTGTGCCTATCTCATAGCTAGGATTTCATTGACATACGAAAAACTTCTTTATATGTTGACAGCATGAAAAATAAATTTTCTTTAAAAAATATTCGGAAAAATTATCATTTGGTAAAACAACTAATTATTTTTACGCTTTGTTTTTTTGCTGTTTCCAATGTTTATGCTGAAGCGGATGCGACAGAAAAAAACGCCAGGTTAATTAAAGCCGCCGAAAAAGGAATCCTTCAAGACGTGCAGGCCGCATTGACCGCTGGCGCTGATATTAACGCGACATCGGTTAAAAAATATGATGGTATTTTTGCAAAGAAAGTGACTCCTTTGATAGTAGCATCTGAAAATGGCCACACGGAGATTGTCAAATTTCTTTTGGAAAAGGGTGCCAATTTAAAAATAAACAGAATACCTGACGGCATTACGCCTTTAATGCTGGCTGCGGAAAACGGCCACGCGGAAATCGTAAAAATTCTTTCAGACAAGGGTGCTGATGTTAATGCAAAGAATAATCACGGATTGACTGCCCTTATGATGGCAGCGCAAAATGGTCATGCGGAAGTCATAAAAACCCTTTTGGATAAGGGTGCCGATGTCAATGCAAAGAAAACCGAAAAAGTTACTGCCCTGATGATGGCATCAGAAAAAGGCCATACGGAAATTGTCAAACTTCTTCTGGATAAGGGTGCAGACGTAAATATAAAGAGAGACGTCGATGATGTAACCGCTCTGATACTTTCAGCGGAAAAAGGCTACGTTAAAGTAGTGAACCTTCTTTTGGATAAGGGCGCTGATGTAAATGTAGGGAGTGTTGATGGTGTAACGGCCTTGATGATAGCATCGGAAAAAGGCCATACGGAGGTTATCAGGCTTCTTTTGGATAGGGGCGCTAACCCGAATCTATATAAAAAATCAGAAAGAATAACTGCTCTGATGATGGCAGCGCAATACGGTCATACGGAGATTTTCAAGTTTCTTTTGGATAAGGGCGCTGATGTAAATATAAAGACAAAATCTGAAAATGTAACTGCTTTAATAATAGCGGCACAAAACGGTTACACAGAGATTGTCAAGCTTCTTTTGGATAAGGGCGCTGATGTAAATGAAAAAAACATTGACAATGTAACGCCTCTGATGATGGCTTCTGGAAAAGGTCATACGGAAGTTGTCAGGCTTCTTCTGGATAAGGGTGCTGATCCAAATATAAATAAAAAACCCGATAAAATAACTGCCCTGATGATGGCAGCGGAACAAGGATATGCGGAGATCGCCATACTCCTTCTGGATAAGGGTGCTGACATAAATGCAAAAAATACCGATAAAATAACTGCCCTGATTGTAGCATCACAAAACGGCCATACGGAAATTGTCAAACTTCTATTGAATAAAGGTGTTGATATAAACATAAAGGCGAAAATTGGAGGGGCTGAATTTACAGCACTGACGATTGCAAAATATTACGCCAAGAATGACATTGTGGAACTTCTACAGAAAGCGGGAGCAAAGGAATAATTTACATTACCGTTATAATTTCAAATTTATTAAACAGGATTTAAAATTCTAAAAAAGATGAAATTTAAACACCTTGATTTTTATCTGATTTCCGTAAACACTTACAAATAAATCAAAAAGTAATTCCACCTATTGTTCGGAAAAGTGAAGCATCTAAAATTATTGGTTCACTTTTTTATTTAGCATTTTCTTCAGTATATTCTCTACAATTTTATGTATTTCAGATCCTCTTTTTTCTATGCTTTTGGTGTTTCTACTTACCTGAATTTGTATTACCAGCACAATAATCAAGAGAAAAAAAACAAGCACACTGGCAATATAATGTTCGAATTCCCATGGTTCCATAGCAAACTCCTTTTTGTTGAGTTACATTTTGCTTTTTTCCAATCGCACTGGTTGTAATCTAGCATAAAACTGTAAATATTAAAATTGAGGACTTGTAACACAGCATAAAATCAAAAATTGAGAAACTATAGGATACAGAAAAAAAGCTCGTTAATGTTACCTAAAGCTAATAAGTTCCTGACCTCTGGAATTCATTTTTTTACAATGGTCCAACGCATGTTTTTTTCTATCGGCTATTTTCTGCCTTAAGAATTTTTGATTAGCCAAAAGTTCGGTTAAAACTTTTGTCAGTTTTGCCATTTTAGCAAAGAAAGAAAAGGAGACAATTATTTCTCTTTCAACGGCTTCGTTTTCTTCAGTAAGATTCCCTTCCTATGCGACCTCGCCAACAATATTCTGCTTATAGCATCCTTCAATCTCTCATATTCTTTTGGCATTAAGCCGGGCACGTTACTTTGTTTCTTTTTTTCTTCGGGAACTACCTTCCTGTCAGAAACTCCTCTTGTTACTTTTTTTTCTGCCTTAACTTTTTTTATTTCATTCAGTAATTCCCGTTTACTGATAATGCCCTTCTTATCCAGCAGATTAATCAACGCCTTTAGATGAATAGCTTCAGACATTAGTAATTTTTTGATACTTACTGATTCTTTCGCGTCAAATTTGTTTGGCATCTATACAAATCCTCTGTTTTTAATATCCAGTGATTTCTCCTTTCTCTTTGATAAGAGTCCTTCTGAACTGTCTCTGTGCGTTTTTTTATCTCATTGCTTACGCTGTTTTTTTCTCTTGCTTTTTGACTTTTTCTTACTGTCTCCACCTGATTTTTTCTTTGATGATGGAATAATATCGTCTATCAATGATTTAACGCGCTTCTCGACATCTTTCCTTGCCCCCACACTCTGCTTCCTGACATCCCTGATAAAACTCTTTACATCAGATGTGGACAGTTCGTTTTCTTTGGCAACCTTTTTTATCCACTTCTCAATCGTTTCCTCTCCCAGAAAAACCAGCCCGAGACCGGCGAAAACAGATGTTTTTACGAAGTCCACTACATCCCCGACAACTTCACTAATAATGTTTTCATCTCTCGACTTACTTTTTGACTTACTTTTTGATTTTTTTGTAGACATTTTAAATCCTCCTCATATGTTTTATTTTTTGCTTGCTCTTTAGCCAAGCTTTTCTTCACCTATATCAGCAAACCATTCCTTTTTTCAATTTAAAAAATCACGGGATGATCAAAAAATAGTAATTCCCAAATCAATGGCAACCTCCTTTTACTTTAATCAATTCCAGTAATTTGCAGTCTCCCAAATCACAAGCTCTTTGCGCGTCACGGCAACGCGAAACATTGTTGCCTTGCTTCTGATATATATCTGCCCTGCTATAATATGCTCTGGCGTAATCAGGTTGAAGTCTTATTGCCTCATTGTAATCTTCAATAGCTCTAGTATATTGACCCATATTAGCATAAGCGAATCCTCTATTATAGTAAGCTTTGGAATTGCGCGGATTTAGATTAATCGCCTTGTTGAAATCATCGATAGCTTCCTGATATTTTTTAAGTTTACCATAAATAGTTCCTCTCTCCATATAAAGCATGGAATATTTTATGAAACTATTAGTATCCGTGTCTTTATAGACTTGGGGATAAATATTCTTCATTCGTATGGCATTATTCAAATCGTTGATAGCCCGTTGATAAAATCCAATTTTATCGTAAATTTTTCCGCGGTTATAATAAGCTTTGATATAAGCAGGCTGAAGTCGAATTGCTTTGCTGTAATTCTCTATAGCCAGTTTATCTTTTCCATAGAGACTGTAAATAATACCAATTTCGTTGTAAGCATCCGGGTCATTCGGATTCATGCTGATAACTTTGCTGAAATTCTCCATAGCCTTTTGATATTGTCCCGCTTTAGCATAAGCACCTCCGAGCAGGCTGTACACAAGGAAGTTGTCTTTTGTTACACGCAAATTATTATTCCAAAGCTCGATACCGTTTTTCCAGTAGCTGCATTGCCACCAGGTTAAAACAGACAAGATGACCAAGATGGATATTGTTCCCGGAAATAAAATCTTTTTGCGTAATTTTTCATTCTTTATCAAATGCGGAACAATCCATGCCAACATAACGGAGATTCCGATAGAAGGGATGTAACTGTAGTGATCTGATATTGCGCGGGTGCCAATCTTAATAACACCCGAAACCGGTAGAATGGTTATTAAATAAAAAAACCATCCAACAAACAAATAAGGCAACCGTTTTGCCATTATAACGACAGCAGCCGTAATAAAAATAAATATAAAGGCGGCTCCTATAGACTGCAATTCTAAAAGTTTATCTGAAAGAGGATAAACAACAGCAAAATGGAGAGGCCAGAATATTTTGACCAGATAAGTCGCAAAACAAACAGGGGCTTTTACAAGGGGGATATTGGGAGGAAAATATTCTGTATACGGATTGTGCTGGGCATAAATTGTGACAATGATGAAAAAAAGTGAAAAAATAAAAAAAATCATTTTTTCCTGCAACTGCCGTAATATTACATTGCCCTTCTGCAAATCAAAACGCCTCAGAGGCCAGTAATCAAAAAGAATCATAACCACGGGCAGTGTGACAACTATCGGCTTGCTCATAAGACCGCAGACAAAACAAAAGAGAACTAGCAAATATCTTCTGATAACGGGTTTTTCAGTGTAATAGACATAGAGACATAAGGTCAGCATCCAGAAAAACACACTTAAGACGTCTTTGCGTTTGGCTACCCAGGCTACAGATTCCACCCGCAAAGGGTGAAGAGCGAATAAAGCAGCCACAAAAGCGCTCTTCCATATTGATCCGGTCATACGATTGAAGAGCCAAAACAGCAGCAACGTGCTCAAGACGTGCAGGATGACATTAGTCAAATGATAGCCGCCGGCATTAGAACCATAAAATTGATTATCAAACATTAAAGACAACCATGTCAATGGATGCCAAAATCCGGCACGAGTTGTACTAAAAGCCCAATTTAATCCTTTTATGGTGATTCCTGACTGAACATAACTATTTTCTGTAACATAGACATGATCATCAAGGTTGATGAAATCAAACTGATTTACCTGACAGTAAACAGCAAGGGTGACAACCGCTAAAACGATATAAACGATAAATTTCTGCATACTGAGGCTTGTTTTTATTTTATTTGGCATGGCGACCTATGGCCAGTTCTTTTACCATAGGTAAAGTCAGAGTTCAGCCATTTTTTGATTCTTTCCAGCAACTACACAGCTAAACATTTTTCGGTTCAAACTGATTTTTTGCCGACCAGAAAGAAGGAAGATGGCGCATCAGATAAATAATGCTTTTGCGGTGCTGCCAGATACGTTTACGAAATTTTTTGCGCCATTCTTTATCAGAATAAAAATTCTTTACATATTCGTTGTAGAGTTGATCGAGTCTTTCTGGAGAAGCAATTCCCTTGGGCACAAAAACAAAATTCAGGCAGTTCATCAGCCGCCAGTCCTCATGGAAAGTTCCCTCTTCTCTTATATTGCTCCAAAGCGGAGCGCCGGGAAATGGTGTGAATTTCGCCATGTTCATATCGTCCAGTCCCAGTGACAGGATAAAATCGGATGTCCGCTTGATTGATTCTTCCGTCTCGCCGGGCAGACCCATCATAAAAAGTCCTTTGGCACGTAGTCCCGCTTTCTGAATTCTCCGCACAGTATCAATCACTTCATCAAGCGTTACACCAACTTTGTGCCGCGCGACCATCTGAGGATCGGCCGATTCCACTCCCAAAGAAACCATCAGGCATCCGGCGTTTTTCAGCATTTTAAGCAAGTCATCATCCGTGTATCCCACGCGCACGGCGCAATTGAAATTAATTCCCAGAGGGCTACCGCACAGTTTATCGCAAAGCTCGACTATCCGCCCGCGGTTGGCGGTGAATAAATCATCATAGATATTGATGTGCCGCACGCCGAATTTTGTCCGCAGATATTTCATGTGCTCATAAATGTAGGCGGCAGAATTGTAACGGAAACCTTTTTTGAAAACGGAACGGTCACAATAGGAACATTGATACATACAGCCGCGTGAGGTAATCATCGTCGCGCCGGGAGTGTTGATATAACTGAATAAAGGCAAATGGTAATCGCGGGGAAACCCTTTAAGTTTTTCATAAACCGGAAACGGCAAGCTGTCTAAATCAGATATTTGGGGACGCGAATCATTAGCGATGATTTCTTCTTTACTTTTCCAGATCAGGCCTTTGATTTGAGCCGGTTCAAAACCGGCGGCCAGTTCGGCCATTGTTTCTTCACCTTCACCGGCAACAAGAAAATCAAATACCAGATAATCATGAAGGAGTTTTTCCCCAAGCGCTGAAACATGAACCCCTCCGCACACTGTTTTTATGTCGGCGTTGTTATTTTTTATTATTGCAGCAAGATCGGCGGCATCGGGGAAAGATGATGTTGTCGCCGAAAAGCCGACAATATTCGGTTGATACGCTAAAATATCCTGTGCCTGCTTTTGCAAATCAAGCGGCGCGTCCGGTCCGAGACAATCATAAACAAATACATCATGTCCTTTTTGTTTCAGATAGGCGGCGATGGAAAGCAGTCCCTGCGGTACCATCCGGTTGGCAATGTCGGTAATGTCGCGCTTGCCGGGAAACCAGTTGAATCCGCGCGGGTGAACCAGAACAATGCGTTTTTTTTGTTTATAAGATGCCATTATTTTAATAATCTTTCCAAGGTATTTGTCCCCCGCTAGCGGGGGAATGAGGGGGTGGAAGCCACTTCGAATTATACAGAAAATAATTTCAAAAAAATCCACCTCCGTCCCTTTGGGACACCTCCGCTGGCGGAGGACACAAAACGACAGACAATTTTACTTCGTCGAGCCTAAAACAAAAACCTGTCTACCCGAAACTTGACAATTATAATGAACAAAAACAGAAGACGATTTTTTTATAAGGGCGCGCGCAATGCCAAACGCCGACGCCGATGAATAAATTCCGCAATGAGAAAGATAATCGTCAATTTGCCATCCTCTTTTCTTCCAAAAATCATTATCAATTTTATTTACACGGAAACCCGGCAGCAGAAAACGGTTTTTCTTTGTTGCCGCTTTTCCATTGGGAAACACGGCTGAAATAAGTTCTTCTGTCCTGTTAAAAATATTTGCATCCACGGAAAATTTTTCCTGTTCAACCGATTTTTCGCCAAAATCCACCGCCAGTATGTCGCCAATACTTTTCTCGCTGTCCCTTCCCAACAAAAGCCAGGAACTGCCTTCACCCATTGGCATCGCACGGGAATTATCCGGTGTCAGACTAACTCTTTCACGGTATTCCTCAACCGTCGGCGTAAAAATATCACAGGCACCGACCAAAGCCAGTTCTATTTCTCCCTTTTCCAGATAATCTTGCGCCAGCCAGAGCGCAGATTCAAAAGATAATTCTTCCTGAGAAATTGTTAAGACTGTTCCGGTAACTTCACAAATACGCGCCAGAACAAACGCCGCAGCATTGCTGACCGAATTGGCAAACTGATTGGGACTGGGAAATCCGCCGCCGTGCTTGAACACTTCCGTAATAAAAGGCAGGATTTCATCAATATTTCCTAAGCCCGTCGCCAGAAATATTCCTGTTTTTTTTCCTTTCAAATAACCGAGTGATACTTTTTGCAGACAAGACAATCCTCCACAGCAAACCATTTTGATGAATCTTCCGGCGCGACGCATTGGTTGTCCCATAATTTCACTGACCAGACCTTCGGTATTTAGCGGCAGTTCATTTTCTTCCCATGGCGCGTCAAAATTAGGTTTCAGTGCCGGACCGATATAACTTGCCGCGATTACCAGTATGGCTGTCTGTGACTTGATTTGTTTGTCTTTCATGTTCATAGTTCAATCAATACCCGTAAATATTTTTTATCAGCTACCATATGTCATTTCGATCCGGCGAAAGCCAGGGAGAAATCTTATATTAAGATTGCCACGCCATCTTAGAGATGGCTCGCAATGACATTAAAACTATTTTCACCCCTTAGTAATCAAGTAACTTGTGCAGGTTCCGCCGAAGCCGAAATAAGTAAATAGATAAGATCCGTTTTGCGCTTCGATGTTTTTCTGTGATGGCGCAAAACCAATTTCAGGATCAATTTGAGTAAAGCCGAAACTGCGCGGAATATAGCCTGCTTCACAGCAGGAAAGCCACAGGGCAGTTTCCACCGCACCAGCCGCACCCAACGTATGACCGACAGCACCCTTGAGGGATATTACCGGAGCTAGATTTTCCCCAAAATATTTAATTAATCCTCTTCCCTCGGAAAGATCGTTGTCTACTGTTCCGGTGCCGTGCGCTTTGATGGCGACAATATCTCCGGCCGACACCCGTCCCGTTTCGATTGTCCGGCGCACAACTTCACTGACGGTTACACCGTCAATTCCCGCCGAGGTCATACTTTTTATATCGTTGTACTGATAGCCGCCGGAAAATTTATATGTTGCCGAAGACTTTTCTGTATCCAAAATCACAACGGCAGCACCCTCGCCGATTTGCATCCCGGCGCGCGTTGCGCAAAACGGGCGGCATTGATCGTAATCAACAAGGAGCAGGCTGGCGAAGCCTTGCAGAGTCATGTTCAGAAGCGGCTCAAAGCCGACAACTATTGCCCGACGTATTTTTTTCTGCCCAAGAAGATCGGCTGCAACGACCAAAGCGTGCGAGCTCGAGACACAGGCCATGCTGAAGGTCAGCGCAATCCCCCTGATTCCATATTTGTTAAAGATTAAATC
This sequence comes from Syntrophaceae bacterium, assembly GCA_016927935.1. Taxonomy (GTDB): domain Bacteria; phylum Desulfobacterota; class Syntrophia; order Syntrophales; family Smithellaceae; genus Smithella. Next base: position 32,760 of record JAFGLS010000201.1, read on the forward strand.
GGCAACCTCACCGGGACCACGGTTGCGGCACGAAATAGCCGGTGATTCCCTGTCCGGATTTTTCCTCACGGCTTCCGTAAATTCGTATTCGTTGCGTATAAACAAACCGCCCGTTGTTCCCACCAGCACACTGGATTCGGCTATCTCTTCCGCGGACAGTTCAGCCTTCAGGAAAGCTTCGTTTAATGCTCTCTCCAGCATGGCCATTGATTTATCCAGAGGATTTTCTTTGGAGGGAACTTCAAAAACATTGAATTCACGGCTGATTAAATGAGACGAAATACCAGGCGCGGCTGGTGGCACATCTCCCGCGATTAAATTACGCACCGACTCGGGAGCACTCCAGCCCAGCGTTGTCACGGCGCCCCAGCCACGCACATAAATATCCCTTACGGTCATTTTTTAACCTTCGGTGCGTCAATGATAAAATCGGCCAGCGTGTCGAACGATTGCATCGCCTTGGCCGCCGTCGAGGCGTTTTTTAATTCCACACCGAACACATATCTTATTTCCATGGCTATCTCCATGGCGTCAAGACTGTCCAGTATCAAGGGACCGGGACCGCCGATGAAAGGAACATCGGTGGGCACGTCCTGTGGTTTCACATCAGTAATCTCGCAGGCCCTGATAACCAGCTCCTTGAGTTTGAAAATCAACTCCTCCCTCGACGATACTCTCAATTCTTTGAATTTCTCGTTTACATCCATTTGACTTTTTTCCTCGCTATATAAAAACAGGCCAACGCAAAAAACATCAAGGCGGCCAGTTTTGGCAATATAGAACTGAAATCAGAATCGCGCAAGAAAACATCCATATAAGCCTGATGCGCCCAATACATCGGTGAAATCATCGCCAGCCTTTTCATCACTAGCGGCATGACCGCTGTCGGCACCATGATGCCGCCGAAAACCGCCATCAATACCGCCCCTGTGGAAGCCAGAGCAGAAGACTGCTCAGGGGAACGCGCCAGCGCCGCAATCATCACACCAAAACCTGTGGAAGCTGCCGCGACAACAATGGTAACCCATACCAGATACCACGGATGCGCTCCCATTGTGAAAGGAATCTTAACAAACAGAGGCATTATATAAACGCCGACAATGAGCATTAAAATAAACTGAATCAAATTAATAAAATAATAAGGAAGGAGTTTGCCCAAAATAATAAGATTGGCACTTACCGGATAGGTAAAGAGCCTCTGCAACGTGCCGTCATTTTTTTCCCGCAGGAAACCGATGGACATGGGAACGGCGATGAAGAACATCGCGAAAATAGACCAGCCGGGGACGCTGTGCTGGAGCGGACTAGGCAAACTTTTGTTTTTCTTTGTCCTCTCCACGATAAAACTCGCGGCCATCGCTTCCATATCGTCAATGCCCATGACAACCGAAGCTGTCAGACTGGTAATGAGCGAACGGGCGGCGGCCTTATATCCGGCATCTAGAACAGGATCGAATTCCACCTCAACCGGTTTTGTGCCGTTATCAAATCCATCCGGTATAAAAATTACCGCGTGCGCCTTGCCGTATTCAAAGAGCCTGTCATTGCTGTAGCCTTTCGGTCTCCCGACACGCTGAATCAGTTTATGAGCGCTTATTTTCTTTTCCAGCAGGAGAGACTTCGGCGAACTGCCGGCAGTCTCAATTACTACTGCAATCTTCTGGCCGGTTATTTTTTCGGTATAAATACCCTGCAGCGCCAGAGATAAAAAGAAAATCAGCGCCACAGGCATGATAAACAGAATTGGAATGGTCTGCCTATCGCGCAATAAGATAAGTACTTCCTTGCGCATTAATTCTTTTAACTTTGTGAACATTAAATTTTCTCTAACCTTAAATTATCCCCACCTTGTGTGACCTTTAGGTTACTCCCAAACACGCTGCATCTGACTTGTCATGTCGAATGTAATGAGACATCTTGTTTTTTGATCACGGGTATGAACACCAGGGCAAGCCCTTGGCCCTAATTCCGCAGCAAGCTGCGGTATATTATACCCTCCGCTTAGCGGGATTGTTCGACTTACAAATTTCAATACACTTCGTTTTTGAAATTTGAGTCTCACAATAAAAGATTTCTCGTCTCTACGATCTTCGAAATGACAAATGTTTTTCAAATCCCTCTTGCTCCCTTTAGAAAAGGGAGAAAAAATTTAACATTCCAATATATTCTTCACTACTTAATTACTTAAAACTTAATTACTTTCTGTTATTCGTCACGCAAACCGCGGCCGGTGCGTTCCAAAAAGAACTTCTCCAGATTATCAATCTCGTTCATGCCGCCGGAAAAGATTACGCGGCCCCTGTCCAGCATTGTCACTTTTGAACACATTCGCTGGGCCTCTTCCATTATATGCGTGCATAAGACAATCGCTATCCCGGCGGCATTCATTTTTTTCAGCGTCTCATATATATGGTTGCGGCTTTGCGGATCAACCCCCACTGTCGGCTCATCCAGAAGCAGAAGTCGCGGTGAATGCAGAAGAGCCACAGCCAGATTCAGGCGGCGCAGCATTCCTCCGGAATAAGCGGCTGTCCGTTTTTGCACATACGCGACAAGTCCTGTCTCCTCCAAAACTTCCTCCGACCTTTTTTTAAGAACATCATCCGACAATCCGGCCATGACACCGAAGACGCGCAGATTCTCCATCGCCGTCAGCGAAGCATATACTGATATCGGCTGAGGCGCGTAACCGATGGAGACTAACGCCTCCCTGCTGTCGTTTTTACTGCCGTAAATTAATATGCTGCCCTGATTTCCCCGCAGCTGTCCAGTAATCAAACGCATCAGTGTTGTTTTGCCCGCGCCGTTAGGTCCCAGAAGCGCATGAATTTCTCCACCATCCACCGACATGGAAAAATCGCGCAGAGCGCATTCTGTCTCTTTTACGGCTGGTTTATCCGCCCTTTGATTGTAGGAAAAAGTTATTTGTGAAACTTCCAGCGCCTTCATGATTTCAGTTTAACTGCGATGTCCCGCAAATCTTTGAAAAGTTCTTCTTCGCGTCCCGCGCAAATAAGCATCAGTCCGCCCGCTTTGGCAAAAGTTTCTTCCTTGCCGCCTCTTTTCTTGATGATACGCGCGGAAGTCACGGCAAATTCCCGCCATACGTCACCGATAGCCGTCATCTCCTGTGATAATTCTTCCAGCTCCGCAGAGCCAAACAATTGAGCGGCTTCCTGCAGAAAGGCTGCGTACATATAGCGGAAACCAGCACCGCCCGTGCCGACTTCTTCCTGCATGCGAACAATCATGCCCAACTGGCGGCAGCCTTCCTCAAACCCATGTGTCTTTTCCAAATTAATAACTTTTCTGGCCAGATACCGGATTCCACGGATGCCGAGAATGGGCAGAGGGATTCTCAGCATCATGTTGCAGGTATCCTTTATTCCCCTGATACAGGCGCCGCGTAAATCAGGATGGAGGTTAATGATAGACGGATAATACATGAATCCGCGCGGCTCCAGCGGTCCGCGCGCGAAGCGGGCCCTGATTAAATCTTCCGTCGAACAATCAACCGGTTTTTCCAGAACAGGATCGCTTACACGGAAACCGCCTTCAATCTCGCGCAGGATAACAATGTTGTGGCCGTTGAACTGAAAACGGAAACGGTTGGGAAAATAAGAAAGCCAATAGATGTTTGTCGTTGCGCCGACAATCTGTCCCGATTTGAGCAGGCGGCGCATTTCCTCCATGCCCTTGTCGGCATTGCGAAAACGTTGTGTGGCAAATTTCCAGCCCAGTCTTTTTGCCGACTTGCGGAAAATCGCCGCCGGTTGCGCGCGGTAAGCGGTAATAGGCAAGCCGACCATTTTGATAAAGGGAAGATGACCGAAAAAAATACCGCTGCCGATACCGAAAATCATCGGTTCACTGATTTCCAATCCCTTATCTCTGAATAAAGCCACGGCAACACCGGTTTCACAGTGCGCGGCATGGTAATGAACAAAAGGTTTTCCACCCGATGTTATTTCTGAAGCAGTCAAAAAATTATCCTTTATTGTGAAACTCCAATTCCGCCAGCGAAGCGTAGCGAAATTGGTAAGCTGAACAATCCCGCAAAGCGGAGGGTACTATAGTACCCGTGATTTTTGAGGTACGGTTTTCAATTCCTTTACAGTAATGGCGAGAGCTTTTGCGTAACGCTCCAACATCGAATCTTTTAGTTTGTCGAAAATTTCCGGACGCAAGTGCCGCTTGACCCGAAACACGGCAACGCCCGCGGTTTTTCCCAGAATAGCCGGTATCATCTGACGCCGCTCCATATGATAGGCAAGCGGGCTTTTAGCTCCTTCGAGCACGGCCTGTCTTGTTTTTTCCAGATTGACAGCCAGTTCCCCAACGGCCAGTCTGTTTACCAATTCTTCGGCCTCCCAGCCGCTGCTGGGCACGATAACATACTTACCTTCATCATCAATCGCGTAGCAGGCGCGTTTAACTCCCTCATAATATTCAACAGTATTATCCTGCGGAACTTCTTTTACTTTCATTTCATGCCTTCATCATTAAATCATAACACATCATATTAATAATATGGAAGTTTTGAGTTTTGTCATTTCGAGGAATTCCGACACTTGCCCGGCGAATGTCGGGTGTCGGGATGACGAGAAATCTTGAAGATCTTTTTCCGAGTTTCCGAATAAGGATTTCTCCCCAGCAGAGCGGGACTATAGCCTTCGGTCGAAATGACATAAATATTTATTCGAATATGCTTCTTATACTAATTTCAACAGTGCGCAAAGCAAAATAATGATACTCGAATTTCAGAAACGAAGTGAACTGAAATTCGTTGAATTATCCACGAAGCGGAGCGGAGCGGGATATTTGCTCTTTCTGATTTACCTTTTTACCTAAAAACGGCTCGAAATGATGCCACTCAAAAAGATGCTCGCGGACAAAAACAGCCAGATCATTGGCATAAGTCTGCGCCGATTCCTGCACTGCTTTTTTCCTATCGGCGCGCGTGGCGGCTACAACCTTGCGCCCCGGAGAAACCCTGATGTGATATCTGCCAATGGCTTCCTGATAAACGAAGAAAGTCATCAATGGTGCGCCGGTCATCAGGGCAAACAAATGCGGCGTGTCGGGAAGATGAACTTCATGACCGAGAAAATTCACGGTAACAAAACTTTGATTGCCCCAGAGACGGTCGCCCGTCATCGAGACAATGCCGCCTTCGCGTAGAAAATTGATTCCGTCAATTAAGGCGAAAGGTGATTTTTCGTCCTCTGTGGTCGCCACAATTTTGATGCCGCTTTCGGCCATTGATTCTTTTTGAATATGTTCCATTTGTTCTTTTTGCTTGGCTCCAAGATATAACATAATCGGCAGGCCTTTTTTATGGAGAGTCTGCGCGGCCAGTTCCCAGTTGCCGATGTGCGACATCAACAGAATTGCGCCCGTCTTTTTCTCTACGGCTTCATACAGATGCTGCCATCCCTCCCTGACATATTCGATATCTTCTTCGTTGAAGCGGACGAAACGATGGATATATACATCGGTGAATTTGTGATACTGACACCACGCGCACCAGAGGTGATAGACAAATCCGCGCGTCGGAAACAAGGCGCTGTAGAACTTAATGCTGTTGGCCACACGCACCGGAAACAGAAAAAAATAACCCGTCGCGACAAACCAGGAAAAAATACGAAAAAACCGCAACCCCAGCTTGTGTGAAAGATAAAGCAAAATTTTATAAGGCAGTTTTTTCATTTTTATTGTCCTTGAAGCAGCTCTCAGCCGCTGTGGCAATCTTTATTTCTCTTTTCTAAAATGAGACAAGGAAAGTCTCCATTTTTCTACAAAATCAAATGGAAACAATTATATTTCCCCTATGTGTATTAAAAAATTTAATATCAAAAAATGATTCTTGACACAAGGCAAGCTTCAGGGGTTGGAAGGAGTAAATCTTTAATTTCCCAATGATTTGTATGCTGACCAAGGCCGACACATATTAATCATCACTCTGATGCTTCTTCAATCACGTTTATAAGTTCAGTTGGTTTTGCATATTGAACCATGTGTCCGGTTTTTTTAAAAAGGATTAGTTTTGAAGCTGGCACAGTTTCATGTAACAAAATTACATCGTCAACAGGAGCCACCCTGTCGCTTTCACCATGTACAATGAAAAGGGGCTTTTTAATATTGCTATAAAGCGGCTGCAGGTTTAACAAATCCAAGAGCATTGCCATTTCTTCGTGGGCAGCAGTTGAAATATTATTCGGCAGGCTGATGATCATACATCGCTTTTCGATAAAATCATTTGGCATATCTTTTTGATTAGGATCAAAAGCTATATTCATGCCTTTTTTTATTATATTTTGCCCGCACAATCTTATAAAAAAACGTAAAGCAGTATCCATCAAGGGTATTTTAAGAATCTTAAACAGCGAATTGGTTTTTCGCCTTGTTGAAACAATCGGGCTCACAGATATAAATGCCTTAATATTAGATGAGTTACGCACAGCCATTGCCAGAACTATACTACCACCGTATGAATGACCGACAATGATGGGATTGTTGAGTTTTAATTTATGTATTAATGCAAAAGCAATATCAGCATTATAGTCCAGATTATATTTAAGATCGTTTGCACTGCTTAAACCATGCCCGGGTCTATCATAGGCTATTACATTAAATCTTTTTGAAAGTTTCGGCACGATAGCTTCCCAGTCCTCAATGCAGCCGGGCAGCCCATGAATAAGTAGAACAGCCTGCCCACCGCCTGTTTGATATACCCTTATTTTCTGATTCAAAACATCAACAAATTGAACTTTGGAGACACCTGAGAGTGTATCGGCAAAAACAGGAATGATGCAGAGTATTAACATACATAACACCATCACAAGACGCGAAAGTATTTTCATCGCCTCATCTCCATTCCACAAGATAATCTCCTATGAAAAGAGCATCCAATTTAGTTGTATGACCACAATTCAAAGCATCGTCCGGCGAACAAACGATCGGTTCATGACGATTAAAGCTGGTATTGATCAATACAGCATAATCGGTCAATTTTTCAAATTCCACCAGCAAACGATAGATATCCTCGTTGAAGTCCTCTTTGACAACCTGAATTCTGGCTGTTCCATCAACATGGGTGATACCCGGCAATTTATTTCTGTATTCCGGCCTTACATCAACTGTCAAAAGCATATAGTAGGTCAGTTCCGGTATAGGAGACCGAAGATCAAAATATTTGAGTGCAGCGGAAACTGTTGAGATCGGCCCAAAAGGTCTGAAGTATTCGCGCCCTTTGACTTTCAAATTCAATCGATCTCTTATTTCACGGGAAAAAGGGTTAGCTAAAATAGAACGGTTTCCAAGTGCGCGGGGTCCGGCCTCCATTCTTCCTTGAAACCATCCAATAATCTTGTTGTCCTTTAAATACTCCGCCGCTTTTTCCCAAGGGTGTTCGAGCTTCTTGTAAGTGACAGGATATTTTTTAATGGTGGTTAAAATTTCTTCATTTTTGTATTCAGGACCTAAATAAGGAGAAAATATTTTTTTGTTTTCGGGAATTTTTTCAAAAGATTGGAAAGCAGCATAAAGTCCTGCCCCAATAGCCCCTCCGGTGTCGGAAGCAAAAGGGGGAACAAAAATCCGATCATATTCGGAATACAGAGTAATTTCTCTGTTGATATCGCAATTTAAAAAGATGCCTCCGCTAAGAGCCAGATTTTTGTTTCCGGATATAGTAGCAACATAACGAACCATATGGAGGACGGCTTCTTTGATACGCTTTTGCATACTGAAAGCTATATCAAAATGCCTCTGTTCCAATGGCTCATCTCTTTCTCGTTTTTTGCCTAGCTCATCCTCAAGGTTGTTGTTCATATATGACCACAGCGCTAGATACTTCTTTGGATTGGAGATAATGTATCTTCCATTGGGTTTAAATTTTATTATTCTTTGGAATAAATCTTTATATGTATTTTTGCCGAATGATGCCAGCGCCATGGTTTTTCCTTCTTCATAATCGCTGAATCCTAAAAAATGTGTGAAATTTAAATAAAGAATACCCAATGAATGATAAATTGGCACTTTCCATAATAGTTGGAATTTATGATCTTTAGCAGAAAAGACCGATACCGAACAATCATCGCCATAAGCATCCGCAACAATCATATCTGCATTTTGTAAACAAAACGGTGACAAATAATAGCACGAAGCAGCGTGAGCCAAATGATGATCAACCCAATCTATTTTGCCTTTGAATTGATTTGGAAAATATCGATCGATGGTTTTTCTCAATTTGAATGAAGCATTTATTGATCGAAAATTCTTGGGAGGCTTGATGTATTTATAAACCTTGTAAAATGTTATCGGTACTAAAATGAATTTTATCAATTCATTCAGAAAAGATTTATACGGATTCCAATTAAAAGCAATCGTATCAACCTCCGACATTTCAATGCCACCAGCATCCAGCACATATTTAATTGACTGAATAGGAAAGGCATCGGTATGTTTTATTCGGTTGAACCGTTCCTCTTCAACATTTGCAACCAAATTCCCGTTTTTGATTAGACACGCGGCGGAATCGTGGACAAAAGAAGATATACCAAGAATATTCATCACGTTGATTTATTTCTGATTCTTAAAAGCTGGCCATGGTCGAATTCCTCATGTGGCCTAATAATAGCGGCAGTTGCCTTATCTTTTCTGAAATGCGGAAACCAACGGGGAACTTTCTGACAATATTCTTTCCAACTTTCTCCAAAACGTCGTTCCAATTGAGGTTCCTCATAGTTTACGACGACTAAATGAAGAATTCTGGAGAGGGTTATAAGCCATGCGAAAAGGATAAGCTGACCATACATGAGCGCCTGACCAAGAACTACAAATATCAATGACCACATCATAGGATTACGAACATAGGCATAAATATTACGATTTAATATTTTTTGCGGCGCAGATGTTACAAGGGGAGACCCTTTTCCAAATAGAAACATTAAAATCATACACCAGATAGCCAAGACAGCACTGCACCAAATGGTAATTAATCCGACTGTCTCAACGACAGGTATCCCGAAGCCTGCTTGAGATTTGATGTTAGAAACATTCATTAGAAAGCGGGGTATGATATATAAAACGCTATAGGGACCGATAAACAAGTATAATGCGCCATCAACTGCTCGGAGGATAATTTTATGGACATACTTGTGCATATTAAATCAATTTCTCGGATTCAATTTGATTATCACAATAGAATTTCCTATTAATGACGCACCTATACTATATATATATAATAATATCAATTATAATATTATATATAGATGTCTGTATGTGACTCCTTTAATGAATTATAAGATTATAAGGAGGCACATTGTGGACGTTAAGGCAGTTCAAAAACAACTTGGCTTACGTTTCAGAGAATTAAGATTGGCAAAAAAACTAAGGCAAGAAGACTTGGAAAAATGGGATTTCTCTTACCGTTATTATGGAATGATTGAACGTGGGCTTATTAATCCTTCGCTAGATACCCTCTTGAAACTTTCCAAAATACTTGATGTAAGTTTGTATGAATTGTTTAGGTTTCTTGAAATTGACGGGATAACAACTGATGAGCGTGAGGCTGTTGCAATGAAAATATCAAAAATTTTAAAAGAAAATAAGAAAGCAAAAATTAAAAAGTTAAAAGTATTTTTGGACGAAATATTAACTCCTTAGAATAAAGGAAACGGTTCTATTTAATTTAAAATACTAGATTCTTGCCTGTGCCGAAATGACTAATGATGGGATATGACAGAAGACTGGATACCCCCTTTGCTTTCGCCGGGCAAATAGCTAGGCATGACAGTTAATTTATCATCACCAGGTATACCTGGGACACCGCAATGATCTTTCTATTACTTTTGTCATTACCCGGCTTGACCGGGTAATCCAGTATTATGTCATGTCGAGTGTAACGAGACATCTTGTTTTTTAAAAAAAAGATTTCTCGTCTCTGCGTTCCTCGAAATAACAACTGCCTTAAAATCCCTCTTTATCTCCCTTTAAAAAAGGGGAGAGATTTATTATTGTTTCTTGCCCACGAACCATTTTTCCTCAATCCCTCTGGTGTCGGAAGCGAAGACTTTGATGACAAAGCCGGCCTTTTCCATTAAGGCAACAATCTCTGTCTGGGCGCGGAATCGGTTGGGTGCGCGGGTAATTTTTAATCTAACTTCCTCTATCCGGCGCTTCCACGGATTTGGTTTATCCGACGGAATGGTTGCCCGGACAATCAATGTCCCGTCCGCGGTTAGTGTACCGTAAATCCGCTGAAAAACAATTTTTACTTCATTGTCGGAAATCAGATGCAGCATGTCCAGCATAAGCACGTAATCAACTTCTCCTTCAACGTGCGGCAGATCGGGCGCGCGTCCGGCTACAACGGAGCCGCGACTGCCAATGGCGCGCGAAGCAATCAAAACACGCTCTTCATCCGGTTCGATACCGAACACCTGAGCCTGCGGAAAAATTTCCAGCAGCCACGTGGCGGGAACGCCGAAGCCACAACCGATATCAATAATCCGGCGGGGATTTTTTACATACTTGTCCAGTTCCCTGAACATCGGGTCTATCATCATTTTCATCCGGGCAAAGACGCGCGGATACGCGGGCAGATGACGGTAACGTAAAACCGTCCGGCGCAAATGTTCTTTTGAACCAACCGTAAATCCACCGGTGGGATATTGAACAGACGAAAAAATTTTTTTCATCAAAACAGGCAGGATACAATAAGTTCCGACTAAAGAAAAACCTATTCCCGGAAACGAAACGATGCCGATACTGCGAAGAAGAGAGTGACTGGCAAAAATCAGCACGCCGAAACCGACTAAAGTAGTAAAGGCCGCCAGAAACATGGCCAGTTTGATTGTATGCATGGCCGGAGAATTTTCATCCGGATAGCGCTGGTAGGTGCAGACATAATAAATGGCGTAGTCAATCCCCATGCCCATAATCACAATCCAGAGCATGATGCCGGGAATGTCCAGTGGATGGCCAATAAGTTTGAGCGTGCCCAGGGTGGCAATGAGCGCAAAAGCAACAGGCGCCAGCGTCGCCAGCGACAACTGCCAGTCGAGAAAATACAGAAAGACAACCCCTACAAGCCCGAGGCTGATAATCAGGGCGATTTTCAGAAAAAGATTCTTCAGAAATTCGCCCAGCCTCTTGTTAAACAAATCCACGTCAAATATTCCAGCAAAGCCGCTTTCGGAAATACGTTTAAAAAAATCTTCCGCGTTGTAATTTTTTCCGGCGGCAATAAGGCTCAGCTGTGTATAGCCAGCGATGCTTTTGGTAATCCCCAACATTTCAAAATATTTTTCCGGTATGTCAAAAGACCGGGAATTTTCCTGATTAATGATTTTCCAGAACGACTCAAAAGCATCGGGGGCAAAGCCGTTTTCCCTAGCCGCTATCGTCAGATCTTTTTTCAACGCAGCGATACGTTCATTATTCCAGAAAGAGCGCCAGGCGGCAAAATTATTTTCTGCTTTTTGTCGTGAAGGAAACAGCACTGAAGGGAGGAATACTTCACTGATGTTTTCTTTTTGCACATCGTCGGAAAGTCGGTTCAACAACTCTTCATTTTTTTTCTGGAGTCGCGCAATATCCGGCGCTTCCAGAGAAGCATAACATTTGCCGGATAGATTACCCCAGACATCCTGCATTTTTTTGTCGGCATTGACGGTTGCTTCGCTCATGGAATTCATGGCGTTCAAATCAACATTAAAAACCGGTTTGGCGAAAAAAAGCATAATAAGGCTGAAAATAATGGCGGCAATTATTTTCCAGTTCGCGGGAACGGCAAACTTTTTGACGGCATTGAAAAGCAGGGGATTGCTGGGCTTGGCCGCTGGCGGCATGGCCGGAAATATTTTCGGAAATATGAAATGAACAAATAAAAGGGCGAAGGTTACACCCAGCGCGGAGAAAAGACCGATTTCCACGAGAATTTTAAAATCGCTGATAAGCAACAGGAGAAAAGCGCCCAGCGTTGTCAAAACCGCCAGAAGTTCCGCCGACCAGAGTTCCTGCGCCACCTGTTTGCCGTAGGTGGCTCGAGGCTGATCCAGAAACAGCAGATATGTGATGCCTAAATCCACGGTAAAGGCCATGATGGCACCGCCGAAACCAATGGCAACGATGGACATGGATTTGAAGAAAAATGAACAGACAAACAGGGCGGCAATCGCGCCGACAGACGAAGGCAGTAGCGCCAGGAGACCGATAAGTGGTCGGGGAAATGCAAAGATCAACAAAAGTGCGATACCCAGCGTCGTTAATAATATGGCCATTCTCATGTCCCGCTTGGCGATGCTTTCATTATCCAAAGCCGCACGGTATGCCCCGACTGATGTCAGCGTGTATTTGTTGCTGCTATTTACCAGAGTTCTGAGCTCTTTCCGGCAATCATCAATAAATTTTTGGATTTTGACGGCCACTGCCGTATCCGTACCTGAACCTTTTATTCTGGCAATAATCAGCGCATGCCTGCCGTCTTTGGAAATCAACTGCCCCTGATAAAATTGAGCCTTATTTGCAGGGAGCAAAGCGGACATTTTCCTGAGAATTATACCGGAAAAACCAAGCGGGTCTCTGGCAATCATTTCACCGCGGCCTATTCCCTCGAGTTGCTCAAGTGTGTTGCGGTTTTGAGCCATCGCCTCCCGGATTTTTTCCGGTGACAGAAGCGGCTGAATTTTTTGTTCCAGTTCAGATAAGCTCAAAAGTGAGGGCAGGTTATTATTTACATGAGCAATTAGTTCGGGAAAGTTTTTAGCATCATCGCCGATGCCGACTTTGACAAAAAGGCCGCTTTTGCTGAGTTTGTCGGAAAGAATGGCAGCCGCGCTGATTAATTTGTCGCGATCAGCGGACGCCTGTTCCAGATCAATGAATACTTTATCCTGAACTGGAAGATGTTTGATAATCAGGCGCGCATCAGCCAGCACCGGATCCTTGTGCGGCATTGATTCCAGAATATCCGTCTCGATTTTGAGGTTGTTAGTTTCCCAGCAAAAAAGCGCCGCCACAATCAGAGTGACGACAAAAACAATAGACCATTTTATCTGATACTTACCAGTAGACATATATATGCGTACATTCTTTTAATTATTGGTATTTTGAGATTTTTTTAAACCATATTTTACCGGCAGTGGCAAGACAAAAAGCCCTTAATCAAAGGGTCATTTATGAAAGTCATTTAGACTTTCAATGATTACTTCAAAAAATAATTGACATACAAACGGAACGTTCCTAATATATCAACATTAAGGAAAAAATACCTTCAGGATTAAAATGAGAAGATTCTGGAAAAAAGACACCGTAAAAGAAAGAAGAAGAGTAAAAAGGCTGAAGGAAGAAAACGATATCACCGCAATCATCATCTCCGGAGAAGGCAATTATCCCAAGGGTGAAATCATAAATAATAAATTAAAGGATATCTCCGTCCTCGGTGCTAAAATTCAGGCCAATGTTTTTTTCCCCGTCAAAACTCTCCTCGAAATGAATATCACATTTAAAGATCTGTATTACAATATAACCACCTTGGGAGAAGTAAAATGGATCAGGAAAGTTATTGGTGAAGAATCTTACGAGGCAGGCGTGGAATTCATTAGTTCACCCCTTGATTCAATCCAGAAACTGTCAGATTATATTTCGTGGAAACTAAATCAGCAAATTCCTGATTCGGTTTAAACATACTTACATAAAATTTCTTTATATTTCCCCCAAAAAACCCTTTTAAGAAAAATGAAAAAATTTGGTTTAATCCAATCTTAGGGGCAATAGTGCCCCATTAGCGCCCCAAAACGCCCCATCTTTTATTGAAAATCTTATAAAAAAGGGACTTATTGTCCCTTGTTAAATATGCTGTTTTTTTACTTAATATTTATTTCTTATATTTTCATAATTTACACAAAATTAAAGACACTGCAAAAAAACTGGCACGCTTAATGCTTTTTAAGATGATAAATAACCTTAAAAGTAAAAAAATTTATAGATTTATAAGTTACAAGGAGGAATGGGCATGAAAAATATGGTTTGGATTAAAAGAATGCTGCATCCGTGGAATAAATCAGCTTTTTATAAAAACCTTTTAATCATTATGATGGTTACTGTCTTGGGAATTGTTATGGCTCCGGCAGTAAGCAAGGCATGGTTTTTCGTAAGCAAGACCTCAAGCGTGAGCGAGCCTTCAGGCGTTCCCTTGAACTCCAAAGGTATCTACACCGCCACGGCTGATGACGGCGGCAAGATTTATTTATATCGCTATGCTCCTTATACGACTGGTACCCCTCAGTTCCGCACCAGCGGCACACCCATAGTACTCTTTACAGGTATCGGCACGAATATGAACCAGTATCTTGCCTGCACCCCCTCCGACATGACAACTGCTTATAGAGGAGTTTATGTACCCCCTGTTTCCAGCGCTCCGGCGTGGGCCCTGAATTCGACAAAGACAGATTATGAAACATATATCAAGGCCGACAATATGCGCTATTACAGTTTTGCTCATTATCTGTGGCTGCAGGGTTATGACGTATGGCTGGTAAACTACCGCGGCACGGGCCGCAGTCCCATTCACAGCAAAGGGGCCAATCCCGACAGTATGATCAACCTTGATATCTGGGCCACTCTTGATGTCCCGGCAGCAATCGCCAAGGTAAAATCTGTTACGGGGAAAAGGATGTTCATCGGTGGCCACAGCACAGGAGGTTTGGTTTCGTATGCCTACCTGCAGGGCGCCTATCTGGATTATGGCATCTATTCATGGGCAAAGACAACCTATTATAAGACATGCTTTGCCCTGGGATACATGCCGCATGTCAAGGCTAGTGCCACACTTGCCAAGAAAAGAAACGCCGACATAAAGGGCTTTATCGGCATTGACCCCGCCGGCGTACCGGCGCTACCAAATCTTCTGGATTCAGTCATCTTCTGGACACTTCTGGGTTCCAAATTATATATACCGGTAGATACACTGATCGAGGTGTTAGTCCAGCAATTTCCTAGTCAATTGATTGTCGGGCTGGAAGAAACCATATTTGGGCTAATCAATACAGCAGCCAGTGGAGATTCTTTGCTGAGCGACTTTTTTGATTACTTGAACTTCTGGGTAGTGGAGGATATGGATCCCTGCATGGAGGATTGGATTGTACGTTACGCTGCCACCGGTATTCCTGTTCGTGGCTTTGGTCAATATATGGATATGGGCCTGCACAACACCATTCGTGAACACTATTTAAACGGTTCGGAAAACTATTTGACGAAACTGATTATAGGCGCATCCACTCCCAGTCCGGGCAGAGACGGATACTATTACTACGATCAAAATATGTCGCGTATGACCGTACCGATGATTGTTTTCTCATCTGCAACAGGAGCGCTGGTTAGCCCGGAGGCGACTTACGACTTCATCATATCGAAAAAATCTCCGACGGCTTACGATTTGTGGTATGTTGTCGGAGATACTGGCCACCTTGACGTGGCGATGGGCAGGAGAGTACCGACCGCTGTTTTCCCGCAGTTAGGAGCATGGCTAAAAACAGTAAATACCTTATCCAGCAATCCGGCAAACACTACCACGCCTGCAGTGCAAATTGATGAATAGCGGAAGTGTTTAATTAACTAAAATACTGTTACATTAAGAGGCGCTTCGTTCCCGCGGAGCGCCGTTCATTTACCATACAAAAATAGAGCTCTTCTTTACACTTTTAAACCACTAATGCATACGGTTCGCTTAACGTTCAGATTTTAGAAAATATAGGATGTGTCTTTGTTTAAAGATAATACTATTTTAACAAACATTTTTACCTGTGGTGGGAATACAAAAAGGCCAGCAAAGAAAAAGACTTGCTGTCATTGTCCGGTGATAGCTATGTTTTTTGTCATATCGAACCGCCATAGGCGGTGAGATATCTTATTGTTCAAGACTTCTCATCCCGACACATCGGGATTCAAAGTGACGCTCTGCATTTTAATTATTTCAGAAAAAATATTCTGTGGAAAATCAAGCGGGTGAACGTTGAGGAATTGCGTAGGAAATCCACAAAAGGGCGAAAGTGGGATTTTCTTTCTCCCTTGGGATGGTAATTGACACGCACCGGAGCTTCCATAACCGGCATACCTTTTCTTTGGGCATGAACTAAAATTTCCACTTCGAACTGGAAACGCCGTGCTTTTGTTTTTAAATTTAGCGCTTCGGGGAGAGGATAAATGCGAAAACCGCTTTGTGAATCGGAAACTGCCGGACCGCCGGATATCCGCACCCAGAAGTTGGAAAACTTCCTGCCGAAACTGCTTGTCCACGGAACATCTTTGCCAACCATACCTGCTCTTACTCCCACAACAATCGGCCGCGCATTTTTAGGAATAACTTTAATGAGCTTTTTTGCATCCTGGGGATAGTGCTGGCTGTCGGCGTCAATGGTGATTGCCCAGTTAGCCACAGCAGATACCGCGGCAAAGCCGGTCATTATGGCTGCGCCCTTACCATGATTTTGCTTATGCCGTAGGATTTGAATGCCTTTAATCTCTTTTATCTCATCGTAAGTGTTGTCGGTCGAGCCGTCATCAACAACAAAGACAGGAAAGCCCAGCGCCTGCGCCTCTTCAACAACCTGCGCCACCGTCCCGGCATGATTGTAAACTGGAACGACAAAAGCAAAACGGTTTTTGTTATGATTTTTTGACTCGATCAATTTCTACTTCTCAATTTACTTTGTTTTCTCGTAAGGCAGAAAAGCCACACCCCACGTGCCCGGCCCCATATGCGCGCCGGAAGTCAGCGACAGCGGCTGCAGAATAATTTCCGCGTTCGGATAAAGATTGGCCACTTCTTTTTTAACAGAGACATCCACCCATTTTTTATTGTCGGAATATTCCAGCATGATAAGCGCCTTGGATTTGTCTTCGATGGATGAGTTAAGTTTTGCCAGAGCAAACCTCAACTGATCTTCCCGATTTCTGACCGTGCCGACCTTTTTTGCTCCTTCGGGCAGAGGCGATATCACCGGCTTCATGTTCAGCTTATCGCCGAAAAATGCGCTGGTTTTGGAAAGACGTCCGCCCGCCGCCAGATACCGCAACTTATCCAGAAAGACATATTCCTCACAGGCGCTAATGGCCTTGCGGGCAAATATAACTGTTTTTTTCATATCATTTGTTTTTTTAAGATACCTGGCGGTGGCAAGAGCGATTGTTCCCAGTCTGCCCGATGCCGCTCCGGTATCTAATACTATCAATCTGTTCTCCTTGTCGTGTGAATTTTTCCACTGTAGCGCTGCCCGGTAATTACCGGTGAATACAGAACCAACGCAAAGATATAAAACTTTTTCAAAACGCTCCAAAGCACTTTGATAGAACTGATTTCTTTCGTAAATGGAAGCCTGTGAAGTAGACACTTTAACCTCTTTATTCATCGCGCGATAGAGTTCTTCGGAATTAAAGTAAGTCTCCGGAAGAGATTGTTCACCAACGGTCAGATAGCTGTTCAGAAGCGTGAAGCCATATTTTTTGGCATCCTGAATTGTTAGTGAGCCGGCGGCATCGGTCATTATATGAAATCTCCGGCTGTCTTTCGATTCCATAAATTCCCGAACCTGAAAGGTTAGATTGTCATCTTCCCAGTTTACCAGACTGCCCAGTCCGGTAATTTGTGAGCGTACCTGTTCCTTATCCCGGGTATGCAGGTGGACTTTGTAAAAATCACCTTCGGAAATGACAATAACTTCTTCCTGTTCACTTGTAACCATTTTTATTTCATCGGAAGAATAACGGGAAGATTTGATGACAAAATCAACGCAATAGCCTGATTCATTGTTCTCCTGAAACGACGATGATATCTTAAGACGGTCTTTAAATGTTTCGGTCACAGGACGGCATTTATCGCGAAAACCTGCGAGAGTGTAAAAGAATCCTTCAAAAAAAATATATATACCCAGAGCTCCCGCATCCACTACCTGCGCCTGTTGCAGCTTAGGCAGTCGTTCACAGGTTTCGTAAACCGATTTTTCCATAGTGATGATGATTCTTTCCACTGTTTTCCGATTAGGCTTTAAATCATGCGGCAGGGTTTCGGCCAGTATGTCAAAAACACTGAGCATTGTGCCCGCCATGGGATTGCTTACCGCCTTCCATGCTTTCGTCGCTCCTTCCGCTGAGCGCTGTGCCAGATCAGAAATATGTTCTGCCGTGCAGAATGACGAAAAAAACTGCGAGGCGATGTTTCCGGAATTCCCGCGCGCCGCGAGCAGCAGCTGATGAATAATTTTTTCTTTAGGCTGGCCGATACTGCGCAAAGGGATAAGACTTAGGGAGAGATTTCTTCCTGTGTCGCCGTCGGCTACAGGGAAGACATTAATGGAATCGAGAAGATCTGCCCAGGCAATAAGGCGCTCCAGTCCCGCAATAAACGATTTTTTTAGAATTTCTTCCATTTTAAAAACCGAATGCTTTGCGGATTTCTTCCGGAATGCTAAAGAGCATTTCTCCTTCCGGAACCTTTACCGCCACTTGCTCCGTGCGGCCCCGAGCGCAGATTTCCCCATCCGCCGCTCTGCGTACTTCAAAATCAACAATCAATTTAACGTATGCGTCGACGAGAGTCGCCTTGCAGATGATTTCATCACGATGGCGCAAAGGAAGAATATGCTTGGTTGAAGTCTTGATAATGGGAAAAATTAACTGCTGCTTTTCAAAGAAGGAGTACAAATCAATGCCGTTATTTTCAAAAAGTGCCGCCCGTGCCACTTCAAAATAGTTCAGGTAATTGGCGTGCCAGACAATCTGCATCGGGTCAAGGTCAAAAAAAGGAATTCTTATTTTTACTTCAAAACTTTTTTGCTTTTCTTTCATGGCTTTATTTTAAAAAAATCGGAGTATTTGATTGCTTCACAGATATTTTCAATGTCTCTGTCCATCGCCCTGTCTTCCGTTACCGGCGCACTAACCGATCTGATTTTTTCCATTATATCGGACAGAAGAGGCCTTGCTTCGATATTGTTTCTTATATCACATGCCTGCGCCGCCGCCAGGAGATGAATGGCCACAATCCGCTCCGTAAGAGTGCATATTCTATCGGCATCGCGTGCCGCAATTGTTCCCATGCTTACCTTATCCTGATTATGCGACTCCGTGGAACGCGAGAACGAAGCCGCCGGCATGGTTGCCTTCAGGGCTTCCGCCGCAAGAGCGGAAGAAGAAATGGACATGGCTTTGAAGCCGTGATGAAGTCCATTCTTTATTTCTGTGTTTCTCACCAAATCACCGGGAAGCCCCCTGTTTAAATGCGGACTTACCAGAAGCGTTATCTGACGGTCACACATATCGGCAACAGAAGCCAGCGCAGCTTTCAATCCGTCCATGGCGAAAGCTATGTGCCCGCCGTAAAAATTGCCGCCCATCAGAACCTCGCCCGTTGAAGGATCAAAAATAGGATTATCGTTGGAGCTGTTGGCTTCAATCTCCACCCACTTCTCTATCCATTCCAGGCCGTCATACAAAACACCGGCTACCTGCGGAGCACAGCGCAAAGAATACGGATCCTGCAAAGTGTCCAGCGAATCGTCCTCCAGCTGCCGTACCGACACCTTTGTCTTTAAAAGACGAGTAATCTGTTCGGAAACAAACTTCTGACCCGGAAACGGCTTCACTTCCGAAATTACCGGATGATAATGCTTGGCATTACCTTTCAGCGCGTGAATGGAAAGAGCCGTGGCGTAAATTGCGGCGGATAAAATTCTGCGCGCCCTTTCGATGGCAAGAACAGCTATACCCGTCATTGTGGTTGTGCCGTTAACCATCGCCAGAGGTTCTTTTGGCAGATAACGGTACGGTTTCAGTCCGGCTTTCTTCAACGCCGTGGCCGCAGGCATTTTTTTATCCCGGTAAATAACATCGCGTTCACCCATAAGACAGGCTCCGATATAGGACATCGGTGTCAAATCGCCGGATGCTCCGACCGAACCTTCACAGGGAACTAAAGGCGTTATGCCGTGGTTTAAAAAATCGGCGAGTTTCTGAAGCAGGGCTACGGAAACTCCGGAATAACCGCGTGCCAGACAAATAATGCGGCACAAAATGGCCGCTCTTGTTTCTTCAATGCCGATGGACTCCCCCGTGCCGCAGCCGTGAAAACGAAGAATATTAACGCTGTTTTTCTTCGCGATTTCCTGCGACATCCGTTTCCCGCAGGATTTGCCGTAACCGGTTGTCACTCCGTAAACTGGAATTCCTTTGCGCATTGATTCCGCAAGAATATTTTGTGTTTTCTCAATCGTGCTTATGAATTTTTTGGACTTGCTTATCTGCACGGGAACACCGTACCGCGCTACCGCGATAATATCATTGAAGCCCACATAGCTGCTGTCAATAACCAAGGCATTCCTGTTAAAATTTTTATTCATTAGTTAAAATTTCCTTTCCTGTTTTAACGGTTGACGCACGCGTGGTTTATATGTGCCGTCCGCTTTTTCCTTGTCCATAACTTTTTTCAACAACTTAAACATTTTATAGTTCGACGGTTCTTCCTCGTAAAATTTATCCCATGCGTAATAATAAAGCGACTGCAATTCTTCCGGTGTCAGCATCTTTGGCTGAAAAACAACTTTTCCACTAGTATAATCGTTCCAGTCATAAGAAAAAATTCTTTCCGCATTATGCAAATCGTCATATGTTTTGGTATGAGGGAAAGGAGTTAACACAGTGAACTCCGCCATGTCCAGTTCAATTTCGAACAGAAAATCCACCATCCTTTTAATATAATCTTCAGAATGATAATCGAGCCCCAGTAAAATGCTGCCCTCCACGGCAATGCCGTAATCGTGATAGCGCTTGATGCGGTTGCGTATAAAATCGGAAGTATCGAAAACAGTCTGATAAACAAACCAGGCACCAGCCTGAGCGGCCAGATCCAGCACGGTATCGTCATTTTCTATGGGATGACAGCACCACTTTTTTTTCAGTGGAATCATTTCTTTGAATAATTGAATTTCCCAGTTCTTGTCCTGCGCCAGCGAATTATCCACGAGGAAAAGTCTGTTATTATCAATACTGGTCATCTCTTCAACAACTTTGTCCAAAGGACGGGGACGGAAATTTCTTCCTCCCAGAAAATTAACACAGCAGGGATAACAATTGAACCGGCAGCCGCGCGATGCGTGTACAAGGTCAACCATCTGCACGCCGCGATAATTGTATTTTTCGCGGTCTAAAATATCACGCCTTGCTGTACCGGCGCTTTCAATGGACGGGAAATCCTGCATATAGTTATAAACTTTCTGTAGTCTGCCGTTTTTGAAATCAGAAAACACCTGTTCCATCCGGCCTTCGGCTTCTCCCAGAAAAACGCAATCGGCGTGATTTTGCGTTTCTTCAGCGTGCAGCATTGTGGCAATGCCGCCGAAGATCACTTTAATTTTTTTCTTCCGGAATTTATCGGCTACTTCCCAGGCGCGTTTTATCTGAGCGCTCAGCATAACCGAAATGCCGACAAAATCAGCGGGCTGGTCGAAATCAATCTCCTGAATATTTTCATCTATAAAATCTACCTCAACATAATCGGGCAGAGCTGCGGCAAAAACCACCGGCCCGTGCGGCGGCAGAATAAACGGTGTTTGCCGGTCCAGTTTTTCCCATTTCGGATAAATCAATTTAAACTTCATGTCTTATCTTTTAATAAATTAATTTTAATTCCAATACATTAGCACTATTTACCTGGTTATCCCCCCCCTCTGCTAGCTCTGCGAGAGGCCCTCACGTTGAAAAACCAAAAACAACCTAGCTGTGTTTACAATATTTTATGATTTCCGCCAATAAAAAATTGTTAAACTTTAACCTAATATGTGGTATAAGGCAGAACCAAATAATCCTTAAAAATTTAGCAGAAACTCAAAAAAGAAGAGGCACTATAAATTTTAAAAAATAAAATTTGAGGGAGGTAAAATATGGTACAGGTAGATGTTTTCTGGTCTTATGGCCTCGGCGCCAGTTTTGCCGCCGCCGCAACCAGGCAGTTAAAGATGATGGGTTCCCAAAATCAGGATCCCGGCAAGGTGAGTCCGTTTATCAGTAAATTTTTTATTATATCAATACTTTTCTCGGCATGTATATTCGCTCCCTCCGGACTTTATTTGTTATGGAATTTCCCCCAGTGGGAAACCATGCAGGTCGCCACATGCCATGAAGACCTTCCGGCGTGGCTGGTGACTATTTTTGCCATAACCAATGTCACACAGGGCATTTTGGGATACTGGGTGACAAACAAATTAATTCAGCTCGGTAAAATTCATGCAGCAGGCTTGCAGTTTATCATCGGCCATTTCTGCATGTTTTTTATTCTTCTCTATGGCTGGGATGGAACGGGCTGGCAGAGATTCCTTTATGATGCCAGTATGACCGGCGTTTTATGGCAGCACCAACCGCAAACATTCACGGTTTTTACCTTCCTTTTCAGCAATGAATTCTGGACCATTGTGAAGAATTTCTGTACCAGCAATGTATTCTGGACTCTTATCGGGATGGGCGTGATAATGATTCCCGTGTGGCTTTATTTCATTGTCGCGTGGATAAAGGAAGGCGCAGAGAAAGACCCGTCGTTCCCGAAGGAAAAACTTCCCCAAGGTTTAATGACATACGTTAAAGTACTAGGAGCCTGCTTTTTCGCGGTATTCGGCATAGCTCTTGTCTCAGCGGGTATCGCTGCCCTTATGGTACACTTCATCGGGTGGATTACTAATACGTTCTGGCTGGGTTATGTGATCGGACTTCCTCTGTTTATCGTTATCGGCTATTTTGTGATTTACAAAAAGTGCGGTCATCTGCTCGCAAAATCGATTCTGCTGGATGATCCGCAAAAATAAGTTTTTCGTTTAGTTTTTTCAGGCGGCGATAAGAGTATTCCATGTTTCTTACCGCCGCCTATTAATTAAGTGCCTATGACTCAGATATTTGAAACTTCTAATATAGGTAGTATAACACTTAAAAACCGCATCATACGGTCGGCAACCGCTGACGGCCTGGCAGACGCGGACGGAAGACCGACAGGGGAGTTGATAGAGTTTTATAAAAGTCTCGCCCGCGGCGGTGCCGGCGCGATAATCACCGGCTTTACCGGTATTCAGAAAAACGGGAAGGGAAGCACACATCACCCGCTGATGCTGGACAGGGATGAGTATATTGACGACTATAAAAAACTAACCGCGGCAGTGCATGAATACAATACGCCGATTATTATTCAGTTGAATCACGCCGGGCGACAGACAAGAAAGAGGATAACCGGCCTGCCGACAGTCGCTCCGTCAGCCAGAAGAGACCTGTACTTTTTGGAAAAAAGGCCGAAAAAACTGACGGATTCGGCAATAGAAGAAATCATAACCAATTTCGCAAAGGCGATAGAAAGGGCAAAGAAAGCCGGCTTTGACGGCGTGCAGCTCCACTGCGCCCACGGCTTCTTGCTGTCGGAATTCCTGTCGTCCAATATGAATAAAAGAAAAGACCAGGGGGGTGGAACGACAAAAAATAAGTTCCGCATCATAGAACGGATATTCACTGAAGCGAGAAAACGCGTCGGCGATTTTCCTATACTGGCAAAAATAAACGCTTATGACACCCGAAAAATGGGGATGCGAACACCCGAGGCAGTGGAAATCGCGAAATACCTGCAGGACGCCGGTTGCGCTGCCATTGAAGTATCCTGCGGCGTCGCGAATGACGGATTCATTACGGTGCGGAGCAAAAAGTTTCCCACCGCGGCAGCCCTTGAATACAGTTACCTGCTGCGATATCTTCCCTTCGTAATTAAAAAATTTATCCAGCCGTTTATTCCCATATTCGTGCCAATTTTCACGAAGCCTCAGAAGCAACTCGACAACTTTAACGTTCCGGCCGCAGAAGAAATAAAAAAGAATGTTTCCATACCGGTAATCGTTGTCGGGGGAATAAAGAGGCTAGATGACATTGAAAGAATAATTTTTGAAAACAAGGCCGATTACGTTTCCATGAGCCGCGCTTTTATATGCGAGCCGGACATTGTCAACAAATTTAGAGAAAAAAAACAGACAGAATCAAAGTGTGTCTCCTGCAACTTCTGCATAACCTGTATCGAAAGCATGCCCTTCAAATGTTTTAATGACACTCGCTGAGAGCAAGTCCCGATGTATCGGGACGATGCTCGAAGCGGAAGTGGAATTATCCCCGAAGCGTAGTGGAGTGGGATTTGACACTCGCTGATAATGAGACCCGACGAATTTGAGACGCAGGTCGAATTACCCCTGAACGGAGTGAATGGGGGTAGGTACCTTTTGAAATGCGATGCTAGATGCGTGAGTGGAACTATCCCAGGAGTGCAGCATAGTGAGATGGCAGCATATAAAGAAGAACTATCATCGGATTTAAGCTTCCCACCTGGTAATGTCAGATAATAAAAAAATTCTTTCATTTGGAAAAAAACAGAGGAAAAAGTCACCGTAAATTCAGTAGTGTGGGAAAAATTTCACTGCGTCGGCGTACACCGATTATCTTACGGATTTCTTTCATGTGGTCTTTTACCGTGTATTCACTTATGTTCAGTTTCCCTGCTATTTCCCTGTCGGAATGTCCTGTTGATGACAAGACAGCTATTTCCCGCTGTCGGGGAGATAAGCGGTATTGTTGCATTCTTCCATTAACAAACTCAGGATTCGGCAGCGTCATTTTTAAAAATTTATCATTTTTAAATTTTTTCATTTTTATTTTTCTACTGGAAATATCAGTAGCATAAGACATGAAGAAAGAATCTTTTCCTATTTTAATAGGTAATACACTAATCAACATATGTAGAACCTCTTGCTTACCGACCTTGAGTTCTAAGGGAATGTCTTTGGCAAATCCTTGTTTTTTTATTGCATCTATTAACCAATATCTTTGCGTTTGTGAAAAATGTCCGAGTTCCGACGCTTTATGCCCGATTATCTTTGTGCGCGGCAATCCCATATATTTTTGGGCAGCTTCATTTACCTCCACATAGGTGCCGTCCTCAACCCTAGTGATAGACACGGGAATTGGCAGTGCCATGAATAATTTATAGAGAAAGTCTTTTGTGGAATTTTTTAGTTTCTGCTTGCGAGTTTTCATAACCGAAACCGATATTGGCAAAAATTATATTGAAAATTTCCAATAATTCAACCCCCTCTTTATAGGGATTTAATGATTGACTGTCTTTTGTATATGTGCAATAACTTAACCGCAAATAACGCTGTCAGCAACTCAGTCAAATCAAAACATAGAGTCGTCAATGGTTTAACATATGGAAAAGAAGCCAACATATTATATCTCAGCATCTAAAAATGAAGGCGCATGAGAGGCCGTCGTAAAAGGGGTTGTTTTATGAGTTCGGAAGTTTCTATTAATTTCCAGGGCGAATATATTCACATTACGCATCAACCGGACTTTAAACTCACGCTGGAAAACCTGAAAAAATTTTGGACAGAATTATCCAAGGCATGTAAAAAACACAAATGCCTGAAAGCCTTTCATGAAGGCCCTGCCCCTAAAAGAGAGATGAGTTTAACGGACGCGTTCCAATCAGGGCAAAAAGTAGCGACATGTATACCAGGGTTGAAGATGGCGATATGCTTTTACGGCTATGTTACTGATGAAACGACTACTTTGTTCATTAATACTGCCTATAATCGGGGCGTTCAAGTCGAATTTTTTCAAGATAAAAGAGAAGCCCTCGAATGGCTCGGCATAAAAGACACCGACTAAATCCACTGCTCCGATGTTCTATAAATAATCAAAAACTTTTGGTATTAGTTAAAGATTGCCCCATTGATGATCACGAACAATCATTCTCAACGCAGTTATTTGCTAAATATCAGGTAAGCGTATGTGCCGCCGAATGAAATGCCGGCAAGAACCGCTTTTTTAATCTCCAGTACTTTTTTTTCTCCTATAATAAACGGAAGCGGTTGCGCGGGTTTTGTAAGTCCAACCACTGGCGGCAAAACATTTTTCTCCATAGACAGAGCCAGAGCACAGGCCCTGATGCCACCACCGGAAAAGCTCTCTCCTGTTGCTCCTTTCAGCGATGTAATTAGCGGCTTTGTCTCCGCCAAAGCAAATATTTCGGCGTAAGTCTGAGCTTCTACGGCATCAAGAATTTTATCGCCGTTGGCCGCCGCAAAAATAGCCTGAATCTCATTTATTGCGCTATCCGTGTTTTTCAGCGCGCGTCCAAAAGTCAGTTTTATGCCGTCTGTGTTTTGCGGCCATTCGTTCGGTTTGATTGGTGACGAGCCCATGCCCGCCCCTTGAATTTCACAATAGGGCTTGCGTCCTCTGTCTATCGCCGATTGCAAACTCTCCAGACAAATAATTCCGCAGCCCTCTCCCGCTATCATTCCGTTCCGTTCTTCATCAAAGGGACGGCACGCTTCCTTCCCGCGGTTTTGAGGAGAAAGACTGTGAAATTTTGTCAGCGACTCATAGAAAAATTTGGATAGGATATCCACGCCACCGGCGAAAATAAAATCGGCAGTGCCGCGCCTGATTTCCGCCATGGCATAGGCAATAGCGTTTTCGGCGGAAACAGCGAAATGCGTTATAGTTGTGTTGATGCCGCGAAATCCCAACTCAATGGAAGTATGACTGGCGGCGGCATTCATAACTGTATTGGGCACTAATAGCGGATTAACTGAAGCGGGTCCCTGAGTAAACAGTGTTGTCAGAAACTGGACGGTTATATCCGTCGCGCCAAAAGCGGTGCCCAGGATAATGCCGACACGGTCGCGGTTTTCTTCTGTGATTTTGATTCCCGCGTCTTCCAAAGCCAGACGCGCGGACGCCGCGGCCATCAGGGATATTTTATCCATCCTTCGCATGTTTTTCACGGAAATAAAATCACGCGGGTTGAAATTGGTAACTTCCGCGCCCAGATGAGATGAAAATGTGCTTGTGTCAAATGATTTAATTTCTGCAATGGCTGTTTCGCCGGAAAAAAGACGCTCGCCAAATTCTTCTTTGCCGATTCCCAGAGGAGTCACCGTGCCGATACCGGTTACAACCACATGCTGGGTGTTTTCCATTTGCTTATTTCTATTCATGGTCAACACCCCTTGCGGAATATCTGCCGAAAATTAACGTGGTGTTGTTTCCCCCAAAGGCGAAGGAGTTGGAAAGAACGGCCCGTAAATTGGCTTTTCTGAAACCGGAAGTGACATAATCCAAATCACATAGCGGATCACTGTCCTGATAATTGATTGTCGGAGGGATAAAGTTGTTATGCAAGGCCAGCACGGAAACAATGCCTTCGAGTGCGCCTGCAGCTCCCAATGTGTGAGCATGCATGGACTTGGTAGAACTTACCGGAATAGAATAAGCGCGTCTGCCGAATACCTCCTTGATGGCTTTGGTTTCCATCGCATCGTTGACCGGTGTGGCCGTACCGTGGGCATTGATATAATCAATGTCATCAACAGAAAGGCCACTGTCCTTCAATGCCGCTTGCATGGAGCGTATAGCTCCGGAAGCCTGTTCATCGGGAGCGGTCATGTGGAAAGAATCGCAGGTAATGCCGTAACCCAAAACCTCGCCGTAAATTTGCGCTCCTCTGTCAATGGCGGATTCAAGCTCTTCGAGAACCATTACTGCCGAGGCTTCGCCCAGCGAAAGTCCGGCGCGGTTTTTGTCAAATGGCCGGCAGGTGGCGGTATCAACCGACTTCAGCGCGTTAAAGGCGGCATAGGTCAGTTGACACATGGGCTCCACGCCCCCCGCCAAAATGATAGAGGCGTGGCCGCTCATAATTAAGTCACGGGCATAACCGATGGCGGTTGCACCTCCGGAGCAGGCTGTCATAAAGGTTGTCTTTGGCCCCGTAAAACCGAAAGAGGAGGCAATACGGTCAACGGAAGAAGCACAAAACAAAGAGGAAAATGTGGAAAACTTTGCTTTCCTGCCATCATTTTTCAAGAAATCAGCGTAGAACTTTTCCGCTTCTAAAAGACCACCAGCGCCGCCACCGACGACTACGCCGATTTGTTCTTTCAGTTCTTCCGGCGACGGACAAATCCCGGCATCCCGCAGGGCTTCCAACGTTGCGGCAAAAAAAAGCTTGTCCGCCCGCGACATCCTTTTAATAGAAAAATCTCCGGGGATGTAATCATGAGCAATAAAATTTCTTATCTGACCGCCTGTGTCAGAGCGGAATCCTGATGTATCAAAAAGATCAATCTCCCGTATGCCGCAGACGCCTTCCTTTAGAGCCCGCATAAAATCCGGGACTTTATTGGAAATAGCATTTAAAGTCCCCATTCCGGTAATAACAACACGTTTTTTCAAGTCAAATCCCTGTGTTAAAGCTTTAAAGAATATTTTTTGACCAGCTGAAACTTAAATTGACGTCACTTAAAAGTCAAATAAATATTGGCCATACCGCGTAAATTTCTATCACTTTTTTTCTTCTCTTGACATAATAAAAAAATAAGTTAATCTTACGGCAATTTCCTTTCCAAGGAGTCTGCTCTATGAAGGATCAATCTCTTCAGATATTAATGGTTAATGATTTACAGGATGACGTATTTCCTTTAATCCATCAAATTACAAAAGGTGGATACAGTCTGATACATGATCGAGTTAACGACTTTAACTCGATGAAAAAAGCCCTTCAAAAAAAGCAGTGGGATATAGTAATTTGCAATCACAAAATGGATAAATTCAATGTCTCGTCCGCCATAGACTTACTAAAGGAGTCTAAAGCCGATATCCCTCTTATAATTGTATCCGGCACTGCCGATGAAGAAGCAGCTGAAGAATTTATGCGTTTGGGTGCCAGGGATTATATTACGAAGAACAACTTGTCGCGTCTTTGTCCCGTAATTGAAAGAGAATTAGACGCCGCAGAAATTAGAGAAAAGTGCAAATGGATGGAAAAAGAACTCGAACAGACAATTGATAATTTCCAGTATGTTTTTAGTATTACCATGCAACTTATTGTCTCAGCCATTGAAGCCAGGGAGCCATATAAAAAAGGCCATCAACTCCGCTCCGCGAATCTGGCCTGCGCTATAGCGGAGGAAATTGGACTAAATCAGGAGATAATACAGGGGTTACGCGTGGTGAGTTCTATTTATGATATTGGAAATTTGACCATCCCTGCGGAGATATTGGCCAAACCCTCCAAATTGACCGACATCGAATATTCCCTTGTTAAAGAACACCCGCAGAGTGGATATGAAATATTGAAGAATGTGGAAACTTCCTGGCCTTTGGCGCAAATTGTACAACAGCATCATGAACGAATGGATGGTTCCGGCTATCCCCAAAACCTGAAGGGAGATGATATTCTAATGGAAGCCCGTATTCTGGCCGTTTCCGACGTGGTGGAATCAATGGCTTCTGCTCGTCCACACCGCTTGGCTTTAGGAATTGATACCGCTCTTGAAGAAATAAAGAAAAAGAGGGGAATTCTTTATGACAGTGCCGTAGCAGATGCCTGCCTGAATTTATTTTATGAAAAAGGATATCAGTTTTCTTGAAAAGTTAACGTCAGTTTTCTGGAAATTTGTTTTTAAAAATTTAAAATATTGCAAGGGCATCTAACTAAAAAGTAAGAAAAGTTGATTTCACTTTTAGAGATAAGGTGGTCATCTTCAACAAAAATCCAGGATTCCCCTCAAATATAAACTCTTCAAAAAATACTTGTTTTTTAAGTAACCTATTGAGATAATAGCACAAGAAATATTATTCAGAATTTACGGTAAAAGCTTCTTGCGTAGAAGAAGGTGAATTTTTATGAAGGAAAGTATTATATCAAAACGGCTGAAGATTACTGAACCGGATAAGACTGAACTGGCGATGAGAGCCGCAAGGAAAGCGGAACGGCTCGACGAAGAGAATGAGATCGTCATAACTATCCTCTCCGAAATAAAAGGCTTTCCTAAAGAAAAAATTCACTATCAATACAGCGAAGACATTTCCATGATCGGTACAAGAATTCAGGGCAATGTTCTTCTGCCAATTGATACACTTCTTAAGATAGATCTAATAATAAAAAATCTGAAAGAAACTGTAACTGTTTTCGGAAAAGTAAGACGCAACAAAGTCCTCATTGAGGGGGAATCTTATGAGGCAGGTGTGGAATTTGTTGATACACCAATTGAATCAATCAAGAAACTTGAGGAATATATTTTGTCAATGAATCAGTATAAAAACCTTAATCCGGTTGGAGTACCTTATTGGATTTTTGCAAAATTCAATAAACCTAAGCCTCCTAAATAGACAATAGAATTTTTCTTATATCAGTTAATAATCTTTGCCGCCTTTTCATTAGATTCTTTCATAAGCAAAGCTATTCCCATCAATATTTTTTTCTTAATCACGAATTCTTATATGGAAGGGCCAATTTTTTATATTTTTTTCAATCGTTTTAACACTTCATTAAAATAAATTTTCAAAATATGTGATTTAGCACCCCAAACCACAAAATTTTTTTTCATAAATATTCTTTTATTTCATTAACTTAAAATATTTTTACCATTTTCTGTAACTATGGCACGATAATTTCAACATATAAATGCAACAGAAACATCACGGGCTTAACGCCCTCAGCTTTGCTGGATAATTCGACCTACAAGTTTCAGTGCACGATGTTTCTAAAACTTGGGTCTCATTAGGAGGTAACAGATCATGAAAAAGACATTAAGAACAATGGCAGTGGCGGCGGCAATTATTCTTTTGACGGTAACATTCGGTTTTGCCGAATACGCGGCAACGGGAGCGGCTAATTTCCCGTATTTTCAGTTGGGCTGTCTGATTGTCGGTGGATTGATTTTGATAACTCTGAAAAAGAAATACGAAAAGATATATGTAGCAGAAATAGTTGGTGCCTTCGCTCTTTACACAATCCTGATGGCTTTATTCACCAATCCTGTTATTGAAGCAGTTAAAAATATGGTTATGTAGTGAAAAGTAAAAAAGATTGGGGAATTGAAAAAATAGTTTAAGTAACCGCTGCCAAAAAATTCATGATCTGTTTTATAGCGGTCGCCCCCTTTGAGGTGAAGATCTCAAGGGGGG
Organism: Syntrophaceae bacterium; assembly: GCA_016927935.1. Taxonomy (GTDB): domain Bacteria; phylum Desulfobacterota; class Syntrophia; order Syntrophales; family Smithellaceae; genus Smithella. The sequence continues at coordinate 63,807 of JAFGLS010000201.1, forward strand.
TTTTAATTTTTCCCTTTTTTTTGTTATTCCTCACGGGAAAGCAGGTCATTTTAATTTTTTGTCGAAAAAAAGTTTGTGTCCAATAAATAAATTGTCTAAAATCAGCAGATAAAGACAATTGGTACATTTATTTTATTATGAATTTTCTCGCGTTGGATTTTGAAACAGCAAACTATTACCAGGACAGTGCCTGTGCGCTGGGTCTGGTACGTGTTGAAAATAATAAAATTATTGAAAAAACATCATTTCTTATCCAACCTCCCTATAAATATTTTGCGTTTACCTACCTTCATGGCATCACTTGGGAAGATGTTGAGGACAAACCGACTTTTGAGCAACACTGGAAATTTATAAAGCCGTTTTTTGAAAACATTGATTTCGCTGTAGCTCATAATGCGGTTTTCGACAAGAATGTACTCCATGCCTGTTGTGAAAGAAACAGAATTACGAAGCCGGAAGTTGATTTTCAGTGTACAATGAAACTTTCCCGCAAGGTTTTTGGCTTTTACCCCACAAACCTTCCCGCCGTCTGTAGAAATTTTAACATTGATTTATGGCACCATAAAGCCCTTTCCGATACTCTGGCTTGCGCAAAAATAATGATCGAAATTTTAAAGAAAACAAGGCCTTAAAAGAAAAGTGAGCCTTTACTCAATCTAAAGTGAGCTTTTCCTCAACTTTTCTATTGACATCAACAGCGAACCTTGTTATAAAAAAGCCAAGCTCTAATTTTTCATGTAGATGCAGGATGGGTAAAAGAATCGAGATTGTTTTTCTTTCCAGTTGAAAGAAAAAACAAATCTCGTCGTTGTAGTTTTAAGTAACCAAACTATTCAATTTTCATTATATTTTGATTTTGACACCGAAATTACTATGGTATTTTTCGGCATCAGGTAGTTATTTTTTAAAATATTGATAATAAACGGAAATCTGATGAATAATAATCATAATATAAGAGTTGTTATAACCGGTGCGGGACTAACCGCTCCTAATGCCAATAATATTAAGGACTTTCGTGACGCATTACTGACCCAGAAATCCGGGATAACGGAAATGGAAGTTCGTTATATGGGCACAGTTGCAGCGGGTAACTGTAACTTTGATGAATATCTCTACCAAAAGAAAAAAATGCGCAGACGAGGAACAAGGGCAGGATCAATTTCAATTTATTGCGCTAATGAAGCATTAAAAGACAGCGGATTATCCTTAGATTCATTGATAAAAGACAGAACCGGAATATTTCTTGGAATTACCGAGCACGGTAATGTGGAAACAGAAAATGAAATTTATGAACTCCATAAAAACAACCTTGATGCCAGCTTATGGTCTCATCATCATAATCCAAGAACTGTGGCCAACACACCCGCCGGGGAAGTCAGTCTGAATATGGGGATCACAGGCCCAGCCTACACCATAGGCGCCGCCTGTGCCGCCGGAAATATTGGAATCATTCATGGTATGCAAATGCTGCAGCTTAATGAAGTGGATCTGGCTTTGGCCGGGGGCATTTCCGAAAGCACAGGCACTTTTGGAATTTTTGCCGGATTTAAAAGCCAGGGGGCTCTGGGTTTTCATGAAGATCCAACTAAAGCAAGCCGACCGTTGGATGTAGATCGCAACGGTATTGTTGTTTCCGAGGGAGGAGCCATTTTTGTTCTGGAAAGAATGGAGGACGCTCTAAAACGTAAGGCAAAAATTTACGGTGAAATAGCCGGTTATCATGTCAATTCCGATGCCGTTGATTTTGTCCTTCCCGATACGCAAAGGCAGATTGAGTGCATGAAGGCTGCATTATCCAAGGCAAAAATTACGGCCAATGATATTGATATAGTTAATCTTCATGCCACCGGAACAGTTTCCGGGGATGTTAATGAATGTGACGCGGTCAACGTTGTTTTTGGACAATCCGAAAACACATATATCAACTGTACAAAGGGATTTATCGGCCATGCAATGGGTGCCGCGGGAGCATTGGAACTTGCGGGTAATTTGTCCAGTTTTACAGATAATAAAATTCATTCCTGCAAATATATCGAAAATGTTGATCCAAAGTGTCAAATGAAAAATTTGGTAAATGGTGAACCGGTTAATAAGGAAATTAATTATATTTTAAGTAATTCATTTGGAATGCTGGGTATTAACTCAGTTTTAATAGTAAAAAAATACAGGGAGTAAAATCCTTACTAGGAGGTAGTGTTATGGATTATCAAACAATAAGAAAAAAAATTGTTGATATAATCGCGGAGATCGCGATTGACGAGGACCTTTCTAATCTTGATGACAATATAAGATTAAGAGAACAGCTTGATCTGGATTCTATGGATTTTCTGGATGTGGTTATGGAGCTGAAGAAGAGATATAAAATTGAGGTTCCTACGGAGGATTACATTAAACTGGCAACAATTAAAAGTTGTATTGAATATCTCGGCCCCAAGCTTGCTGTAAGTACATAATGAAGGATTATGATACTGTAATAATAGGTGCGGGCATGTCCGGTCTGGCCGCCGGCATCAGACTGGCAATGTTCGATCAAAAGGTGTGTATTCTGGAAAAACACAAAGTGCCGGGAGGACTTAATTCCTACTATGAACGCCAGGGCAGGAAGCTGGATGTCGGGCTTCACGCCATGACTAATTTTGCCCGTCAGGGTGAACGAGGCCGTCCGCTGACGAAACTGCTCAAACAATTAAGAATACCTCACGAAAAACTCGGGTTGTCGCAACAACATTTTTCACGAATCAAATTTCCTGAACATGACATTTCTTTTTCCAATGATCCGCAATTACTTATCAAAGAATTAGAAAAAGTTTTCCCCCTCCAGAAAGATAATTTCGCAAAGCTCCTGGAACTTGTCAAAAATTTTGATAATGTCAATCTAAACAACAAGCCTCAAAGTGCCAAAGAAAAAGTCAGAGAAATTATTACCGACGAACGATTGCTGGAGATGCTTTTCTGTCCATTGCTGATTTACGGGAGCGCCTGGGAAAATGACATGGATTTTTCCCAGTTTGTCACCATGTTTAAAAGCATTTATCTGGAAGGTTTCAGCCGTCCCCAAAATGGAGTGCGGTCCATAATAAATCTTCTGCTGGAAAAATACACACAACTGGGCGGAGAACTGCATTTAGGAACGGGCATCAAAAAAATAGATGTGGAGAATGGCGCTGTCAGGGGAGTGACGCTTGACTCAGGAGAAAAAATTATAGCCGATAAAGTTATGTCTTCTATCGGTCTTCCGGAAACGATGAATATTATTTCTGAAAACAGTAAATCACTCATCATTGGCAATATGAGTTTTACTGAAACAATTTTATTTTTTGATAAAAAGCCCGGTGATGTTGGTATCAAAGAGACAATAATATTCTATAATGAAAACGAGAAATACGAATACAGGCGGCCGGAAACTCTCTGCGATTATCGCAGCGCCGTAATTTGTTTTCCCAACAATTTTGCTCATGATGATTACGATGAAGGATTGATTCGTGTTACTTTCATTGCCAATTTCGATAAATGGGATGAGTTGGACAGAAAAACTTACCTTCAAAAGAAAAAAGATGTGTGTAATAAAGCACTCGCGTTAATTGCAAGGATGTTTCCTAAGTTTCAGGCCAATCTGCTTTATCATGATGTTTTTACGCCTAAAACCATTACGCGCTATACCGGCCATTTTAAAGGAGCAGTTTATGGAACTACCCAGAAAGCCAGGGACGGACGGACCGGTATTAAGAATTTATTTATCTGCGGCACTGATCAGGGTTTCTTGGGTATAGTCGGGGCAATGCTCAGCGGAATTTCCATGGCTAATCTTCATTGTCTGATGAACGGAGAAAAAGCATGAGATTTAAAAACGTCGTCATTTCTTCTTTTGCCTATCACCTCCCTGAACAAGTAATGACTTCGGATGAAATTGAAGAAAGACTTGCTCCTTTATACCAGCGACTTAAACTTCCCTCTGGCCGAATAGAATTAATGACCGGCATCAAAGAAAGGCGTTTCTGGCCGCCGGGAACAATGCCCAGTGATTTATCCACTCAGGCAGCAAGAAACCTCTTTGAAAAAAACGTTGTCAAACCTCAACAGATAGATTTATTAATCCACGCATCTGTCTGCCGTGATTTTCTGGAACCCTCAACTTCTTCAATTGTTCATCACAACCTGAAACTGCGCACGGAATTAATGTTTTTTGACCTTTCCAACGCCTGCCTGGGAGTAGTAAGTTCCTTCGTTGTTGCCGCCAATATGATAGAAAATGGATTAATTAAACACGCTCTGATTGTTTCCGGCGAAAACGGAGGGCCTCTGCTCTTTCAAACCATCGAGCATTTATTACAGGATAAAAACATAACAAGAAAAAGCATTAAAAAATATATTGCCAATTTAACCATTGGTTCTGCTGCCGTCGCTTATTCCGTTTCCCACAAAAATTATGTCCACGAAGGACACTTACTTCTCGGAGGAGCTTCTCTTGTAGATTCATCCGCTAATATTTTTTGTCGTGGCAACGGAGACACAGTGTCGCTGATGATGGAAACCGAGTCCGAAGAACTGATGATATCCGGTGTTGCTCTGGCTGAAAAAACATGGGAAGAAACAAAACGGGAGCTGGGATGGACCAATAATGATATGGATTGCTTTGTCGGCCATCAGGTTGGCGTGGCGCACGAGATTCTTTTAAAGCAAACATTAAAACTGGAAAATTGTCCTACCTTTACCACTTATCAATATTTAGGCAATACCGGGGCATCTGCTCTACCCTTAACACTTTGTATCTATGATGAACAGAAAAAAATTACCAAGGGTAATAAAGTAGGCTTGCTGGGCATCGGATCAGGTCTTAATTCTATAATGCTGGGGGTAAGGTGGTAAGGCCGGACTGGTTGAATAAATTATATCCATACAAATCAAACTTCCTCAAACTGAAAGACAATCTTTCCCTGCATTATATTGATGAAGGACAGGGCGAGCCTTTGCTTATGCTGCATGGCAATCCCACTTGGTCTTTTTATTACAGAAATCTTGTTGCGGAATTTTCCAAATTCCACAGAGTGGTTGTCCCGGATCACATCGGCTGTGGTCTTTCGGATAAACCGCAGAATTATGACTACACATTAAAACAGCATATTGATAATCTGGAAAAACTGGTAACGGAATTAAAACTGAGAGATTTTGTGCTGGTTGTTCATGACTGGGGCGGTGCATTTGGTTTCGGACTTCTTCAGCGTTATCCTGACTTGGTCAAAAAAATTGTCATTTTGAATACTGCCGCTTATATTTCTGAGTTTATTGCTTTTCGGATAAATATGTGCCGGATTCCAATTCTGGCTGAACAGGTGATTCGCCGTTTGAACGGCTTTGCGCTGACTGCCACTTACATGGCCGTGGCAAAGAAAATGCCACCTGAAATCAGAAAGGGTTATCTTTATCCTTATGATAACTACAAAAATCGTATTGCCATAGCGCGGTTTGTCGCTGACATCCCCATGAACCCTAATCATCGTAGTTATCAGACATTAAAAAACATTGAATTATCACTTTCTCAACATAAATGCCCGACGCTTATTCTCTGGGGCAAGAAGGATTTTTGCTTTAATGATTATTTTCTTAAACGCTGGATGGAAATTTATCCTCACGCCATGGTAAAAACATTCGAATCTGCCGGTCACTATGTACTCGAAGATGCCAAAGAAGAAATAATTAAAGAATTGAAACAGTTCTTATAATATAAGTCCTATAGTTAAAATTAATCATTACAAGAAGATATCCGCTATGAATATTGCCGATCGTTTTACTGAAATAGCAAAAATTTATCACAACAAAGTTGCGGTCAAATATCCATACCGAGCAGGTAAAGAATATCATTACTACTCCATAACTTTTGGAGAGTTGGAATCCTTGTCCAATAAATATGCCAATGGTCTTTCCAAAATCGGATTTTATCGTGGGATTAAAACTCTTCTTTTTGTCCGGCCATCATTGCAATTTCCGGCTCTGGTTTTTGCTCTCCTTAAGCTGGGAGTTGTCCCCGTATTGATCGACCCCGGCATGGGCAGAAAAAATCTTCTGACTGCAATTGAAGAAGTCGCTCCTGAAGGGCTGATTGCCGAGCCGGAAGTTCATTTTTTAAGTCTGCTCTTTGCTAAATCCTTTAAATCCGTAAAATTCAAAGTAACAACCAGAGGACTAAAAATTGGAAATTGTTTCCCTCTTGCCTCTTTAGAAAATTCTCCAGCCAGTTTTGAAAGTGTTCAGATGGAACCTGATGAAATGGCTGCAATCTTATTTACTTCCGGTGGAACAGGCCGCCCCAAGGGAGTTGTCTACACTCACAAAATTTACACTGAACAAACACGTCTGCTCCAGGAACTTTTTTCTTTAAGTGAACAGGAAATTGACTTGCCCTGTTTCCCGTTATTTTCTCTTTTTACACTCTGCATGGGAATGACCTCCTGCGTTCCGGATATGGATCCTTCCCGGCCCGCAAAAGCTGACCCAAAAAAACTATTACAGAATATTAGGGACAACAGAGTTACTTTCATGGCCGGTTCTCCGGCAATCTGGCAGGTGCTGGGCGAATATTGTGAAAAAAATAAAATTACTCTTCCTACAGTAAAATATTTGGTAATGTTCGGCGCGCCGGTGAGAAATGAACTCCATAAAAAATTCAGTAAAATTTTACCCAATGGTACGACATATACACCATACGGAGCTACGGAGAGTCTCCCTGTTTCCAATATTTCAGGGAAAATCATTCTGGAACAGACAGCCGAATTGACCTCGCAGGGTAAAGGAACCTGCGTCGGCACACCGGTTCTTGGCGTTGAAGTTTCCATCATTGAAATAAGCGATGAAACCATTGACGATATAAAGAAGGCCAGATTATTAAAGCCATATGAAATCGGTGAAATTATTGTAAAGGGTGATATTGTTACCACAAGTTATTATCAATCGCCTGCGGAAACAGCCCTCGCAAAAATAACAGATGACAAATCTTTCTGGCATCGGATGGGTGATCTCGGATATAAGGATGAACAGGGAAGACTATGGTTTTGCGGTCGCAAAACTCATCGTGTTGAAACTTCTTCGGGATTGTTATTTTCGGTAATGTGTGAAGCTTTTTTCAATACCCATTATGGTGTCCGGCAATCAGCTTTGGTGGGTTTAGGAGAAAAGGGAAGGCAGTCCGCTGCCATAGTTATTGAAAGAAATGAAGCTGGGAAAAAACTGAACAAGAATTTTTTCGCCAAAGAACTTTTGGAAATGGCGAAAAACAACGCCTTGACAACAAAAATAAAATCGGTTCATTTCTGCGATAAAATGCCTGTTGATGTCCGGCACAATATCAAGATTGACCGATTAAAACTGGCCAAGGAAGTTTCGCGGGGGAAAATATGAACATATTAATTACCGGTGCCGGTGGTTTTCTGGGAAGAAATTTATCGGCAAGTCTTGTATCCAAGGGATACAAGGTCTGGGCTTTCATCAACCAGATTCTTTCACGCTATAATTTACCGCCAACAACAAAAAAAGTACCGGAGAGGGTTGCTTTTAATATTGGATTATTTCTGGAATCTTGGTATAAGCTCTTCCATATTAAAGGGAAACCGCCGATGACGCGTTTTGTGGCACTGCAATTTTCACGTTCCCATTACTTCTCCCATCAAAAAGCAAAAAACGATTTTGGTTATGAGCCGAAAATATCAATAGAACAGGCGCTTGATCTGACGGTGAGGGAATAAATGCTTTTAAATAAGAATGATAAAATTACACAAAAATATGATGTGGTTATCATTGGCGGAGGATTGGGAGGATTAACTGCCGCCAACAAGCTCGCCAAAAATGGCAGAAAGATTCTACTGCTGGAATCACATGACAAACCGGGAGGATTTGCTACCTGGTTCTACCGCAAGAAACATATTTTTGATGTGTCACTGCACGGATTCCCGGTGGGCATGGTAAAAACCTGCCGTAAATACTGGAGCAAAGAAATCGCCGATAAAATAATTCAACTAAAAAGAATGCGTTTTATAAATCCCCTGTACCAGATGGAGACAGATTATACTGTGGAAGACTTCACCAGCAAGCTCGTCAACTATTTTAAAGTCTCCCAAGAGCAGGTTGACAAATTCTTCGAGTTGGTTATGAATATGAATTATTATGACAATAAGGAAATGACCAATGGTGAACTGCTGGAAAGTTTTTTCCCGGGAAGAAAAGACGTCCATCGTTTTCTAATTGAGCCTATTGTTTACGCCAATGGCTCCACGCTGGAAGATCCGGCAATTACCTACGGAATCGTTTTTTCCAATTTTATGAGCAAAGGCGTCTATACATTCCAGGGCGGAACCGATCTTATTATAAAAATGATGCAGGAAGAACTTTTGAAAAACGACGTTGATATTCGTCTGAAATCAAAAGTGGATAAGATTGTTGTGGAAAATAATATTTGTCAAGGTGTGACAGTTGGCGGCAATTTCATTGCTTCCAAATCGGTTCTTTCCAACGGCAATCTCATTGGCACTATTTTTAATCTTGTAGGAGAGGATAAATTTAAACCGGAATTTATTGAAAAGGTTAAAAAGGTCAGACTCAACACCAGTTCTTGTCAGGTTTACATGGGAATCAAGGAGGGGGAAAAAATAGAGGATATCGGCGATCTGATATTCTACTCGGAAGCAAAAGAATTTAAAACCGATGAGCTTCTTTCCATGAATACGACCAGCCGGACGTTTTCCCTCTACTATCCACGATTAAGACCTCATTTAGCCAATGCCGGATATACAATAGTCGCATCCACCAACGCGCGTTATGAAAACTGGGTAAACCTAAGCAGGGAGGAATATAAGGCAAGGAAACAGGAACTCATTGAGGCAACACTGGTGAGTCTGGAAAAAATTATTCCCGGAATCAGAAAAAAGATTGATTATACTGAGGCGGCAACGCCTTTGACTATCAAGAGGTACACTCATCACGAAAAAGGTTCCTCTTTTGGAACCAAGCATGAAGGTCTGGATATTTCCATGAAACTACAGAATGAAATAAGCGGCTTGTTTCATACCGGTTCCGTCGGCATTATTATGTCCGGATGGCTCGGCGCCGCTAATTACGGTGTGATTCAATCTTATGAGGTAGAAAGCTATTTAGATAAAACAAATTGAGGTGTCCTATGTTTGATTTCAGCAATCAGAGAGTTATTGTCACCGGCGGAACCCGCGGCATTGGAGCGGGAATTGCCCAGGCTTTCCTTCAGGCCGGAGCAACAGTTATCGCCATATATTCATCCAATGATGCTGCCGCCGGTGAATTTAAGAAAAAAAACGAACAATACGCGGCAAGTCTCGATATTCAAAAATACGATGTCTCCTCTTCACAGGAAGTTAAAAATTTTTTCAGATATCTTGATGAAAAATACCCTTCACTGGAGGTACTGGTGAACAATTCAGGAATCAGAAAGGACGCGGTCGCGGCTTTAATGCAGGATGAAGAATGGGCAAAAGTTCTGGACGTTAATCTTACCGGAACTTTCTACATGTCCCGGGAAATCATCCCCCGCTTTATGTCCGGCCGTTTCGGCAGGATTATCAATATCAGTTCTTTGGGGGGAGATATCGGATTTCAGGGACAGGCAAACTACGCGGCATCCAAAGCCGGCCAACTGGCGCTGACCAAATCCTTGTCCAAAGAAATCGCCAAAAAAGGCATTACAGTAAACTGTGTTTCTCCTGGATTTATTGATACCGAATTAATCAGCGATCTTCCCGAAGAACAGAAAAAAGAATATCTCAAAATGATTCCACTAAAACGTTTCGGCAAGGTGGAAGAAGTGGCTCACGCTGTCTTGTTTTTGGCCAGCCGTGAGGCTTCCTATATTACGGGAACAACTATTACTGTTGCTGGAGGTCTGTGATGGAAGATATTCTTGCCGCCATTCCTCAACGTCCACCTTTTCTTTTTGTCGATAAAATTATAAAAAGAAAAGGCAATTCCATAACAACGCAAAGGACGTTAAGAGAAGACGAATATTATTTTCAGGGCCATTTCCCCGGCAATCCCATCATGCCAGGAGTGTTGTTATGCGAAGCCTGTTTTCAGACAGGAGCCATATTGATAACGGCAGATAACAACCAGCCGGGATTGGGTGTTATAACACGGATAAAAGATGCCAAATTTAAACACTTTGCCAGGCCCGGCGATACCCTGACCATTACAGTAACGCTTGATGAAAAATTGGGGAATGCTTATTATATGAGTGGAACAATTTCCGTCGGTGAAAAAATAATTTTGAAAATCTTATTTCATGGGGCGCTGCTCCCAAAAGAAAAATAAAAGGTTGATATGGACTTTCTACAAGTTGCAGGAAAAACATTTTTAGTGACCGGTGTCGCCAACAAAAAAAGCGTTGCCTTCTTCGTCGCCAAAGGCCTGATTGATAACGGCGCGAAGGTAATTCTTTCCGTTCAAAATGAAGAAAGTCAAAGCAAAGCTCAAAAACTTTTTCCTGAAAGCACCATATTAATCTGCGATGCGGAGAATGCTGAAAGCATCAATCAATTGGGAATTTATTTTCAAAAAAACAGCATCAAACTTTCCGGTTTTGTCCATTCCATAGCCTTTGCCAACTACAGCGAAGGGATTAAACCTTTTCACGAAACAAAAGTGCAGGATTATCTTCAGGCAACCAACATCTCCTGCTTTTCGCTGGTGGCCATCGCCAACGCCTTGAAAAATTCTTTTGAGGAAAACGCTTCCATTGTCACCATATCCATCAGCAACACCCGCGCTACCGCTTACGGTTACATGGGACCGATTAAGGCGGCACTCGACGCCACTGTGGCTTTTCTGGCAAAATCGTTATCCGAAATATCCAAAGTCAGGGTAAATGAAGTTTGCGCTGGACCTCTGAAAACCTCTGCATCAGCGGGCATTCCCGGATACGTTAATAATTATCTTTTCGCCGAACAGTTGACTTTGCGCAAGGCTGCGCTTAAAACCGAAGAAGTTGCCAATACTGTTATCTTTTTGCTTTCACCCGTTTCCAGCGGAATTAATGCTACCGGCATTGTAGTGGACGCCGGAATGTCTTGTAATTATTTCGATCAGGATGTAGTTAATAAGACAATGCGTTAATTAAAAGGATAATCTTGAACATGACTACGCCGCTTATATCCATTGTCGGTAAATCCAATTCCGGCAAAACAACTCTTATCGAAAAACTAATTCCAGAATTGCTCAAAAGAGGATACCGAGTGGCTACAATCAAGCATAACAAGCACGGTTTTGATATCGATCATGAAGGCAAGGACAGCTGGCGGCACAAAAAAGCCGGCGCCTTTGCTACGGTAATTGCCTGTCCTACACGGGTGGCTTTTGTTGAAGACATTGACCATGACCATTCTCTTGGCGAAATTAGAGACAAATACATCAAGGGTGCCGATGTAATTCTTGCTGAAGGCTACAAGGGCAATCCTTTTCCAAAAATTGAAGTTTTTCGCTCAAAATTTAAACGTGATTTGTTATGTGACAAAGAAGACAACCTTCTGGCTGTAGCCTCAGACGTAAAGCTGGATATCGACGTTACCTACTTCGATATTAACGACTTAAAAAGTATCGTCGATTTGATTGAAAATACATTTCTTAAATAAAGTATTATTTCATTATGAATACGAGGGTTCCAACGGGAATTGATTTTTTTTCTACTTCATCCCCGCTTAAAAGACGCCCGTTGGGCAGACGATAGAATGTCGATGGATAATTCCACCTCCTGCCGGCAATCCGGGAGATAGGCCGTCTTTTTTGGACATATCCTCCGTAAATATAACCGACAAGAAGACGCGTGCCGTTAGGCGGGTTATTCAGGAGCTTGCGCAAAGATGCTGACTTCTTCATTTTTGCACCGGTTCGGATAAGTCCGTCGGGAAAGAAATATATCGTTGTTGCGTCATCATAGAGATCCCCCGCCAGTTCGCGAACACTTTTTCCATCTTTGCCGATTTCCAGAAATCCTTCGAATTCCTGTTCACGCTCTTCATCCATAAATGAAACACGCGTCCCAACGGGTATATTGTTCCATTCACGGATTTCATTACCTCGTAATCTTCTACCGTCAGGATATAGATAAATGGTTGAAGCATTATTGTACTTATCACGTGCTATGCTCCAAGCATTGTTCCCTTTCGTAATCACCATGGGACAACTAGCGAACTGATCTGCAGGCCTTTTCAATGCCGCTAGTACCTTAGGTGGCTTATATAAAAAGCGGTGTAGTTCATGATCTGCAATAGCTAACCGGTGAGCCGCAACATCAGGATCCTTGGTCGGTCCGGCCGAAAGTCCCAGACGCCGCCTTACCTCGGGATGGGCGAAAATCATTCCGCATTTTTTCCTACCTCTATGCTTTTTAGTATGAAAAATGTTTGGTCTACCATAAGCGACCATGGAATGGGTCAGAACGTTTTTATCTTTAATGTGGTAAATTCTCTTCAGCTGCCTTAATAACTCACGAAGTGCAATGTACTGAGCCCTAGTTATATCTTTATCGTGAAATCCAACAACCTCTATGCCTATGGAAACATTGTCAAGCGTCGTTTGCCCTTTCCACATGCTTCTTCCCGCATGAGTTGCAATTTTTCTACGGTTAATTATTCGATACACTCTTCCTGTCGGAGTAACGAAATAATGAGCTTCACCGAAACGACGAACCTTGCGGAGAGAACCATTAAGAGCCCCTTCAGTTGTATGTAAAATAATGTATTGAGTTTTAGATCTATATGGACGTTTTTTATTAAGAGGGCTATACAAGTTGCTGATTTTCAGAGCATTTGAGTCAGAAGCTAAAAAGACAGAAACAATAATAATCGTAAAAAAAATTGCGACTTTTAATTTATGTGACTGTTGTCGTTTAAAAATCATTTTACCTACCAACACCTTTAATTAACTCAGTTTATTTATGCTTCCCGAAATGAAAATTAATCAAATTTTAATAGTAGATTGTGCAATCATTCTTCTAAATTTTTGCTTAGCTCTATCAAAGTTAATGGATTTACCCTTGCCCCGTTTATCCTCACACCCCAATGAAGATGAGGGCCTGTAACTCTTCCTGTTTCTCCCAAAAGCCCTATCACTTTTCCCTTCCTAACATTATCTCCTTTCTTGACCAATATTTTATTCAGATGGAAGTACATGCTTATGACACCCCCACCATGATCCAAATAAACTGAGTTCCCACTGAAAAAATGATTTGCGACAAGAATTACTTTCCCATTATTAATTGCCTTTATGGGTTCCCCTTTATTGCCTTTCAGATCGACACCAGTGTGACATGCTCTTCTTAAATTATTTATTATGCTTCTCTTTCCGAAAGCTCCAATTATATTTCCATTGATAGGCTTTATAAAATTCCCTTTCCATTTTGGCAATGTGTAGTCAACAGCCCATAAGGACTTTATAATTGCCGCCTCACGCCTTGCTCTTTTCAATGAATGAACATTCAAAATAACTTGTGTTCGAGGAACCTTTAGCTTACGAACGCCATAATTTTTACTTTTTACCCGGATATCATATCTTTTCTTAAAGCCTGAAAAAGTTGAACGTACAACGCATTTATATAAACCTGCCTTCTGCTTCAAATCGGCGCCAATGAATCCCAACCATAAAGTTTCTGCACGACTGTAAAGAAGTGGTATTCTCTTTTTCATCCAAATAATCTGAGGCTTCTCTTGCTCTGCAGCTTTGATGGTTACAAGAATAATGCCGCCACAATTTATCTCTTTTGACGAAAATGAAATGTCCGACGTGGATAAAGATTCAACGTTTGTTGAAACTGTTAAAAGGCTGATTATGATAAAGCCACAACCTATTAATCTTAGCCAAATGTTATTCAATCTTTACTCTCCAAAGACAAAATGCTTCCCAATGTAGGGAAATTTAAATATTTTTAGGTCAATATTTCTACCCAAACAACTATTCACCGTTATTTCCCATGAGAACGTATTTACTTTCACTTTCGTTTTTCGCGATTAAGTTATGGCATTAAAAAGGCCGCGCATCCGGCAATTATGCCCGATGGCGACCCAACCATCAAAAACTCTCCATAAATATCTTTTTTACTTAATGGACCCTTATTATATATAATTATGATATTAGAAAAAACAATTCGTTAAAATTTGAATATTATGTCAATTGAAAAAATATAATCATTGATTTTGCTAGTTCATTTTAAAAAAATGAAACTCATATTACTCTGTTAATCGCATGCGGGATATGAACCATCCGCCTGATGCACCTCCCTTCCCGTAACCGGGGGATTAAAAACACAAAGCAGACGCATATCTTGTTTTGCCCGTAAATAATGTTCATCATGCTCATTAAGAGCATATAATGTTCCCGGCAAGATGTGATAAATTTTACCATCCGCGATGGTTTCGACTTCTCCTTCTCCTTCAACGCAATAGACTGCTTCTAGGTGATTTTTATACCAGATATGGGTTTCCGTACCGGCAAAGATTATTGTTTCATGAAAAGAAAATCCCATACCGTCGTTTTTTAGTAGAAGCCTGCGGCTGACCCAGTTTTTGTTTTCGGCAAAAACTTCACGGCTTGTTCCTTTTATTTCTTCAATAGACCGAACAAACATAATTTTTTCCTTCAGTGTTTTTGAAGCACCTTGCCTATGCTTGTATCAAGAATATCCAAACCTTCGGCAAGAACTTCATCAGGAATTATTAATGGTGCAAGGATTTTTAAAACATGGTTTTTGGCTCCGGCCAATTCCATAACCAATTTATTGTTGAAGCACTCCATGGAAATTTCTCTGGCTATTGGCGCCGGCGAAACAGCCATTCCATACATGAAACCGCGTCCGCGCACTTCTGCCTTGAGTTGCGGGTATTTATCCCTTATTTTCTCAAGACGTTCACGCAAATAGTTCCCTTTACGGAAAATATCCTTAGAGAAACGGTCATCTTTCCAGTAATCAAGCGCTACTGCCGCGGAAACAAAAGCGAGATTATTTCCACGAAATGTTCCTGTGTGCTGTCCCGGCTTCCAGATATCCAGTTCCCGCCGGAAAAAGACCACTGCCATAGGCAACCCGAACCCGCTAAACGATTTGGAAATAGTCACAATATCCGGTGTAATACCTGATTGTTCAAAACTAAAAAAAGTTCCCGTACGTCCATTGCCAACCTGAATATCGTCTACAATTAGTAAAATGTCGAAATCGCGGCATATTTTCTCCACTTCGCGAAGCCACTTATTGCTGGCCACGCGTATTCCTCCTTCAGCCTGAATTGTTTCTAAAATAATAGCCGAGGGAATATCAACGCCACTGCTGTTGTCTTCCAGAACCCGTCGCAGATAACCGGCCGTGTTGATACTCTTTCCCAAGTATCCGTCATACGGAATAAAGGAAACATCGGAGCGATTGATAAATGCTTCATCTCGGTAGTACGCATTGGCTGTAACTGACATTGAGCCCATGGTCAGTCCATGATAACCATTGGTGAAAGATATTACATTAGAACGTTTTTTCACCATACGAGCTAATTTCAGAGCAGCCTCTACCGCGTTGGTGCCGGTGGCACCGGTAAACTGGACTTTATAATCAAGTTTCCGGGGCTTGAAAATGTTTTCTTCCAGCTTGACAAGCAAATTATCTTTAGCGACCGTTGCCATATCCAGACCATGTATGATTCCGTCATTTTCAATGTATTCAATAATTTTCTTCTTCATGTATTCATTGTTGTGACCGTAATTAAGCGTACCGGCTCCTGCGAAAAAATCAATGTAGCGGTTACCGTTTACATCATAAAGAAATGCGTCTTTTGCCTTTTGAAATAATACAGGAAATGATCTTGAGTAACTTCTTACTTCTGATTCCAATCTTTTTATATTTTCCATTATATTTCCTCCTTTGTTAAAATATCAAATGGTCCTATACGATACAGCATTTCCTTTTCATGTTTTTCGCCTCCAAAATCATCTTCAGAAAACAACAGGCTTTTTACCAAATGAGCGTTTAAAGATTTGGCCAACGTGGAAAAAAGGGCATTCGATGATTTGTTGGATGGATTGACCGTAGTTTCCAAATAATGTAATGGAACACGATATGCTCGATGCAAAATTGAATTCAGCATTTTTGATGCTACACCTTGCTCTCGCAAATTTTTTTTTACTACTACCTGCCAAACAAAAATAGTATCTTTTCTCTCGGGATGAAGGTAAGCAGAAATAAAGCCGCAGGTTTCATTACATTGTTCAGCGAGCACTGACGTTTGAGCAAAGTGTGTGCAGATCAGTAAATAGCAGTACAGGGAATTGACATCCAGAGGAGGTGAATCTTCAATTAACTTCATGACAGATCTGGCGTCTTTCTTTTTAGGCAAGCGGAATATAATTTGATGAGAATTGTTGATCATTTCCTTCTCCGGATGATTGTTATGTTGTTGCCGTTA
>JAFGLS010000202.1 GCA_016927935.1 Syntrophaceae bacterium
AATTTTGAGTCTCATTACGACCATCAAATTTCAGTGCACCTATAGTGACCTTTAGGTTATTTGTTTCTGAAATTTGGGTCTCATTAAAAAACTTGACAAATGCAAAAAACATTCATACAAGTGTTTTAAACACTTGTATGAAATATATTATGAAAAATAGTCCCGCAATTTCCAAAACACGTGCCGCCATAATGGAAGCGGCCGGAAAAATTTTCGCCGAAGAAGGTTATTCCAAGGCGACAGTCCGTGATATTTGCCGGCAAGCCGGTGCCAACATCGCCGCCATCAATTACCACTTTCGAGATAAGAAAGGCTTGTATCTGGCGGTACTGAATCATTATCAGGAAATTTCTTTTCAATCTTATCCTCCTGATTTTGGCATGAAAGAAACAAAAAAACCCGAAGAAAAACTTCATGCTTTCATCAAATCTTTTTTACTGCGGGCCATGGATGAAGGCAGACCAGCGTGGTTTGGCAGACTCCTGGCACGGGAATTCACAGAACCTACCTGGGCATTCGATATTCTTGTGGAAGAGACGATTCGTCCTTACTTTCAGTTGCTCACCGGTATAGTATCTGAACTTCTAGATAAAAGAGCCAAAAAAAGAAAAGTTCGGCTGTGTTCCATGAGCATTATCGGGCAGTGTCTCTATTTCAGGCATTCACATCCCGTTATCAGCAGACTTTACCCGGGAGAATCTTTCGGCCGCAAACATATTGACGAATTAACGAAACATATTACTTTCTTTTCCTTGCATGGACTTATAAAAGAAAAAAAATCATCCAAGGCGAAAAAATGAGAAAAAAAATTATAATAATTCTTATATTTTTGTTGCCCCTGACAGCGCAGGCATCTGAACCCCTGTCAGAAACCGAAGTCTATAGTCTGGAAAGGTGCATCGCCTTAGCTCTGGAAAAACATCCCAGCCTCAAGGTTTCTGCAGGAATCGTCAAAGCAAATCAAAGCAGGGTTGGACAGGCTATGGCCAATTATTATCCCCATCTGGATCTATCGGCGAGATATCAACGAATCGGTCCCACTTCTCCGCCGGACAACACACTGGATTCCTATAATCAATATTCAACCGGTATAAATCTCGGAGTCACCCTACTTGATTTCGGCAAGACATCCACACAGGTAAAAATTCAGGATCTGAACGTTGATGCATCTCGCTCTGACTATGAAAACGTTAAAGCACAAATAGTGCAGAATGTAAAAAACGCTTATTACAATCTTCTACAGACCCAACGAAATAAAGATGTTGCTAAGGACACGATGAAACAATTTCAGCATCATCTGGATCAGGCCAATGCTTTTTTCCGCATCGGCACCAAACCGAAATTTGACGTGACCAAAGCTCAGGTTGATTTTGGCAATGCCGAACTCAGCGTGCTCAAAGCGGAAAATGCCGTGCGTGCCGCAAGGATAACGTTGAAAGATGTCATGGGGATTCCGGAACACGTCGACTTCGCCATAATGGATAATTTGGATTTTCGGGAGAACGAAATAAAGTTAGATGAAATCTTGAACAAAGCTTATTCTAATCGTTTTGATCTGAGTTCCATCATTGCCAAAAGGGAAGCCGCTCAGCGTTCGATTGAGTTGGCGCAAACTGGTTACTATCCAACACTGTCGGGAAGCGCGGGATACGATTTTTCCGGAACTGATTTTCCATTGGGACACGGTTGGAACGCCGGGGCAACTCTGAGTTTTCCTCTTTTCTCCGGGCTTTTGACAAAATATCAGGTTGATGAAGCCAATGCCAACCTTGAAGTTCTCAAGGCCAACGAGGATGCCATCCGCCAGGCCATTCGTTTGGAGGTCGAGCAGGCATATTTGAATGTTCAGGACGCAACGGAACAAATAGCCGTGACCGAAATGACCGTTCTGCAGGCAAAGGAAAACTATAATCTGGCCGAGGGACGTTACCGGACGGGCGTGGGCAATCCCATTGAAGTTGCGGATGCTACAATAACACTCAATAACGCCAGGGCCAATTTAAACACTGCGCTTTATAACTATAAAATCGCGCAGGCCGCACTGGAAAAATCAATAGGAGCTAACCCATGAAGAAAAAAATTATTGTTATTGTGATCGTAGCCGTTGCGATAATAGCGGGTGTATTCTTTTATTTCAAGAGCAATGGGAAAAATGCTGCTTATAAAACAGAAAAAATTTCCCGCGGTGAAATAAAATCGATCGTCACGGCAACCGGTACGGTGAACGCCGTTACAACCGTATCCGTTGGCACACAGGTATCCGGAACCATAAAAAAACTCTTTGTTGATTTCAATTCTTTGGTCAAAAAGGGACAGCTTCTGGCGCAGATTGATTCTTCCACGTTTCAGGGTCAGGTTGATCAGGCAACGGCAAATTTGTTATCGGCAAAGGCTAATATGGAAAAGGCCGTTGTCAGTGTTACGGACGCACGCAGAACCTATGAACGCAGCCGGGAACTATTCGCCCAGAATTTCATCGCCAAGAGCGAACTGGATGCGGCAGAAACGAGTCTGCATTCTGCTGAAGCCCAGCAGAAAGTAAATCAGGCGCAGGTAGAACAGGCCAAAGCCTCTCTCAAGATAGCGGAAACAAATCTGCAATACACAAACATAATTTCTCCGGTAAACGGAACCGTTATCTCCCGCAACGTGGATGTCGGCCAGACAGTCGCTGCCAGCTTTCAGACACCAACGCTTTTCAGCATCGCTCAGGATCTGACAAAAATGCAAATCAACACTAGTGTGGATGAGGCGGATATCGGAAGGGTGCATACAGGGCAGGAAGTTTCCTTTACCGTTGATGCCTATCCGGATACAGTTTTTGCCGGAAAAGTATCCGAGGTGCGCAACGCGCCAACGACGGTGTCCAATGTTGTAACCTACGATGTCATCATCAAGGTGGATAATCCTCAATTAAAATTAAAACCGGGCATGACAGCCAATGTTTCCATAACTGTCGAAACCCGTCATGATGTCCTGAGAGTACCCAATGCCGCCTTGCGTTTCAAACCGGCGGTGGAAGCAGAAAAAAGTAAAACCAAAGAAGAAAAAGAAAGGATAAAAGGCACAAATGTCTGGATACTGGAGAAAGAGAACCCTAGACCTGTACAGGTCAACATCGGAATCAGTGACGGTAATTACACGGAAATCCTCTCCGGTAAACTGGAAACGGGTCAGGAAATTATAACAGACAATCTGAATAATAAAAAAGGAAACAGCAGCACTCAACGTCCACCACGAAGGTTTATGTAATGGCTCTCATTGAAACAAAAAAACTTGTCAAAATATATGACGTCGGCGATGAGGGAATTCACGCATTGGAGGATGTGTCCATTACGATTCAAAAAGGAGAATTTGTTGCCATCATGGGGCCTTCCGGTTCAGGCAAATCAACCTTTATGAACATCATTGGCTGTCTGGACCAGCCCACAGCCGGCGAGTATTTACTGGAAGGTCAGGGAATTAGCGGCTTGTCGCGGGATGAACTGGCGGCTATCCGCAATCGCCAGATCGGTTTTGTCTTTCAGGGATTTAATCTGTTATCAAGAACATCGGCTCTGGAAAATGTGGAACTGCCGCTACTTTATAATCACGTTCCGGCAAAGGAAAGAAAGCGGAAATCCATAACGGCATTAAAAATGCTCGGTTTGGAGGGAAGAGAACAACACCATCCCAATCAACTCTCCGGAGGTCAGCAACAGAGAGTGGCCATCGCCCGCGCTCTTGTGAATAAAGCGCCTGTTTTAATGGCTGACGAACCAACTGGAAATCTGGATACAAAAACAAGCATAGAAATCATGGAACTTCTGGTTCAATTGAACCGAGATTCCGGAACAACTATAATTCTTGTCACTCATGAGCCGGATATTGCCACCTTCAGCAAAAGAATTATCCGGTTTGTCGACGGACATGTAATCAGCGATGAAAAAGTGAAAAAATAATGATCAGCTTCGTCTCCACAATCAGAATAGCCCTGCGCGCTTTGTGGGTCAATAAGATGCGTTCAGCCCTCACCATGCTGGGCATCATTATCGGCGTCAGCGCAGTAATTATTATGCTGGCTGTCGGCACAGGTGTCAGCCGGAAAGTTTCTTCACAGATTTCCAGTATCGGCAGCAACTTAATCATCATCATGCCGGGTAGTACCTCACAGGGAGGTGTCAGGATGGGAGGGGGCAGCCAGTCAACATTAACAACAGACGACGCGGATGCCATCCTGAAAGAATGTTCTGCCGTTTCCGCCGTGGCTCCCATGCAATACGGAACCGCGCAGGTGGTATATGGAAATCAAAACTGGTCAACCAGCATTCAGGGAACAACTCCTGGTATTCTGAAGGTTAAGGATTGCGGTCTTTCGGCGGGACGGAATATGAACGATCAGGATATCCGCAGCGCCACGAAAGTCTGCCTTCTGGGACAGACCGTAGTGGATAATCTCTTCGGCAGCATAGATCCTATTAAACAAATCATAAGAATAAAGAAAATTCCTTTCACGGTTATCGGCGTTTTGGAGTCCAAGGGACAATCCCTGGGCGGTCAGGATCAGGACGACATCATCATCATTCCGTTAAGCACAGCTCAGAAAAAAGTCTTTGGCAGAACCATCCCCGGCATGGTGCGGTCGATAATGGTCAAGGCAAAAAGCACCGACGATCTGACCATTGCGGAAAGACAGATTACGGATCTTCTGCGTCAACGGCACCGTATCGGCCCGAATAAGGAAGATGATTTTACCGTCATGAATTTGACGCAGGTCCTGAACATGGCGGAGCAGACCGCCAACACCTTTGCCCTGCTTCTGGGGGCAATAGCCTCTGTATCGCTGCTGGTCGGCGGCATCGGCATCATGAACATCATGCTGGTTTCCGTGACGGAAAGAACACGGGAAATCGGCATTCGGATGGCCGTCGGCGCAAAAACGTGGGACATCCGCATTCAGTTTATAATCGAGGCTCTGACCCTTTCCATGATCGGAGGCATTGTAGGAATCATCATCGGAAGCGGCGGCTCTTTTATCCTGTCTAATGTTTTTGAAATTCCTTCCGTAGTATCGTTATTTTCGGTACTGCTTTCATTCAGCTTTTCCGGTCTGGTCGGAATTTTCTTCGGCTTCTATCCCGCCTACAAGGCATCACTGCTGAATCCTATTGACGCATTGAGATTTGAATAGCAACAAAATTAGCCGGTTGTTAAAGCCCCGGGAAAAAAATTAAACGTATTTGTATTACAACCTGCAATATTCAATTTTAAAATCTTTTTTTGTGCCTAAATTTAACCCCGAAATCTTCAATTTTCAAACTCACAAATTTATGTTAGCCTACAATTAGAATGGTTGAAAAAAGAGGAATGGATAGTTATGAAAGAAAAAAGGAAAGAAGAACGACTAAAGGATATTAACAAGATTACCATAACTGTCATTTCCGAAGAAGATCTTCCTAAAAATAAAACTTTCCATGACCGTAGCGATGACATCTCTCCGTCCGGAGTTAAAATTCAGTCCAATATTTATTTACCTGTCGATACTTTTGTTAAGATAGATTTAACATTAACAACTGTGCATCAACACATAACCACCTTTGGTAAAGTAAGATGGATTAAAACCATTTTAAAGAATAAAAGTTACGAGGCGGGCATTCAATTCATTAATACACCCAAAAGAGCGATAAAAAAACTACAGGATTACAGTTTGTGGGGGCTAAAGTTCCCCAGTATAAATCCTTCCGGTATACCACTCTGGATTTTTACAAAATTTAACATACTAAAATCTAAATAGATGAATTTCTTTCTTCCTATGATCCTCAATAATTCCGAGTCGAAAATCATTCAATCTTGCAACTGGTTATATTCAATTTTCAAACCCGTAAATTTATGGTAAACTACAACATAAAATCATTAAATAACCAACCCAATCATCATGCTTTGGCTATTTTTCCGTTAGCTTCATAAGGATTGATTATGAAAAAACCAATAAGAATAGAATCCGATAAGAAAGGCTATATTGGAAGAGAGTGTCCAGTTTGTGAAAAATATTTTAAAATTAAATTCGGAACCGGATTGCGTGGTGTAACTGATTGTTATTGCCCTTATTGTAATCACAGAGATTCACAGGATAAATTTGGGACAAAACAACAAATTGAACATTTAAAATCAGTCGCCCATAATAAAGCCACTGGTGTTACATTGAAGGACCAAAAAAAGTCAGAGGATGTAACTAGATCAAATCAACTTATTTCTATCGGTGTAACTCTTAAAGGACAAGCAACACCGATCGTTTATTATTCCGAGCAAGATTTAGAGCAGAAGGTTATATGTAATCAGTGTGCTTTAGAATATGCTATTTATGAAATTTTTAGTTACTGCCCAAATTGCGGTATACATAATTCAAAGCAAATAGTATTTGCAAACTATGAGCTAATATTAAAAATATTGGCGTTATCAGCTAATGCTAAAGACGATATTAAAGCAAAGTTAATAGAAAACGCTTTAGAAGATGTTGTATCAATCTTCGACGAATTTGGGCGTGAACATTGCTTAAGCACACATACAAAAATATCTTTTCAAAATATCTCGTCTGCTCAGGCAAAAATTCTAGCCGACTTTGAGGTGGATATATCTTCGGGTTTGACTTTTAATGAATGGGATTTCGTTGTGGATCAATTTCAGAAAAAACATTTGTTGACACACAAAAGTGGCATAATCGACGATGACTTTGTAAGAAAAACGGGGAAACCTGCCTCATGGGTTGGCAAAAGAATATCAATTACAGAGGATGATATCAGAAAACTGATTTCTTATTTGTTGGTCATAGCAGACAATTTATTTAGAATTGTACCACTCGGCTAACCTGCAAACATGCCAGAAGCTTTTAACCACTGGTGATTTGCATGTTGTACCTTATAAGGTGTAATCCTCAACTCAACCAAATTATCTTTGCTAGAATTGCATTATTATAGAGATGAAAAAGTAATTTTAAAGAAATGCCTGCTTCAGCTATCACGGGTATAACCACCCAGGCAGGCCATAGACTCTAATTCCGCCCCAAAGGGCGGGGTATTACACCCTCCGCTTATAGCGGGATTGTTCCCAATCCCGATAAATCGGGATTGGATAGTTCGTCCTACAAATTTCAGTGCGCTGTGCTTCTGAAATTTGGGACTCACTACGACTTGCAAATTTCAATACACCTATAGTGACCCTATGGTGCCCTTTAGGGTATTTAGGTTATTCGTTTTTGAAATTTGAGACTCACAATAAATGCCGGTTCACAAACACTCTGCGAATTTTGAAATCGGAAACCATTCTGGTAATTGCGGGGAAATGTCTTGCCCCAAAAACCGTCAATCTGCACAGCAAGCCCGGCACAATTATAAACTTTCCCTTTTCTATTCCCTTTATCGTATCTCTGACCATCGCATCAATATCATATCTGGGTATGGTCAGCGTCTGTGCTTTATTTTCCGGAGTTCTTGTATCATTAAGATGTTCGGTCATTGGCGAGTCAAATTCCGAAGGACACACCAGATGGACTTTTACGCCAAGCGGTTTCACCTCATACCTAAGCGATTCGGTCAGGCCGACAAGAGCGAACTTTGATGAGCAATACGAAGTATAGCCAAAAACACCCATCATTCCACCGACAGACGCTATATTCACTATTCGTCCCCTGTTCTTGATGATAAAAGGAAGAGCGGCTTTAATGGAATTCAATACACCGAAGTAGTTTGTCTCTATAACTTCCCTGAAGGTTTCCACAGACAGCTTATCAAAATAACCTTCGCGAAGAATTCCGGCGGAATTGATTAAAATATCGGGAGCACCAATTTCCGCAACAATTTTTGGGAATGTTCCCGTTATGGCTTCAATGTTGGATACATCAGATGAATAGATATACGCCTTGCCGCCAACTTTTTCTATCTCAGCTTTTGCCGCTTCCAGTTTTTCCCTGTTACGCGCTATCAAGGCAACTGCTGCACCTCTCACTACCAACTCTTTGGCAATCGCCAATCCCAGTCCGGATGATCCACCGGTAATAACTATATTCTTTCCTTCAAACATAATTCCGTTTCCCTTTCTTTTGCTCTCTGAGCCATTATGGCTGCTTCCTGGGCATGTTCAAATTTAAGTGAAAAGCCCTCACCGGTAACCAGGTCGTTGCTCACCAGCGGCACATCTTTTTTCACAATAATTTTTGCTTTGCTGAAGTTGATTATATCTTTTTCAATATCAACACCGGGCATGACGCTGATTAATTCGACACCAGCGGCCGTGAGCTGAAATATTCCAACCGTGCTCACATAGTAAACCTTTGCCCCTCTGGCAATAGCACTCTTGGCATTGAATGTTATTTCCTGAACTTTTTGAACAAATTTTGGCTTGTTTTGTTTTTTTATTACCAGTTTTCCTTTCTCAATTCTATACACTCCATCAGCACTCCATTTGCCGATGAAGATAATCGTTTTGGCATCGGTCACCAGATTGGGAAAACCGCCCGGACCGACATAATCGGTAATCCGTGGCCCTCTTTTGGAAACATTGACATTGCCCTCAGAATCAACTTCCAGACATCCGAGCACTGTAATTTCCAGGTCTTTTTCATAAATATGAAACATCTTCGATGAACTGATCAGTTTTAAGGGGTTTATCGCGGCACCGAAATACATTCCCGAAACAGGCATGCCACCGTATGTCCCGCTTTCCGTGGTGAAGGTAATCTGCTTGTATAATCCGCTTTCAAAAAGAATACGGCTGACTTCTTCGGGAAGTCCGACACCAATATTTATAAGCGAGCCCGGTGTCGTTTCCTTGACAAAAAGAGAGGCTGCCATTCTGGCGACGGCGTTATCCACTTTATCCCTGACCGGCGTTATGCCGGTAAAGGTGTTCGCCAGCTTCACTAAATTATACGCGCCGACGATTTCTGTTTCTGCACCTTCGGTAAACATCGGGAAATACTGTCTTTGAAGGACACCTCCCGTTTGTTCATTTCTGGGATTAACAGCTATGGCGTCAACCATCGAAGCGGGAAGGGATATTTCCGCAGGATTTGATTCGATAATATCGCAGACAGTTACCAAAACTACGCCGCCATTGGCTTTGGCCGCGCGGGCGGCATCAACATTTTCCGTAATTATTGCCGCGTTTTTAAAATAAATATTCCCTTCCCTGTCCGCGTAGGACGCGCTGAACACGGCCACCTGTATATCGGGAAGCGTATAGATAAGATTGTCACCGTCTGACCGTACAAGATTTTTACCTTTCTTATTTGTGACATTAGTGTTACCACCTATACTCGGATCAAGAAAAGTTCCCCAACCAACACGACTGGTAACCTCTTTAACTCCCTTGCCCTGTGCCTCCACAAGAAAAGCCATTACGCCCTGAGGCATGGTTTGAATTTCCAGCTTGCCCTCCTGCCCCAGCTTGAGTATTGACTTGTGAGTCTCTAAATGCGCTGATATATGACACTTAAGTAAACCCGGCACTCCCAGTTCCTCAATGGTGCCGGGAGCCTTGCCTCTTCCGCCGACACCGGCAAGGACTATCCAGGTTAATCCTGCGGGCTTGCCTGTCCTTTCATATTCTTCGCGCACCGCCCAGTAGTAGGTTGAGCACCTGCTGTTTCCGGCTATTCCTGTTGATATGACGGTTGCACCGTCGGGAATAAGCTTCACCGCTTTTCGTGCGGACATGAACTTTGATGACAAATTCCTCTCCGGGATGTAGTCCAAATCACGTTTTGTCCAAGTCAGCCTAAATTTCAGCATTTGAATCATGGCACTAAAAGGTCTTATGTCAGTCTTTCTATTTTTAATTCTATGAATAATTACATGGAAATCGGCTTTTAAAAATTCGATAAGTCGTTTCATTTTATTCTTTTCCTTTAAAAAAGAATATCGGACTATTAAATAATCTCGTAACAGGTTTTGACATCCATTCCCGGCTCCAGCAGGGGAAAAAGTGTTTCCATATTTTTCATCAGGTTGGCGGAATGCAGTTTCAAGGCGTCCTTGTCGCTGTATCTTTCGTAAAAAATAATCGTCTTTTCATCACCGCGCACAGTGTGGGGAATGTAGTCCAGACAGCCCGGCTCGCTGGCTTTTACTTTTGGTACAATCTCTTTTAGTACCTTGATTGCCTCTTCTGTTTTTCCATCTTTTACTTTTAAAGTCGCAATTAATGTAATCATTTTTCTATCTCCTTTTTTATCATCCATATATTTTTTAACCAGGAAAATCCTATCTAATGAATTTGAATAAAAATTGCAACAACGATAGGCGGTTATGATAAGGCGGATATCGCCGTTATTCAATTATTCACAAAAACTCTCACTTACTTTGAACCAACATAAAACAGTGAAATCGAAAATTGAGGGCTTTAGGAAAAAAGAAACATAATACCTGCAAAATTTAAGTATTTATTATCTATCAGAATTGCTTCGATTCTTTGTTCGTGCCGACTGCTTCTTCTTTTTTCGGACGGTAATAAAACATCGCCGCTGCAGAAATTAATATTAAAAGATATAAATCAAATTTATTTTTCCCTAAAAAGAATAAGACTAAACCGTAAATTGCTACACTTTCTGACATAGCTAAGGCTATCATCGTTGCGACTGTATATCTGGCAATAGCAGGGTTTGGAGCATTTTGATTTGACTGTTGTTGAGCTGTTTTAACAATATTTAGCCCTTTTCCTGACAAGATAAGATTTTTAATATACTTTATAGCAATTAAAGTAAAAAAAGATACCACAAAAAGAATATTTCTCAATTTATCGAATATGGCTTTTTCCATTGGTAAATTGATGATATCTTCCGAATATAAACCAACAAACAAATAAATAAACAAAGACATCAGCATTGCCACCCAAGCGATATTTAAGGTTCGCCATCCTCTGTTGAAGCTTTCGATTTCTTCATTTTTAATCATTTTTTGCCTCCTTGATATCTATTCGATCTGACAATGTACACATATTCTTTCAAATATATTCCCGCGATTAACGATCATAACCTAGCATAAAAAAGCAAAACGGGAAAATAAGGATTTCAGGAAAAAGGGGTGTATAAAATAATAGTTGAAAATTAGGAATTATAGGTTAAAAAAAATTGACTTGACAGTTTAGATGATTTGCTTTTTTTAGCAATTCCTGAGATATTTTCAAAAATTCCGTCTCTCAGAAGCAATATTTTATTTAAGTGCCTGATAAATGCCGGCGGCGCCGAAAAATAATGGCCGATAAAAAAATTGTCGGAAGCCCGCAGCAAGAAATTTTTTCCCCACCTCTTCCGGAGTGTAAAAATTAATAGCCGATTGGGCAAGGTATCGATACGCATCTCGATCTCCGGATATTAAAACACCTATCCAATAGACATAGCTCCGTATATAAAAATGGCTTAAGGCACGGATGATTCTATTGCGCGGCTGGCTTGATTCAACACATAAAAAGTGTCCCCCCGTTTTAAGTACCCGCCTTATTTCGGATAAATGCCTTTCGGCTAGGGGATTTTCAAATATCAGATTACGCAGGGCAAATGAAATGCCAATGCAGTCAAATGCTTCATCGGGAAACGGCATTTGCGCCGCTTCTCCCTGGATAAAGGTTAATTTTGCATTTGGCACCAGTTCTTGAGCGTTGCAGGTTGCTATTTCCAGCATCGGTTCGCTGAAATCATAGCCCGTAATTTCAATTGTTCCTTGTGAATGAAGAGCAATGCTGGTCGAAAGATCTCCCGTGCCACAACCAATATCCAGAATTTTCTTCGGATGATGTTTGAGTATCGCAGAAACCAGCTGCCGGCGCCAACTTTTATCCATCCCCCATGTGAACAAGCGATTGACCAGATCATAATGCCCGGGTATTGCGCCGAATATTCGGTTCAAAGAATCGCGATGAAAATTATGTAAACTTTTGTCATCAGTCAAATTAAATGCCTCTCCTAAACAAGAAAACTGTTTACATATAATATGGTAAATATGGTTTTTTTCTATATGACAACAGCAAGAATATAGCCAACGCCAAGAAGAAACTGCGTTCCCAAAACAACCATAACATTACTGCCCATTGCCGGAATCAGTGAATTCATATCATCCGGGTTAAAAGAGCCTTTGATTGCTTTGAAAGCAAAGGGCAAGGTTAGCAGAGAAATGAGAATCCAGACGGGGGCAATTCCGGTGAAGACGATTCCGATGATCCATAGGTAAACCCCTATTGTAAAAACTGAAAAGACAATAGCTGCTTTCTTTTTGCCCAAAACAATAGGCAGCGTTTTGCGATCTGCTGTTTTATCGGCAATGACATCGGGAAACTCATTGAGCAGTAAAAGGTTGTGTACCAGAATAAAAGACGGCACAGCGGCAAAAAAGGCCGATGCGGTATAAACTCCGGTTTGCGCGAAATACATACCTAATACCGGTAAAAGCCCTAATCCCACACCGGCCGACCATTCCGGCCAATGTCTCTTGAGGATAACCGGTGTGTATAGAACAACGCATAAGGCGGCGACAATCAAAAGCGGCAACAACAGCCACCCCTGGACAATGATAAAATACAGGCCGATCGGTGCAGCCAGAAGAAGCGTAATAATTCCTAACCAGAAGACCTGCCGGGGTTTCATTCGACCCGCAGGCAGAATACCGCTTCCGCCACTGAAAGGGGTTTTCAATGTCTTCTGGTCAACACCACTTTGATAATCAAAATAATCATTAAGTGTGTTGACACTGATATGGGTCAGAACCAGACCAATGCCTGCAAGAATGGCATATGCCCAATGCAGTATATGATGATAACACCAGGCGATGCTTGTTCCTAAAAATGCCAGTATAACCGACAGGAGCAGAAATTGCGGTCGAGTTTCCAAAAACCAAACCTTCAGCATGTCAGCCTACCTTTTTCTCCTGATAATTTTAATCTGAGTGTTGAAACATATGAAACTTGTTATCGCCTGTCAATAATATTTTGCATCTGCAAGATGCCAAAAGGTTAAATGATTTTTAATGCTGATGAAAAAAATTTACTGACAATTTCTTAAACACTATCGGTAAAGAATCGAGCTTTTAAAATACCCTCTTTCCATTCTCCTTCCGCCGTTGAATCCCAAACAATCCCTCCCCCTATGCCCATCTCTCCTTTTCCGTTTGACCGATTAATCAAGGCGGTGCGTATCGGAATATTAAAGAATAAATCTTTGTTTGGTTTGATATAGCCTATGGTGCCGGTGTATATATTACGTGGTTCGTTTTCCAGTTCGTGTATGATTTCCATCGCTCGAATTTTTGGCGCTCCCGTCACTGACCCTGACGGGAAAAGACTTTTAAACAATTTATACAGTGACACATCCGGTTCAATATCCGCCGCGACCGTTGAGGTCATTTGAAATAAAATATTGTAGGGAGTCACTTCGCATAGCTTCTGCACACGAATATTTTTCCCGATACGTCCAAAATCATTTCGCAATAAATCGGTTATCATAATGTTCTCGGCCCTGTTTTTCTCATCATGACGGAATTTGTATTCGGCTATTTCGTCGGCAAACCATGTTTTGCATCTTGGCCACGTTCCCTTCATGGGCTTCGATATAATGTAATCCCCTTTTTTGTATAAAAACAATTCCGGCGAGAGAGATGCAATACTGTATTGATCGGTTTCAATAGAAGCGGCATAGGGAACAGGCTGAACATCAAACAGTTTTTTATACAAATCAAACACGTTGCCGCTATAATCAAAAAGAATTTTTAAACAGTACGTTATTTGATATACGTCCCCCGACTGCAGATATGAACGGATAATATCAATGTGCTCAAAATATTTTTCCTTGGAAATATTAAACCGCAGATTACTTACTTTGCCGGTAGAGTTATTGGAAATCATTTGATTTTTGTACTGCTGAGATTTTTCATAACATCCCACAGATATGAGGGGAAAACCATTAGAACTATAAGAGGAGAATGTTTCTTCAAAGGCGTAACCCAATTCGTATGAAAAAAAACCGGCAACATGTAAGCCGCCGGCCAGTGCTTCCTCAATTTTTTCAAAGGCGTGCGGAATGTCTTTAAAAGAAAAACAGCTTATAATGAAAACAGGATTATCAAAATATAAAGACGATTTTTCAAAATCGAAAAGTATATTCATACGGCACTCCTTTATAGATCTGGATGCCGCATTGTCTCGGCTAGAGCATGATCTGTGAGTGAATTGGTGAGAGGATATATAAAGAAGATTATTTTATGTCAAACAAATATTATATTTTCTTCAAAAAAGATTTACTAAATAGACAGCTAAATGTTATTAATGATCAGTTTGGGAGATTATTTTTATGCCTCAATTAAAATTAATTTTTGAAAAACAGTGGATTCATGCAGGCGCGCTCGCCGTTTTGATTATACTCGTGGTACTGGCTCAAAATCTCGATGGCATGAATGCCGGAATGTTTCTGGGAACCAATACGCCGCAGTGGTTTTGGCTGGCAATATTTCTACCTATAATACATCAGGTGTTTGTATGGTTTTGCTGGCGCATCCAACTGCATGGGCACTTACTGTATAAGGCTTTTGGAAAGCTTAGTTATCCGGTTTACGCCTTATTTTTCTTTACGCTGGGCACCTTGAGAGTACTATCTGTTTTTGCCCTGGCAATTTCCAACCGCGATACTTTAATTTTGAATATTACTATTCTTAAAATTTTCGCCGTAATTATCACGATTCCGGCTTTATATTTGCTTTATTCAGTGATGCGTTATTTCAGTTTCAAACGCGCTGCCGGCATAGATCATTTTGACGAAAGATATCGTTCCCGCCCCCTTGTACGCAAGGGAATTTTCCGCTTTACCCGTAACGGAATGTACGCTTTTGGATTTCTTTTCCTCTGGATACCAGCTCTTTGGTACGCGTCAATGGCGGCTCTGTTTGCTGCGTTATTCAACCATCTTTATATCTGGGTTCATTATTTTACAACGGAGCTCCCGGATATGAAACAGATTTACGGTAAATCAAAGCTTTCTACTTAAGAATGTAAGATATTAAATTCTTTTTGTTAGAAAACACCCATGCTTTCCTTTTACCGACGGCGGGAGCCGCCCAGAATTGATCCAAGCACGCCGCGGATAATTTCACGTCCAACCGATGAGCCTATACTGCGAGCAACGCTCTTTGCTGCGGCTTGCACCATACCGTCCTTCTGACCTCCACGGGGACCGGTACTACCGAAAATGATTTTACCCAAACTACCGCCTATACCACCTAAAAATCCTTCTTCTTCCTTCACAGGATCATTTTTATCCTTTACTTTAATCGCCGGTTTACCTTCCCGCGTTGTTTCTCGTTCATCACCATGTATTTTTTCATAGGCGGATTCTCGATCAACAGTTTTTTCATAATGTCCATAGATGGTGGAAGCCTTGATGGCATCTAATCGCTCGTCATCAGTGAGCGCGCCCATGCGCGAGCAAGGAGCAATAACAAAGGAGCGCTCTACCACTGCCGGACGGCCTTTTTCATCGAGGAATGAAATCAGCGCTTCGCCGACACCAAGTTCGGTAATTGCCTGCACGGCATTGAAGGCCGGATTTTGACGCATGGTTGACGCAGCCGTTTTAACCGCCTGCTGATCACGCGGTGTAAATGCGCGCAGGGCGTGCTGGACACGGTTGCCCAGTTGAGCTAAAACCGTATCCGGAATATCCAGTGGATTCTGGGTGACAAAATAAACTCCTACGCCTTTGGAACGAATCAGACGCACAACCTGTTCTATTTTTTCCAGAAGAGCTTTGGGAGCATCGTTGAAAAGAAGATGTGCTTCATCGAAAAAGAATACCAGCTTGGGTTTTTCCGGATCACCAATTTCCGGCAATTGCTCAAACAGCTCAGCAAGCATCCAGAGAAGAAAAGTGGAATATAGCTTGGAATTGTTATAGAGTTGGTCGGCGGATAGGATGTTCATAACACCGCGTCCTTCGCTGTCTGTTTGAATCAAATCGGATATATCCAGCATCGGCTCACCGAAGAATTTATCAGCGCCCTGCTCTTCAATAGTCAGAAGTCCCCGCTGAATCGCGCCAATGGAAGCGGCGGAAATATTCCCGTATTCTGTCTTAAATTTTTTGGCATTATCTCCGACAAAATGAACCATCGCCCGTAAATCCTTCAGGTCAATCAGCAAAAGACCGTTATCGTCGGCTATTTTAAAGACGATCTGTAATACACCGGATTGAGTTTCATTGAGATTGAGCAGTCGTGCCAGAAGCAGCGGCCCCATGTCGGAAATTGTTGCGCGCACAGGATGTCCCGATTTGCCGTACACATCCCAAAAAACTGTCGTATTGGAGCGGGGCTTGAATTCCTTGATGCCTATGCCTTCCAGACGTTTGAGCAATTTTTCCGAGGAAACGCCGGACGCGCCTATGCCGGACAGGTCTCCCTTCACATCAGCCATAAAAACAGGAACTCCTATGGAAGCGAATGATTCGGCCATTTTCTGCAAAGTGACTGTTTTCCCGGTTCCCGTGGCTCCGGTAATCAATCCGTGGCGGTTGGCCATCTGCGGCAATAAAGAGATTTCGCTGCCCTGCGACATGGCGATAACAAGAGGTGCGGTCATATTCGGCTCCTTTAATGCTCTTATTTAAGTTCGAGGGAAGTATAGGAATAACAACTTCCCCTGTCAATTATAAATCACATTCCTATTCTGGGATTTATTTTGGATATTATACTTAATTACCAGCGGTAATGTAATCAAACGATTATTTTAAAAATCCGCAATTTTCAAACTAATAAATTTATGCTATTTTACAACCCGAAATCATTTTCCGGAGATAATTATGAGAACCAAAAAGTTGATTATTCTTTTAATGCTTACCTTCTGTATAACAGCCTGTGCCGGACTGAAAACAACTGTATCACCGAAATATACTTATAATTTTCCCTTTGATGTAAGCAAGCGTCACAGCAAAGTCAGCCAGGAATTCAAAATTGAAGAATATCGTTCCTACTACTTTGCTATCCGGTTGGACTTCTTCAGCCGGGAAGACAAAGATCGCGTTTTTGAACTTATTGGAGATGAGACATTACCGGGCGTATATATTCCGGTTTACATAAAAATCTACAAGCTCAACGTGGAAAACCTGCCTCCGAAACTAATTTATGAAAGTTCAATACTGACCGGGGGGTACTATGCTCATGATTACGACTGTAATCGAGATAGAACCGTTGATGAATGCTATTTTAGAAAAATAACAATTATCAATCTCAAGCCGGGTCTATACCGTGTGGAGGCCAATACAATAAAAAACTGTTCTGAATTTGCCGGCAGGCCATCATATCTTTATATACAAAGCCATCCTAAGCAAAAATTTCTGCTTAATGCTGTTTTTTAAATTCAAAATTAAAAGGAAGCCCATATACTTTCCGTCAAACGGTAATCTTCAATACTCAAACTCTCAAATTTATGGTAGGTTGCAAACTGTAATACTTTTGCAACGGGGATAAAAAATGGACGAAAAAAAGAAAATAATCAGCGCGTATACTGATGATGCCCTGGGAAAAATTGATGCAGTCGGAATTGCCGAAAAGATTGCCAAAAAAGAAATCAGCGCTGCCGAGGTCATTGAAGCTTCAATTGCCCGGGCAAATAAGGTCAATTCGGAATTAAACGCAATTGTTACTGAGACCTTTGACAGGGCGCGTGAACAGGTTAAAAAAAATATTTCCGGTACTTTTGCCGGAGTTCCCACCTTTGTTAAAGACACGGATGACATAGAGGGCGTTCCTACATTATGGGGTTCCCGTGCTGTTCCCCATAAACCCGTTAGAAAATCAAAAAGATTTATAAAACAATTTTTTTCGCTTGGCCTTGTCTGTTTGGGAAAAAGTGCTTTACCTGAATTCGGATTAACCGCAACAACTGAGCCGTTTTCCTCAGGCGTCACGCGCAACCCCTGGAATACGGATTACTCAACCGGAGGTTCTTCGGGGGGCTCGGCAGCACTGGTGGCGGCCGGTGTTGTTCCAATCGCGCACGGCAACGACGGCGGAGGTTCCATTCGCATTCCCGCGGCCTGTTGCGGTCTTGTGGGACTCAAACCTTCACGCGGCAGACTGGAACGGATGGAAGGCTCGAATTTACTTCCGGTCGATATCCTTTATCAGGGAGTGCTAACGAGAACGGTGCGTGATACAGCCGCATTCTACGCCGGCGCGGAGAAATACCGCCGTAATCAAAAACTGCCCGAGATCGGACTGGTGCAACATCCGGGTAAAAAACGCCTGAGAATAGCTCACTTTACCGATACACCGTATGGCAACGCCTGCCATCCCGAATTGGCTGATCTGGTAAGACGCACCGGTGTTCTATGTGAAAAACTGGGCCATACGGTCGAGCAAATTCCCTGTCCCTGCAATGCTCAGATGGCTGATGATTTCACAATCTATTTTGGAATGATGGCGTTCTCTATAAGATTTTTCGGACAGTTCATAATCGCCCACGGCTTCGACAGAAGCAAGCTTGAAAACTGGTCGCTAGAAATCAGTCGTCAGTTCCAGAAAAATTTTTTTAAGATTCCTTTTATAATAAAACGTTTTATCAAATATACCGGGATGTATGATAAAATCTTCGATACCTGCGATGTTTTGCTTAATCCGACTCTAGCCCATCCTACTTTCGAAATTGGTTACATAGGACCGGACGTGCCATTTAATGATGCTTTTGAGCGGATCAGAAATTATGTCTCTTTTACGCCAATGCAAAATGTTACCGGTGCTCCGGCCATATCACTACCAATCGGATTGGGTTCCAACGGCCTGCCTTTGGGCGTTCAGTTTGGCGCTGCTTTCGGCCGGGAAAGAGATTTATTGGAACTGGCTTTTGAACTTGAAAAAGCTAACCCCTGGCCGAAAATATGGCAATAAGGATAAAAAATAAATTCTTGCTATGTATGTTAGAAGATTGGGATAATTTTGTAGGAAATAGACATGTTGTCCTCAGGCTTAGAACTGAGTAATAATGAGACTCGACGACTATAGGAGTCGTTAGTCGAAGTGACACTCGTTGAGAGCGAGTAAAGCGAATCTTGAAACGTAAGTGGAACTATCCAATAGCCTTTGGCTATTGGAAATTATCCTAGGAGCGCAGCGACGTAGGAAACCGAGTGAAACGCAGTTCGAAACGTTGGTGAAACTATCTTATGAGCATAGAGAAGAAAACAACGATGCAGGAAAATCATTATGGCACATGTCCTCTGTGTGAATCAGAATGCGGCATCGAGATCACTGTTGAAAATAATGAAATCGTGTCCATAAAAGGCGATAAAAGCAATCCCTTCTCGAAGGGGAACATTTGCCCCAAGGCCGTTTCGTTAATAGATTTATACAATGATCCCGACCGGCTAAGATACCCTGTGCGAAGGACAGAAAGGGGTTGGGAAAGAATCGATTGGAAGGACGCGTTTGACGAAATAGGCGAAAAAATAAACGACATACGGCGTTGTTATGGAAAAGACGCGGTTGCTCTGTTTCTTGGTAATCCCAACGTTCACTACCACGGAAATCTGCTTTACCTTGGTTTTCTCCTGCGGGCTTTGAATACAAAGAACAGGTATTCATCCAGTTCGCTCGACCAGCTTCCCCTGATGATGACCTGCCACATGATGTTCGGGCACCAAATATTATTTCCCGTTCCGGACATAGACAGGACGGACTATTTTATTATCATAGGAGGGAATCCCGCAATTTCCGGAGGCAGCATCATGACCACCGGCGGCGCGATTCAGCGCATAAAAAATATCCGGCAGCGAAACGGCACCGTCGTAGTTATTGATCCGGTATTCACGAAAACCGCTTCCCTCGCAAACCGGCATTATTTTATCCGTCCCGGAACAGACGCGTTTCTTGTTGCGGCGATGGTTAACACTGTTTTCGAAGAGGACCTTTGTAAACTGGGAAGGCTCAACACTTTTTTAGACGGTGCCGAAACCGTCAGAGAAGCAGTGCAACCCTTCACTGCGGAAACGGTCTCCAAGATTACCGGCATCAGCGCTAATGACATCCGGACA
Source organism: Syntrophaceae bacterium (assembly GCA_016927935.1). Classification (GTDB taxonomy): domain Bacteria; phylum Desulfobacterota; class Syntrophia; order Syntrophales; family Smithellaceae; genus Smithella. The sequence continues at coordinate 20,036 of JAFGLS010000202.1, forward strand.
ATCACCAGGGAATTCTGCGCGGCTCAAAAAGCGGTATGTTACGGCAGAATCGGCACATGCGTCCAGGAGCATGGGACAGTGACCACGTGGTTAATTATTGTTTTAAATACACTGACCGGCAACATGGACCGGTCGGGCGGATCCATGTTTACGACGCCGGCGCTGGATTTGGTTGGTTTTACAGCGCTGGCGGGCGAGAAGGGATGGTTCGGGAGACATCGCACGCGAGTGAGCGGTCTGCCGGATTTTAGTGGGGATTTCCCTGTTGTGGCGCTGCCCGAGGAAATCCTCACACCAGGTGAAGGAAAAATCAGGGCGCTGATATCTATTGCGGGCAATCCGGTCATCTCCGCCCCCAATGGCAGATTAATGGATGAGGCACTCGGGCAACTGGACTACATGGTGGCCATCGATTGGTATATTAACGAAACATCGCGCCATGCCCACATCATTCTTCCTCCCACCACGATATTGGAACACCATAATTTCACGATGATGACCAACCTGGCGGGCGTGCGCAATTTTGCCGCGTATTCCAAACCCATATTGGCGAAACAACCCGGCACACTCGACAACTGGGAAATAATCCTGGAACTTACAGCCCGCTTCCTCGCCAACCCTTTGCTTCGATTTGCCGTCAGATTTCTCAAGCCCGAGTTCATTCTTAACTTTTTGCTCCGTTTTGGCCCACATGGTTCGGGGCTGAAGATATGGCGTTCAGGTTTAACATTGGCGAAAGTCGCGGAGGCGGAACACGGCATTGACCTTGGGCCTCTTGTGCCTCGTCTCCCGGAGCGCCTGTTTACAAAAAATAAGCGGATTAGCCTTGCACCGGAAATGCTGGTTAAGGCGCTGAATGAATTGAAGACAGTGATTGAGGAAAACGCGCCTAAACGGCCCGATGGACTGAATCTCCTCCTGATTAGCAGACGCAATCTATTGTCTAACAATTCCTGGTTCCACAATTTCCGGAGAATGCACACTCCCGCGAACCGCTGCACGCTCATGGTTCATCCTTCCGATGCGAAGGCGAAACAGATTAAATCAGGCAACATGGTCCGCGTGGTATCAGGAACCGGAAACATAACATTGGAAGCCGAGGTAACCGATTCCATAATGCCCGGGGTTGTCTGCATGCCGCACGGATGGGGTCATAATCTGCCTGGTGTAAAGCTGAGCGTTGCCCTGGAAAATCCTGGTGTCAACATCAACGATATAATTGATAATCACCGTTTTGATTTTAGCGGCACTGCCGTTTTCTCGGGAGTACCCGTCAGAATCGAGAAAATAACTTTAAACGTTGAACACAGAACATAGAACAGTTTTTCTTTTTTAGTGAGACCCGCTAAGAGTGAACGAAGTGAAACTCGAAGCGCTGGTCGAACTATCCAATCCGATACATCGGGATTGGAAACAAATGAAACTAGCCGAAAGCGAGTGTAACGAAGATTGAGGCGTTAGTTGAATTGTCCCGTGTGCGAAGCACATAGGGATATTCCGCCAATCCGCGACTTGTCGGGATTGGCTAGGGACGCCGTGGGACAATCTTCAATCGTTAAAAGAGATCAAATACGGTGAATAAAAATAAGAAACCGAGCATAATAAAAAAACTGACCGGTATATTAATGCCGAAAAGGAAATTTGTTGTGTATTCCTCTGCAAGCAAAGCAGACACCGGATTCCTGGAACGCTCAAACAAAACAAAAAGAATATCCAAAAAACGAAAAAGGGGGAAACCTTTATTCCTGACAAAGGAGTGGTTCGATGCCTTTATAAAACACCTTAAAAACGATGAAGTATATCAGAAGGAGGCAACGAACTTCGCGGGCAAAATTATTTTTACCTGCCTGTCCGAACCGAGCCTGCATGAGTTGTATCGGAAGGATATGCACTTTTATTTCGACTCATATTATGGCGATATCAGGCAATGGCAAATGCTTGAGACCGGCGACAACACCAAAGCCGATTACTATATCACGGGAAGGTACGAAGACTGGAAAAACATCGCCCTGGGTAATTTGAAACTTAAAAAAGCGGTTCTTGTTACGCGCAAACTCAAAATTAAGGGGAATAAACTTCAACTCCTAAAACACATGAAGGCTGCAGAACGCACTGTAAAATTGATTTCCGAGATGAAAAACGAATTCTATTTCCCGGACGAATGGACCTCTTAACGGCTATAGAAAAGCAACATCTACTGATAATTTGAAATTACAATTAATTGGATTTAATTAATTGATAAAATAAAAGGCAACATCAAAAATTTTAGCAGCCACAAAAAGGTGAGAAATGACAATTATTTTTTCTATTAAAAAATTTTCAGTTTTACAGAAAAAAGTGATGTATTATTATACGTTCATTTTAATCTTAATATCCTCTTTTGCTTTTATTAATGGTTGCACGAAACCAGAGCAAAAAAGATATGTTTATATTATTGGAGGAGCACATAAAGGAGAACGGATTTATCATTTCAAAGCGAATAAAATTTATCATTCCCATCCGTGGGAGATATTAGCTATTGAAGCAAATCCCTATCTTATAGACAAAATCCCTAAAGCTTCCGATACAATAGTTCTCAATAAAGCAATTTGGATTAAAAATGGAAAAATCAAGTTTTATTTTTCTTCTCAAGAAGACAACTTCGGCAGTGTTTATGAAAAACATCCTGTAAAAATAGCAAAAGATAGTGTGCTAATATTAATAGATTCAATTGATTTTGGCGAATGGCTACAAAAAAATTTTACTCTAAATGATTATATTTTTGTCACTCTTGACATTGAAGGTGCGGAATATGAAGTTTTAAATAAGATGGTTAAAGACAATACAATCAAATATATTGATTACTTATTTGTAGAGTTTCACCCCGGCATTGGAGGACAGTCAGAAAAGAAAATAAATGAACTTCTACAAAAAATAAAGAAGGCGAACGTCCAAGTAAAAAGAGGAGAAATGTAAAAATGTCCTACAGACGTCCTCAGCAAGAAATAGCACTTTCAACCGATCTTCAATTTCAGTAACTCTTAAAAACTGAAGATACGTATGCGTAAGCTTCAATTTTGACAATCTTAAAATATTAAACCTTTTGAATATAAATCTTTTAAAAATTTAATATTTTTCTTGACAAGCTAATATAAGTGGTTTAATCACTAGCAAAACGATGGTATTAGTAGAAAATTATAAGGTTTTGAATACATGAAGCTTTCTACCCGGCCACGCTACGGTCTGAGATTAATGCTCGCTCTGGCCAGAAATTACGGGAAGGGAAATACTTTCCTTAAGGATATTGCCCTAGAAGAGGGTATTTCTGAAAAATATCTTAGTCTTATAATAATTCCGCTAAAGGGGGTAGGTCTGGTTAATTCCGTAAGGGGTTCATCTGGAGGTTACACACTGGCCAAAGCGCCTTCGCAGATTACATTAAAGGATATTGTGGATGTCATGGAAGGCGATTGTTTGGTTGATTGTTTGAAAGACCCAAAGGTTTGTTCAAGAGTCAGTACTTGCACAACCAGAGATGTTTGGACTTTGCTGGGCGGCAAAATATCGGAGACATTAAGCTCAATCACTCTTGAGCAGCTAGTTGCCATGAATAATGAGAAAAAAGAACAGGCAATAAGTCCATCTATATAATTGGCTAAAATTTTAAAGAAAGCGAACAAAATAAATGAATAAAAAAGTTCTGGTGGCGATGAGCGGCGGAGTTGATTCGTCAGTTGCGGCTATGTTGCTGAAAAATGAGGGATACGATGTATCTGGCGCGACAATGTGTTTAGGCATTTCATCTGAGAATGACAAAAAGTACTGCGGTGACGCGGTTGATGACGCCAAAAGAGTCTGTAACCGGCTGAAAATTCATCATTATGCTTTTGATTACGCTGCGCAGCTCGAAGATAAGGTTGTTGCCAACTTTATAAGCGAATACAAAAAAGGAAGAACTCCCAATCCTTGTGTCCTTTGCAACCGCCACCTGAAATTTGGAACTCTGCTGGATAAAGCCGTTGCTCTGGGATTTGATTTTCTGGCAACCGGTCATTACGCGGCCATCGAAAAAAATGAAGAAGGTTATTGTCTCAAGAAACCGAGGGACAAAATGAAAGATCAGACATATTTTCTCTATTCTATACCATATAAAAGACTGGGACAGATATTGTTCCCACTTGCTTCTTTTACAAAGGATGAAGTCAGAAGTTTGGCGAAAAAGAATAACTTGCCTGTTGTAGAAAAAGAAGAAAGCCAGGACATTTGTTTTATAACGCAGAAAAACAGCCGGGAATTCCTTCTGAAGCGTGTGCCGGAAACAAAGTCGGGCCTGATCGTTGACCTGCACGGAAAAGCTCTGGGAAAACACCGGGGAATTATCTTTTATACTATAGGCCAGCGGGGAGGTCTTGGCATTAGCCATCCGACACCGCTGTACGTTTTATCCATTGATCCCGTAAAAAACCGCATTGTTGTCGGAGAGAAGAAAGACTTGATGGGCAGGGAACTTGTAGCCGGTGATGTGAACATGCTGGCTAAAACCTGGCCAAAGCAGGTGCACGCAAAAATCAGATACCGGAAAAAAGAGGCGCTCTGCGAAGTCAAGGTTCAAAACGAAAATATGAAAGTAACATTCGCGGAAGAGCAGGAGGCTATCTCTCCCGGTCAGTCTGTGGTGTTTTACGATCACAACCGTGTTCTGGGCGGCGGAATAATCGACAAGGTTTTATTTCCGAACAAACAAATCCAGAAAAATATATAAAAAAAGGACCAAAATAATAATGGAAAAACAAAACGGATTTTTAGCAAACCTGTGGAAAAATGAAGACTGGATGACAGTGTGGCTGGGATTTCTCATTTTAATTATTTTTATAGTCGGTTTGAAATTTGCAATGCCGCAGTGGAACTGGATGAATGATGAAACTTTTTCTGCCAAAATATCGGCCACTGCCGCCAAGATAGATAATCTGCAAAAAGATGTGGAAAGCAAAGGCGAAAACGATCTCAAAAATAATTTGATATTGCTTCGTACTGCCGTGGACAGCAATAAAAGAACAGAAATTGCTGATGCGGCAGGCAAGGTTGAGTCTTCCGCAAAAAATGTAAAAGACAAGGATCTGAAAAAGAAAACCGAAAAGCTGGCTACAGACGTGAAGAAAATGGCTGGGGCAACTTTAACAAACATATTTTCCAAAGCAAATCTGAAACAGGCATTTTACCTTCTAATTGGCTTATGGATTATCAGCGTCATCGGTATTGCGGCTATGGGTATACCTACCGGCAAATACACTGTAGGATTCCCTGTTGTATTTCTTCTTGCCGCTTTATCTTTTTTTATCGCGGGTAATGCGACTATTTCTTACTACGGTCTGGAAGTTGTTTTCTGGGCTTTGATTTTCGGATTGCTTATCAGCAATACCATTGGCGTTCCCTCCTGGCTTAAAACGGCAGTCAGGACAGAATATTTTATCAAAATCGGGCTGGTGCTGCTGGGGGCGGAAGTGCTTTTTACGACAATGGCTAAGGTGGGTATCTACGGAATGATTCAGGCCGTAATTGTCATCCTCGCTGTTTTTTATTTTTGCGTTTGGGTCGCCCGAAAAATCGGGCTGGATGATGAATTTGCTTCGATTCTGGGCTCGGCAGTATCCGTTTGCGGTGTTTCGGCAGCAATCGCTGCAGGCGGCGCAATTAAAGGTGATCCGAAAAAAGTCAGTCACACCATTTCGCTGGTGCTGATCTGCGCCGTCCCAATGCTTATTTTAGAACCAATAATCGCCAAAGCTATTGGACTGTCTCCTGCTGTTACCGGCGCATGGCTGGGAGGCACCATAGACACAACAGGCGCCGTGGTAGCCGCGGGGGCCATTGCCGGTGATGAGGCCATGTCCGTGGCCGTTCTGGTAAAGATGGCACAGAACGTTTTGATTGGCGTTGTCGCATTTCTGCTGGCCATTTGGTTTTCTCTAAAGGATAATAAATTATCGGGGAAAAAACCAAGCGCAAAGGAAATTTGGACGAGATTTCCCAAATTCGTATTAGGCTTTATTGTGGCATCTTTAGTGTTTTCATTTATGCTGACAGAAACATCGGCAAAGGATATTACCAGCATAACATCAAGAATTCGCACCTGGTTGTTTACTCTGGCTTTTCTATGCATTGGCCTTGAGACAAAATTTAAAGATTTTGTGGCAATGGGTTCGGGAAAACCGGCAACTGTATTTTTTACGGCACAGGCCTTCAACATCATCTGGACGCTTATTTTTGCCTATCTGATTTTCGGCGGCATTTTATTTGCTGTGCCCAAATTGTAAAAAAATTCAATTACAATGCTTAGTGATCGTTTTGAGTGCGGCGCGTTTTACTTGTCATATTGGAGTCTCATTAAATCCCTCTTTCTCTCCTTTTAGAAAAGGGAGACTATAAGTGCCTATTAAGATCAGTCACGTCTTTTGAACTCAACTGATTATTATTACGGTGCAATCAAAATCCTATGACTGAAACCGGCTGAAGACTCGGAAAGAGAGTCCCGTCGCCGAGCATACCCATCGCGTTGAACCCCCAGCAATAAGCGTTGCCTGTAGCGGTGATGCCGCAGGTGTGATAAAAGCCGGGGGCCATTTCAAGCCAATTAAACCCTCCCCTGACCAATTGGGGAGAGGCATAGTGGTCAGGCGTGTCTGTACCGGTTCCTGTCTGCCCATAATTATTCAAGCCCCAGCAATAGGCATCTCCGGAGGTTGAAATACCGCATGCGGTCAGTATGCCTATGTCAATCCTTTGAAAAGAAATCCCTCCAGTGACAGCGGCAGGTTCATAAACACTCCACGGATTGTCAGCATTAATTGAACCAATACCGAGCTGGCCGTATCTATTTTGCCCCCAGCACCAGGCGTTGTTATCCATGTCAATTCCGCACGCGGCAAGATAATTCATGAAGATCGATTGAAAGACATGGCCACCCGAAACCGGGACCATGTTGAACGCATGAACAGGAGATCCATTGCCGTTTCCGCCGTAGAAGCCATAACCGCAACAGTGCGCCGCCTGATTTTCATCAAGAACGCACATATTATATGCGCCTACCCCGAATGAAGTCACATGAATTCCGTATGCCGCAGGCACAGGACTGCTTTCCGCATAGGTTACGCTCCCGGTTCCGAACTGTCCCAACATATTGGTTCCCCAGCAATATAATTCCTCGTCCACCGTTAAACCGCAGGTTGTATAATATTCGGCATCAATAGATTTAAACTTGTGATTGCCGGACACAAGGACAGGAACAGGTTCAGCATACGTTGTCGTTGAATTCCCTACCTGGCCGTAATTATTAGACCCCCAGCACCAGGCGTCACCCTCCGTGGTAATGGCGCACGTGTGATAATACCCTGTGGTAATTGAACTAAAAACATGTCCGCCCAAGACCTGTGTAGGAACGGACTGATTGGCGTAATTTCCATTTCCCAGCTGTCCGCCAACATTTGACCCCCAGCACCAGGCCTTTCCTGAATTGTCCAGCATACAGGTATGCCATAATCCGGTGGTCATGTTTTGCTGGGCGGTGAGCAGAGCACCCTCCTCAATCCTGAATTTGATAGGAAGGGTCCTCCCTTCAAGGAGCGGAATATATTCGTCATTATCTATATTTTTCAGCTCTTTTGCGCTCTTGTCAACCACGAGATCTGCATAGCCCAGGAGCCGGTTTCCGACAAGCACGCGGATCCTGAAGGTCTCCCCGGTATTCAAGGGATATTTGTCGATTATGTTTCCCGTGTGCCAGTTGACGATATAGTGCTCTTCTTCCTCATCAACCCTGATCGACTCGGATCCCTCGCCGGTGAATTCATTAAACATCGCTACGTCCGGCCCGCACGAGCTGCCATTCCAGATGCAAATTTCCACGAACGGCTTCAGCGAGGGGTCGAATGTCCCTGAAGTGGCCGCATTTGCCACTATCGGCGCCCTGAAATAAAAATGCTTGTTGCCGTCATTATGCGTGGCGTCATATATGGCGCAGTGCGCGCTTCCGGAAGCCATTATCGTCAATACACAGAGAAATTTTGCGACAGTTTTCATGTAAACCCTCCATAATAAATATTATTTGAATAAGCTTTTCATACATATACTTTACTTTCTTGTCAAGCAATCGGCCAGCCAACGGGGTTCAACACGTTCAGGGGAAACACTCTATACAATTTTTAGAACATCCCCTTGTCAAAACTATTCAGATAAACAAATTCAGAAACCGGTTTACGCGCAGGACCTTCCTTCAGCGGAGTAGCCGACCTTCCGATAGGAATCACGGCAATAACCTTACGGCCTTCCGGAATGCCAATAATTTTTTCACAGGCCTCATGATTCATCAGTCCCACTATTACCGTTCCCAGTCCCAATTCATGAGCCTTGAGGCAGAGCGTCTGAACGGCAATACCCAGATCAAATATTTCCCAGTTTTTAATGGACGTAAGCTCTTTTCCGCCGTAACAACCGGAAATGCCTGTCTTGGCGCAGGCAACAATCAGAGTAGAAGCGGCAAGAGAACATTTTACTGCCGGATTTTTTTCGGAATAGGTTGCTGTGATTTTTTCAATCAAGGCTCTGTCACGAACGATGATAAACTCCCACGTCTGGGTATTGGCCCAGGACGGTGACCAACGTACTGCTTCAAATATTTGTCTTAGTTCTTCATCGGTTACATTTTCTTCAGTAAACTTCCTGACACTCCTGCGTTTTAATATGGCTTCCTGTAATTCCATAATTATTCTCCTTTCTTATTTACCCGGTTAAAAATTTTCTGTCATTTTTAAAAGATTAAAGCATCTTTCTTTCTAACGGGGCTGATCTGCAATACTAATTTAGTGTCTCAATGAAAGCTTGTCATATCGACCAACGGCTATAGTCCAGCTCTGCTGGGGAGATATCTTGTTCATTTAGACGATCATTAAGATTTCTCGCTTCGCTTCGAAATGGGTATAAAGGTAGGTAAAGTGTTGCTGAAAGTCAAGTAAAAACGTTGAAAGAGTAATCACTTTAATATGTTATG
>JAFGLS010000203.1 GCA_016927935.1 Syntrophaceae bacterium
CCTATTGCCGACAATGACACAGAAGAAGGGCGCAAGAAGAATCGCCGGGTTGAGGCTGTAATCGAAAAGATTGTAACCACAGAACAGAAACAAGAAGTTATAATTCCATCGCCACTACCACCTGAGGCAGCTGTAGAGACAGAAGAGAAGAAAGAAGAGATTGTAGTTCCATCGCCACTGCCTCCTGAAGCAGCTGTAGAGGCAGAAGAAAAGAAAGAAGAGGTTGTAGTTCCACCGCCACTGCCTCCTGAGGCAGCTGTAGAGGCAGAAGAAAAGAAAGAAGAGGTTGTAGTTCCACCGCCACTACCTCCTGAGGCAGCTGTAGAGACAGAAGAGAAGAAAGAGGTTGTGACTCCTTTTCCACCTTCTCCACCTTCGGTGCAGGAGAAGATTAGTATTGCTCTCAATATTGAATTTGGTACTGCAAAATCAGTTATCAAGAAAAAGTATCGTAATAATATAAAAGAAGTGGCGGATTTTATGCAGAAGAATCCGGATACTAAAGTTATAATAGAAGGCCATACAGACAATGTTGATAGATTCAACAATCCGGAGAACAACATCAAATTGTCCAAGGCTCGTGCCGACAGTGTACGGCAATACCTGATAGATAAGTTCGGCATTGACGCTTCCCGTATAACCGCAGTCGGTTACGGACCAGCCAGTCCTATTGCCGACAATGACACAGAAGAAGGGCGCAAGAAAAACCGCCGGGTTGAGGCTGTGATAGAAAAGATTGTAACAATTGAACAGAAACAAGAAGTTATGGCTCCACCATCGCCTCCTTCTGAGGCAATCGAAAAGACGATTACAAAGTAATTAAAGAACAACAAAATTTTAAAAATTCAATGCCCTGTAACCATATAAGGTTGCAGGGTATTTTTTTGCCCTATCTCGATACAAAAAATATCTTGACATGAGCAGGTATTTTTATATAAATTAACCGGCAATTTAAAATAACCGTTTAGTTGAAAATGCCTTTAAAAAGTCTTTTTTGCGGGAAAGGTTACAGATGGCAAAGCGCAAGGAAAAATCAGATAAAACAACCGAGCGTATTTTAAATGCGGCAAGGACGGTCTTTGCCGAAAAGGGTTACAACGGGGCACACGTTGACGAAATTGCCGAACGCGCTGGCGTCAACAAAGCCACTATCTATTATCAAATCGGTGACAAAGACACTCTCTACGCCGGTATCATTCATCAGGTTATCGGCAATGTTGCTCAAGGTATTGCTCAAGCTGTGGCTAAGGCGAACAAACCGGAGGAAAAGCTTAAAGCATATATAAAATTTCTTGCTGCTGTTGTAGATGAAAATCCGGAATTGCCGCCGATTATGATGCGCGAAATTGCCTCCGGCGGCACCACACTACCCCGTGTTGTGATGGAAGATATAGCTTCCGTCCTAACCATTTTGATTGGCATTCTCGATGAGGGAAGGAAAAAAGGAATATTTATCGAAACAGTGCCGTTTCTTATCCACATGATGATAATGGGGACAATTCTCTTTTATAAAAAAGCTTCGCCAATTAAAGACAAGCAGTCGTGGATACCGGCGGCGCTGAAAGCGCATGATAAAAAAATAGAAAAAAGTTTGGGAGAGGAAGTAGCAGTTCTTGTTCTCAAGGCTATAAAACGATAACCAGAATGTAATATTCAACAAAATGCCGAATGTGAAAAAATGGAGGTAAGCGTTGAAAAAAAGAATAATCATTATTGTTTTTATAGTACTCTTTCTGACAGTCGGAGTATTTGTTTATGTCGGGCAGAAAAACAGTAGCAAAGAGTGGCTTTTTTATTCCGGTACAATAGACACCACGCAGGCTAAATTGTCTTTTCAGGTAGCCGGGCGTGTCGCACAAGTCTTTGTTCAGGAAGGACAAACCGTTGCGAGGAATCAGGTTATCGCCCAGCTGGACAGAGCGGAATTTGAATCGCGTTATGCGCAGGCTAAAGCCAATCTGGAGCGGGCGCAGAAATCAAGAAATCAACTGCAAACCATGCTGGATTTAAACAGAAAAACCCTCCCCATGGAGGTCGCGCGGGCAAAGGCCAACGTGCGCAGTTCTCAGGACACTTTAAAAGACGCGAAAAAAAATTACCGCCGTTTTGAAGAGCTTTTCAGCAAGGGCGTAGTTACGGAAAAAGAGCGCGATACAATGAAGCTCCATTACGAAATTGCCCAGTCGCGTCTGACTGAAAGCGAATCCGTTCTGAAGCTGGCAGAGGGGAATCTGACAAAAATAGACGTCATACAACAGGATATTGAAGTTGCCTCCGCACAAATTAACGCGGCGCGGGCGTCGTTAAACCAGGCATCCATTCAACTGGATTACACGCAATTAAAATCGCCGATGGATGGCGTGATAACCAGCCGTAATATTGAACCTGGCGAAACCGTGACACCCGGCAGGGAGGTAATAACCATTTCCGACCTATCCCGTGTTGATCTGAAAATATTCGTTGATGAAACCGAAATCGGCAGGGTCAAACCGGAACAGAAAGTGAATGTAAAGATTGATACCTTTCCCGGCAAAACCTACGAGGGGATAATTTCTTTTGTTTCTCCGGAAGGGGAATTTACTCCCAAGGTTATCCAGACAAAAAAAGAACGCGTCAAGCTAGTGTATCTGGTTAAGGTATCCATAACCAATCCGGACTTTGAACTCAAAGCGGGAATGCCGGCCGATGCCTGGCTGCTTGAATAGCGGAGTTTAAAATGGTCGCATCCCGGGAAAAATTCCCGCCTATGGTGGAAGTCAAAAATGTTTTCATGCGCTTCAAAGACGTTGAAGCGCTCAAAGATATTTCACTCAGTGTCGCCAAGGGAGATGTTTGGGGATTGGTGGGTTCCGACGGCGCCGGCAAATCAACCCTCCTGCGGCTTATCGCCAACATGATTAGACCTACGCGCGGTGAAATTTACATCTCCGGCCTCAATACACTTTCAGAAAAACAAAAGATAAAAAACTTTATCGGCTATATGCCCCAGCGGTTTGGTCTTTATCAGGATCTTACCGTCGGAGAAAACATGGATTTTTTCATGGACATTTTTGATGTGTCAAGCAATCAAAGAAAATCACGCAGGGATAAATATCTGGGATTTTCTAAACTTCTGCCTTTTACAGACAGGCTGGCCGGCAATCTTTCCGGTGGGATGAAACAGAAACTTGGTTTGGCCTGCGTGCTTGTTCACGAGCCGCAACTATTGATTCTTGATGAGCCCACTAACGGGGTTGACCCTGTATCGCGCCATGAATTCTGGGAAATACTCGGCAACATGCAGAAAGAGGGAATGACTATTATCATTTCCACGGCTTATCTTGACGAGGGCGAAAAATGCGATGTTCTAGGGTTAATGCATAGTTCCATACTTCTGGATACTGCTCCTCCTGCTGTTATTCGCGGTGGTTTTCCCACTCTGGAGGAAGCAATTGTTGAAAAACTAAAAATAGCGGATGGAGAACTGGCCAATGACGCCTTCCAACTTTGAATCCATTTCCGTAACCAATCTGGAAAAGAAATTCGGCGAGTTTGTCGCTGTCAACAAAATCAGCTTTTCCGTGAAGAAAGGAGAGATATTTGGTTTCTTGGGCGCGAATGGCTCCGGTAAATCAACCACTATCCGCATGTTGTGCGGCATAATTACTCCGACATCCGGCGGCGGAATGGTTGCCGGTCATGATATCATTACCGAAGCGGAGGAAATAAAAAAATCCATCGGCTACATGTCGCAGAAATTTTCTCTCTATGAAGAATTGACGCCTTTTGAAAATCTGCGTTTTTATCTGGGAGTGTACGATGTTCCGCAACTGCAGTGGTCCGAACGCATTGATTGGGTTCTGGATATGACCCGCCTGCAAAACGCACGTGACCGTAAAACCAGGGAATTGCCGCCGGGTTGGCGTCAGCGCCTGGCTCTGGGCTGCTCACTTCTGCATAAACCGGATATTCTATTTTTGGATGAACCGACCTCGGGAGTTGATGCCGCCACCAGAGGACATTTCTGGAATTTTATCAAAAAACTTGCCGATGGCGGAATGACTGTATTTGTTACCACGCATTACATGGACGAAGCGCGTTTCTGCGGAAGAATCGTCATGCTCAGTAATGGTAAAATAGTTGCCTGTGGCAGTCCCGCAGAAATTATTGCCGAAGCCTGTCCGGCGCAGACCAATGCCGATTTAAATGACGCGTTTATAACATTGATGAAGAGGGACGGAATTTGAAATTCATAAGACTCAGAGCCATCATCCGCAAGGAGTTTTATCATTTGATCAGGGATTATCGCAGTCTGTATCTGGCTTTCGCCATTCCGCTGATATTGATTGTTCTTTTTGGCTATGCGCTGAGCCTGGATGTGGATAACGTGGAGACGGTAGTTGTTGATTACGACAAGTCGGAGCTCAGCCGTGATTTTATCCGCAAGATTGACGCTTCTTCTTATTTTCATGTTTTTACACTGCTGCCCAAAACAAAAGACGCTATTGACTATCTTGATAACGACCGAGCAAAGCTGGTAATAATAATTCCGCCAGATTTTAAAAAAAATATTGGCGCTGACCGTGAAACCGCCATGCAGATTATTATTGAAGGCAGCGATCCGACCTTCGGCAATATCGTCCGCGGCTATATTTCTTCTTTTGTCGAGCGTTATAATCAAAAGATGCTGATTAATTTTCTTAACCGGCAGGGGGTGGAAAAAATCAACCGTCCCGTGGACGGACGTATCCGCATCTGGTTTAACGAAGACATGGAAAGCCGCAATTTTATTATTCCGGGGATCGTCGCCGTTATCATCATGATTGTCGGCGCTTTGCTTACTTCTCTGGTTATTGCCCGCGAATATGAAAACGGCACGATGGAAACCATCAAATCTATGCCGGTGCGGGCGGGGGAATTTCTGTTGGGCAAGGCCATTCCCTATTTTTTCATCGGATTGACGGATGTGTTGATAGCAATATTGCTCGGGCAGTTGCTTTTCGGCATAGTGATGAAAGGGAATTTCTGGTTGATGATTGCTGCCTCCTCACTTTATTTAAGCGTTGCCTTGTCTCTGGGGCTTTTGATTTCCAATATAACAAAATCACAATTGCTGGCCAACCAGATGGCTATTCTGACGACATATCTGCCGTCGCTTCTTCTTTCCAATTTTGTTTTTCCCATAATCAATATGCCGAAATTTCTTCAGGTGATAACACTGGTTGTTCCAGCAACATATTTCATTGACATTTTGTCGGGAATTTATCTGCGCAATCTCGGATTAGCCTATTTGTGGCCGAGCATGTTGTTTTTGTTGGTGATGTTTATAGTGCTGATGTTTTTTAATTACAGAATGTTAAAAAAGGAAGGTCTATGAGCTGGCTTAGAGTGCGGGAACTTGTACGTAAGGAATTTATTCAGCTTTTCAGCGACAGGCGTAACCGCGCATTGATATTCTTAATGCCTTTTATTCAAATGCTGATTTTCGGTTATGTCGTTAATTATGACATTAAAAATGTCCGCGTGGCTGTCCTGGATTATTCCAAAACCCATGAAAGCCGCTCGCTCATCGACAGTTTTGCGGGCAGCAACATATTTCATATAACGAAAACAGTGACCAATGAAAATCAGATGACGGAATTATTATTGAGACAAAAAATTGACGTGGGCGTTAAGATTAGCAATGATTTTGCACCTGTCATCAGAAAAGGACAAACAGCACCTGTTCAGTTTCTTGTTGACGGAACTATGAGCAATATGGCCTCCGTAAGAGTTGCCTACATAGTGTCGGTTCTGGATAAATTCAACCGCGAAGAGCTGCAGAGGCTTTATCCCATAAACATGAGTTACGGCAGAGTGGATGCCCGCATCAGAACCTGGTATAACCCCAATCTCGATAGCCAGTATTTTTTTGTTCCCGGAATTGTTGCCATCTTAATAATGATTGGCACTTTTATCTTAACGGCAATTGCAATTATCAGAGAAAAAGAAGACGGCACAATGGAACAACTCATTGTAACACCTCTGAAAGCGTATGAATTCATTATCGGCAAAACCATTCCCTACATTATTATTTCACTTATAGTTATGGTAGCCGTCATCGGTGCCGCTATTTACTGGTTTGAAATACCTTTTAAGGGAAGTTTCCTGCTGCTCTTTCTGGCGACCTGCTTATTTTTGCTGAGCACACTAGGCATCGGACTTTTTATCTCGACAATATCCTCAACCAAACAGCAGGCCATGATGACAGCGTTCTTTTTCATTCTGCCGTTTTTTATGCTCAGTGGTTTTGTGTTTCCCATTTCCAATATGCCCGAAATGGTGCAATGGCTGACATATCTCAATCCGTTGAGGTACTTCCTGGTTATTCTGCGTGTTATTTTCCTCAAGGGAGTAGGCCTTAGTGTGCTTTGGCCGCAATATCTGGCACTCAGTATACTGGGAACAGTCGTTTTTGCCGGTGCAATCAGCCGCTTTAAAAAACGGCTGGATTAGGGAAGTGTTCTCATATATTATTGCTTCGACAGTAGAGAGTGTCATTCCTCATCCCGATGAATCGGGATGAGGAATCTTATATATTATAAATTAAGACTTCTCTCTTCTTTCGAAGTGACATTAATGAACGGTCATTACGAACACAAGTTGAGGAATCTTGATGAATTGCAATTATCACTTTTAAGATTCAGGGAACCGACTTATGCTTAAAGTCATAACGGATCAAACGGCAATAAAAAAATATGCCGGACAATTCAATAAAAAGTTCAAGTCTTTCATTGATGAAGAAATAAAGGTTAAAATCGGACATCAGGGCGCAAGTTTTTCCGCTAAAGTCGTTTGGCTTAAGCAATTAGGCATATGGAAATTTTCTAAAACCGTCAAGGAAGTGCGCTACTGGAACGCCTTCGGCATCGAAAAGCCACGAAAATCAGGTGTTCTCTCCATAGCCTCCGAAATAAATTTTCCTTGGTCCCGGATTGACAGAAAAACCGGCGGTGCTTTTGCCGGGGACCATTGGGGAAATGTTTTTGTGATTCATCGCGGCAAAATCGGCGGTGGAAAAAAGGGCGTCGGCAAATCGCTTTTCGAACAAAGTTACCGCGGCGTCTGGTCATTAATGGAAGACGGAAGCTGCGTCAGTGAGGTAGCAGTGATCGGTGATCTTAAATCCGAACGATTTGCCCTGCAGGCGGCGCAGTTTGTAAAAAAAATAGAAATGATGAAACTTTCCGCCGCTGAATCGGCGCAGACCATCATGGATTTTGCAGAAATCAGTTTCCGGGAAGATTTAATTGGAAGCGAAGTACCTTTGCAGGAAGACGAAATAGTTTTCGCCTGTGATCACGACCTTGTTGTCAGCGAATTGGCTGCTCAGTTCAGGCGGCATAAAATTAAGATAGGTAATGACACAGAAAGTGAACTTTTCGCGGTAGATATCTCGGAAAACAGGATTTCCCATATTTTTGAAATTATAACCGATACAAAAGAAAAAAATGTCATGGCTGCCGCAGGTAAATTGATTATACAGACCTCCGCTGCGGCTTTAAATCCTCTGCCGGTTATGGTTCTGCCGGAAGATAAAATAAATCATTACGAACAGGAATTAAGAAGAATAAACATTTCTGTCATCGGTTTTCACTGGCAAGAAGGAAGAGCTGTATTCTCCGGGCTGGAGAAAATCAGGCTTGAATAGATAAAATTTTTTCTATTGACAAAACATGATATTAAAAATAATATCCACGCAAATAAGAAGGTTGATATTATGAACGCGATTAAAATTCAGAACATAATAATTATCAACATTATAATCAGCTTCTGCATAGGAGGCCGGGGCGCGGTATAGTATTAACTCTAAATAAGCAAAATCCAAATCCGCTGTCAGGCAACCCCGGCAGCGGATTTTTTGTGAGATCTCAATTTTAATGAGACCCAAGATTCAGAAACGAAGTGCACTGAAACTTGCAGGTCGAATTACCCCGCACGCGAAGCGTAGCGGGGCAATATAACAATCCCGCAAAGCGGTGGTTTTGAAGGAGAGGGGAAAATGAAAAATAAAGTACTGGTTTACGATACAACTTTAAGGGACGGCACGCAGGGAGAACAGACAAATTTTTCGGCGGAGGAAAAATTGCGGATTGCCCAGCGCCTTGATGATGTTAATTTTCATTATATTGAAGGCGGCTGGCCCGGTTCCAATCCCAAGGACGCACGTTTTTTCGAAATGGCGAAAAACGTTAAGTTTAAAAATTCGCGTTTGACAGCATTCGGCAGCACACGCCGCGCCCATACCAAAACTGAATCGTGTCCGAATTTAAAAGCACTGGTTAAAGCGGGAACGTCCGCCTGCGCCATTGTCGGGAAATCGTGGGATTTGCACGTAACCGACATTTTAAAGACAGACCTCAATGAAAACCTGGCGATGATTGCCGATTCCATCGAATATCTGAAATCCATGGGCAAGGAAGTTCTTTTTGATGCCGAACATTTTTTTGACGGTTATAAAAATAATTCCCGCTATACAACCAAAGTCGTGAAAACGGCGCTGGCTGCCGGTGCTGACTTTATTGTTCTTTGTGATACCAATGGAGGATCACTGCCTCATGAAATCTGCGCCGTTGTGAAAAAGATATCCTATCACGTCCCTCTGGAAAAAATGGCCATTCACACGCACAACGACGGCGGGTTAGCCGTGGCCAATTCTATTGCCGCCGTGCAGAAGGGCGTCGTGATGGTTCAGGGAACTGTCAATGGCTATGGCGAACGATGCGGTAATGCTGATTTGATTACGCTGATTGCCAATCTGCAATTAAAGCTCGGCAAAAAATGTCTGCCGCCGGAATCAATTAAACAGCTTACAAATCTTTCTCATTATATCAGCGACGTGGCGAATGTACCGCCGCTTAATTCGCGTCCGTTTGTAGGACGCAGCGCGTTTGCACATAAAGGCGGCGTGCATGTCAGCGGCATTGTCAAGAACTCCGTTGCCTATGAGCATATCCAACCGGAACTTGTCGGTAATCACCGTCGCGTTCTGGTTTCCGACCTCGCGGGGAAAAGCAATGTGGAATACAAGGCCAAGGAATTGGGTATTGATATTACAAAAGGTGACGCCGTCAGCAAAAAGATAGTGCATGAGGTCAAACTGATGGAGGACCGCGGATTCCAGTTTGACGCAGCGGACGGTTCTCTTTCTCTGCTAATTAAGAAGGCAATCGGTGAATTTATCGAGCCCTTTAATCTGGAAACTTTCAGTGTGATTACTTCACGCACGGAGAATAATCCATGTCTTTCCCAGGCGACAATAAAGATATCAGTTGCAGGTGAAGAGGAATTAACCGCCGCTGAGGGAAACGGTCCGGTAAATGCTCTTGATCAGGCTCTGCGCAAAGCGCTGACAAAATTTTATCCTCAGATAAAAAATATGCATCTGGTTGATTTTAAGGTGCGCACGCTGGAAGGTTCGGAAGGCACAGCAGCCGGAGTTCGTGTTCTTGTGGATTCGACGGATGGCGAAGAAGTCTGGAGCACCATCGGTGTTTCCGAAAATATTATTGAAGCGAGCTGGCAGGCGCTGGTGGACAGTATTGAATATAAATTGAGTAAGGATAATATAGCAGCAAAATAAGATGGAGTTTCTCTTCCGGTGAAGCTTTTGTTGCATAAGAATAGTTTTTTTAGTATATGACGCCAACAAAATCTTAAAAACAACAGGAAGTTGGAAAATGCTGCTATCTATCAACAGCCAGAATCCGCAAGCGCGACTTATAAAGAAAGCCGTGGAAGTAATGCGGGAGGGCGGGGTAATAATTTATCCCACCGACACGGTTTACGGCTTGGGCTGTGATTTATCCAACAAAAAGGGAATTGAAAAAATATACGAACTGAAAAAAAGAAACAGAAAACATCCCTTGAGTTTTGTCTGTTCCGATTTAAAGCACATCAGTGAGTACGCCAAGGTTACCGATTACGCCTATAAAACCATGAGAAGGCTTTTACCGGGGGCTTATACTTTCATCCTGGAGGCATCGAGGCTAGTGCCGAAAATTATTTTGCCGAAAAAAACAACTACGGGTATAAGGGTGCCGGATAATCAGATTTGTCTGGCTTTGGTTAGAGAACTCGGCCATCCGATAATCAGCACCAGTGTAAAAACTGAAAAGGGCGAAGCTCTGGGCGATCCCTCTGTCATAAAGGAATATTTTGGCAGGACGGTTGACTTAATTATTGATGGTGGTACTATTATGCCGCAACCATCAAGTGTCATCAGCCTGGTTGGTGACAACATAGAAATTATTAGAATAGGAAAAGGCGATATAAGCGCCTTTCTATAAATACAACAGGTCGAGTGGTATTTCTTCAAATAGACACGCAAAAAGTCTATTGGAGCGCGGGGACGTGCAGAAAATACCAGCCGGCCCAAAAGGACATTTATGAAACATACGATGCTTGTTAACGCTGTTCATAAAGAACAGATGCGGATGGCTACGGTTAACGAAAAGGGCGTTCTTGTTGATTTCAACATTGAAATGCCGAGAAAGGAACCAGTCACCGGCAATATTTATAAAGGCAAGGTTCTCAAGGTTGAACGCGGCTTGCAGGCGGCCTTTGTTGATTATGGCGGAGGCAAAGACGGCTTTCTTCCTCTAAAAGATGTCAGCCCGGAATATTTAACAGAAGCGGAAAATGGCCAGTCCCGTGTTAAGCTTGTTCTAAAAGCTGGACGGGAAATAATTGTTCAGGCTGTAAGAGAAGCGGTGGGCAACAAGGGCGCGCTTCTGACTACTTATGTTTCCCTTCCCGGCAGGTATCTTGTTTTACTTCCCAACAAACCCGGCAGCGGTATCTCCCGCAAAGTGGAAGATGAAGAAGACCGGCAGAAAATAAAAAATGTCATGGAGCAGATTAAAATCCCTGAAGATATGGGATTTATTGTGCGGACGGCGGGATACAACCGGACCAAGCAGGAAATATCCCGTGATTACCAGCATCTGGTGCGTCTATGGAAGGAAATCAACAAAAGAGCGAAAAGTAGCGACAAGACTGCCATGATTCATCAGGAAACAGATTTCGGTGTGCGCAGTATACGCGATTATCTCACATCGGAAATTGGCGAAATTTTGGTTGATGATCTGGAGACTTTCCGCAAAATGCGCGCCTATCTCCGCGCTATTTCCCCTCGTTATATGAGAATACTCAAACATTATAAAGAGAAGACCCCTCTTTTTGACAATTATCAGCTGGAAGAACAGATTCGCGTTATTTATCAGGAACGTGTTGAACTTAAGTCCGGCGGATACATTGTCATAAATCCGACGGAGGCAATGATAACTATTGATGTCAATTCCGGACGCGGTTCCCATAAGAAAAATATTGAAGAAACAGCTTTCAAAACAAATATCGAGGCCTGTGAAGAAGTTGCCCGTCAGCTTCGTTTAAGGGATTTGGGTGGACTGATTGCTATAGATTTTATCGATATGACAGATAAAAAACACAACGCCGAAGTGGAAAAAGCTTTTAAAAAAGCGCTGAGCATTGACAAGGCCAGAATTCAGCTCTCCAGAATATCCAAATTTGGAATTCTGGAATTGTCGCGGCAGAAGAAGCAGTCAACAATTCAGGAAATAAGTTACATAAAATGCCCCTATTGCAAGGGGAGCGGCCTCCGTCCGTCCCTGGAAGCAGCTGCGCTGGGGGCATTTCGCAAGATCGAATCGGAAGCCGTAAAAGGAGTTTGTTCCGAATTAAAAATGATCCTGCCTCATGAAATTGCCGATTACATTCTCAATCGTAAAAGAAGCGAATTGCTGGATTTGGAAGCGACGTTTGATATTACTTTAAACATTGCCGGCAGCGCGGAGATACCCTGGGACAGAGTGGAAATCCAGCAAGTGGTCAAAGAGCAGACTGATGCTAAAGATCATCCGGAAGAAACAACAGAAAAAAAAGCTCAAGATGTTTCGGAATCAAATGTTGAGGAGAAGATTACGGTAAGCGGTGAAGGAAAAAACGCTAAAAAGAAAGGTCGTCGCCGACCTCGCAATAGGAGAAGGAGACATACTAAAAAAGCAACGGAAATATCTCGGGCAACTAACGCCTCTTCAGCAAATTCTTCGGAAAATTCTGTTAATGTTCAGATTGACGAAGAACATAGCGATAATATTCTCGGACGAGAAGACAGTGAGTAAAAAGATGAATTGAGCTATCTGCCTTTAGCCAATTCCTTGGAGCGTTTCGTTGCCGCCTCAACGGTCGCGATGATTATATCGCGGACATTTTTCCCTTCCATTACTTGCAATCCGGCAGCGGTGGTGCCGTTCGGCGATGTCACCATTTCCCTTAATTGCGCCGGCTCTTTATCGCTTCCCAAACACAACCGGGCTGCCCCCAGCATGGTTTGAACCGCCAGCTTTTTTGCCAGAGCGCGGGACAATCCGTTCTTAAATCCTGCTTCAATCAACGCTTCGATGATAAGAAAAAAATAAGCGGGGCCACTGCCGCTTAAACCTGTTACAACGTCCATCAACTTTTCTTTTACTTCCACACTGATGCCGACGGCATTGAAAATTGCACACGTGAGTTTAACATCACTGGCCTTGGCGTTACTGCCTGCGGTAACTGCGGCAGCTCCTTCGCCTGCCAAAGCTGGAGTATTGGGCATTACCCGGACAATTCGTACTCCTTTTTTTAGAGATTTTTCAATAAAACCGGTTGTAATTCCTGCCGCAATGGAAATTATCACCTTTGATTTATTAACGGCAGTGCTAATTTCTTTTAATGTCGCAGCCATATTCTGCGGCTTGACGGCAAGAATTATTATATCCGCGCACTTGACGGCTTTTTCATTATCCCGGGAAACTTTTAACTTAAGAGATGAACTCAGAAATTTTAGTCTGTCTGTATCAATATCCGTTATAATAATATTATTGGCAGGAATTATTTTATGCGTTGTCAGGCCCCGGGCAATGATGCTTCCCATTTTCCCGCCGCCGATAATTGCCACTTTCTTCCCTTTAAACATATTCTGTATACCCCCGTCTTATTGATACGTTTTCTCTTTTATCCTGTCAATCCAAGTCCGGTCAAGTTGTTTTGTTGTGGATGATAGTATATCCACTATTCATTCTTCCATTGCATTAGATTTTATTTTTATGATACTTAACCTTTGAAGGATTTAGAATCCATGCTTAAATACTATCGTGTTGAAACGACAGATAGCGCCTGCTGGGTAAACAAAGGTGATTTTGAACCGGACAAGCAGAATCTGGTTTTTATTCACGGGTCGGGCGGTAACCACACTATCTGGTCGCATCAATACGGCCGTTTACACAAAAAATATAACATAGCTGCCGTTGATCTTCCCGGCCACGGCCACTCCGGAGGCCATGGAGAGAAGGATGTGCGAAGCTATTGCGAGTGGGTGAATAAGTTGCTGGCTGTTCTTGATTTAAAAGAAATAATTCTGGTAGGCCATTCACTGGGGGCGGCAATTACACTCCAATTTGCGATAAGCCATCTTCAAGAAATAGCAGGCATCGTTTGCATCGGGGGAGGAATGAAGATGCCGGTGAATTCTTTTTTTCTGGAATTTTTAAAGACAAATCCGCCGGAGATACCTGCCGAGATAATAGACTTGATTTGCAAGTTTTCGCTGGCGAAAGAAAGCCGCGACAAATTCTCCGCTCCCTTGCGAAAAAGCATTGCTCTATCCAGAGTGGATACTTTATATGGTGATTTGCTGGCATGCAACGAGTTGGACTTAACGCTGGAGATTGATAAAATAAACGTGCCCTCTTTAATAGTTTGCGGATCTGAAGATAAGATGACGCCGCCAGATTTATCCCGTCAGCTTTCCGCTGGCATCGGTAAAGCCAAACAGGAAATAGTTGAAGGCGCCGGTCACATGGTTATGCTGGAGAAACCATTGGCATTTAATATGTCTCTGGAAAAATTTGCCGCGTCTGTTTCTGCGGCAGTTTCCGGATAAGCTCAAAATCAAGATTATAGGAGATTTTTATGTTTATTTTAAATAACTTGATTGTCGCGTTGGCAGAGATAGTGGACATAATTTTGCTGGGTTACATAATCATAATATTTGCTCGGGCAATAATTTCCTGGGTTAATCCTGACCCCTATAATAAAATAGTTATTTTCTTATATCGTTTTACAGAGCCGGTTCTCCAGCCTATCCGCAAAATACTGCCCCTGCCTATGCGAAATATAGGAATTGATTTTTCACCGATAATAGTTGTCCTGGTACTTTATTTTTTACGGCTGTTTCTGGTGCCAACAATAAGACATCTGGCATCGCTTTTTTAATACGAAGGCAAAAGGGGAAATTCTTTGAATAATATAGTCAATTTAAAAGAATCGAAGAAAGGTCTGACATTTGACATTCAGGTGACACCAAACGCTTCCCGCGCGGGAATAGCGGGGGAGCAGGATGGCGCTTTGAAATTGAAGGTTGCTGCCCCGCCGGTTGAGGGCGCAGCCAACGATGCCTGCATCAAATTGCTAGCCAGTGAACTGAAATTGAAGAAAAGCCAGATGGAAATTTTTTCCGGATCCAAATCACGGAAAAAAACAGTTATGGTTAAAAACTTGAGCAGGGCGGAACTGGAAAAGAAGATAAAAGATTTTTTAAAGGCAAACAAGTCAGGATGAACAAAAAAGAAACTTCTGAAAATTCCCGGGTCGTCAAAGCGGCTGGTATAGTCGGCGCGGCTACAATGGTCAGCCGTGCTTTCGGACTCGTGCGCGACATGGTGATTGCAGCTCTTTTTGGCGCCAGTTGGGCGACGGACGCGTTCTGGGTCGCTTTCCGCATTCCCAACATGCTCAGACGACTTTTGGGAGAGGGGTCTCTGACAATATCCTTTGTTCCGGTTTTCACCGAGTATCTGGAAAAAAAATCAAGAAAGGAAGCCATCGAACTGGCTCAAAACGCTTTTGCCATCCTTTCCGCCATTTTGGCTTTGGTTTCGGTTTTAGGTATTTTGATTTCGCCCATCATTGTGGGGATAATCGCACCGGGATTTATTTCCGATCCGCAAAAATTCGGACTAACCGTGTTTCTCAACCGCCTGATGTTTCCTTATATTTTTTTCATTGCTCTGGTGGCTCTGTGCATGGGTATCCTGAATTCTTTCCGGCATTTTAGCGCGCCCGCCCTGTCACCGGTAATGCTTAACATCGCCATGATTACCGCGGCGTTTCTGTTGAGGCCTTTTTTTGCCGAACCGATTACCGCTTTGGCTGTGGGTGTGCTTATAGGAGGAGTGTTGCAGCTAACAATGCAGTGGCCGTTTTTGCTGAAATTTGGTGTGATACCGAAATTAAAATTTAATCTGCAGCATCCCGGCATCAGACAAATCGGCATTTTAATGCTGCCGGCTGTTCTTGGAGCCGGCGTCAGCACGATTAATGTTTTTGTGGGAACTGTTCTTGCTTCTTTGTTACCTGCAGGTTCCGTGACTTATCTTTTTTACGCCGACAGGATTATGGAACTGCCATTGGGTGTTTTCGCCATTGCCATAGGAACGGCAACTTTGCCCAGCTTTTCGAAACATGTAGCCACCGGCAAAATTGAGGAATTGAAGTCGGGCATTGCTTTTTCTTTGCGGCTGATGCTTTTTTTAACCATTCCGGCAACTGCTGGTTTAATGGCACTGAACTTGCCGATTATTTCCGTTTTGTTTCAACGCGGAGCCTTTGACGTTCAAGCCGCTGTTTATACCGGTCAGGCTTTGTTTTGTTACGCTATAGGACTTTGCGCTTTTTCGCTTCTGCGCGTGTTTGTATCTTCTTTCTATTCCCTGCAGGATTCCAAATGGCCGCTTAAAGCCGCCACCATCGCGCTAATCATCAATGTTCTAGCCAGTCTTATTTTAATGTATTATTTAAAACATAACGGCATTGCCCTGGCTAGTTCAATTTCAGCTATAGTTAATGTTTTAGTCCTCTCCTTTGTCCTGAAAGGGAAAATAGGAAAATTTCTGGACAAGGCTTTTTACGAATCGGTTTTTAAAATTATTTTATCAGCTGTCGTTATGCTAGGAGTAATAGGATTGATTCAATATTCCATGCCCTGGAATACTTATGCCGTCCTTAAAACCAGGTTGCTCTATCTTTCCAGTACAATGGTTAGTGGCGCTTGTGTATTTTTTCTCTGCGCTTATCTTTTGAAAAGTTCCGAAATGTATGCCCTCATCAATATTTTAAAGAAGAGATTAAGTCGTTCATAACATTGTTTCATCATACAAAACCATTGACTTAGATATACCAAAATGATAGGAATTTCAGTTCTTTGGTTGGGAAAAATCAAGAACTATAAGGTTAAATTTATGTTGGATATCAAATATTTAAGACAAAACATCGCGCTTGTCCGCAAAAAGATGGAAGACCGCGGACAGAAAATAGACTTTGATATATTTTTGAGTCTGGATACGAAAAGACGCGATATTTTGCAGGCAGTAGAAGCTTTGCGCAATGAGCGCAACAGCGTTTCCAAACAAGTCGGTGAACTGAAGAAAAAGAAAGCCGATGTTTCAGCTCTTATTGAAAAGATGGGTGAAGTGTCGGCCAAAATAAAGGAGTATGACGAAAGCCTGCGCCAGGTTGAGGAAGAGCTCAACGCTTTTGTCATGATTGTGCCGAATGTTCAGCATGAATCAGTGCCGCGGGGCGGCGGACCGGAAGACAATACGGTTGTGCGCACCTGGGGTGAAAAACCGGTTTTTAATTTTGAGCCCAAGCAGCATTTCGATCTGGGCGAGAGATTGAATATTCTGGATTTCGCACGCGGCGCAAAAATTGCCGGAGCCCGTTTTACGGTATACAAAGGAGCGGGCGCCCAGTTGGAAAGGGCAATCTTTAATTTCATGCTGGACCTGCACACAGAAAAACACGGTTACATGGAAGTGTTGACACCTTTTATGGTCAATGCCGAAAGTATGACTGGAACAGGCCAGTTGCCTAAATTTAAGGAAGACCTCTTCAAGATTGAGGGAATGGAATATTATTTGATTCCGACAGCGGAAGTTCCGGTAACCAATATCTATAGAGAAGAAATTCTGGAAGAAGAAAAGCTGCCGATTTATCTGGTGGCTTATTCCCCCTGTTTCCGGGCGGAAGCCGGTTCTTATGGCAAGGACACGCGAGGGCTGATCCGTCAGCATCAGTTCAACAAAGTGGAAATGGTCAAGTTTTCCCAGCCGGAAACTTCCTACGATGAACTGGAAAAACTGACTGATGACGCCGAAGAAGTTCTTAAGAAATTGGGCATTCCTTTCAGGACCGTCTGCCTGTGCTCGGCAGACCTTGGTTTTTCCTCGGCCAAGACTTATGATGTGGAAGCGTGGCTGCCCGGACAAAATACGTACAGGGAAATTTCCTCATGCAGCAACTTTGAGGATTTTCAGGCGCGCCGCGCGTCCATCCGGTTCCGCCGAAGAGAAAGCGGCAAGGTAGAGTTTGTCCACACTTTAAACGGTTCCGGTCTGGCGGTCGGCAGAACCGTAGTGGCGATACTGGAAAATTATCAGCAGGCCGACGGCAGTGTCATCATTCCGGAAGTCCTGCGTCCTTACATGAAAGGTCTGGAGAGGATTGTTCCCTGAGGATCTTAAAGAATATTTATAAATGGAGGGATGGCCGAGTGGTCGATGGCGGCGGTCTTGAAAACCGTTGACCGAAAGGTTCGCGGGTTCGAATCCTGCTCCCTCCGCCAAAAAACAAAAACATGCGGTAAATTTTTATCGCCGTTTTTTAATATAGACCGGGAATTACAGCGGAGAGATGGCTGAGTGGTCGAAAGCGATCGCCTGCTAAGCGATTGTACGCCCTTTAAAGGTGTACCGCGGGTTCAAATCCCGC
>JAFGLS010000204.1 GCA_016927935.1 Syntrophaceae bacterium
ATATCGGGATTGGATAGTTCGTCCAACAAATTTCAGTGCATTGCGCTTCTGAAATTTGGGACTCACTACGACTTGCAAATTTCAATATACCCTATAGTGCCCCATGGTGCCCTTTAGGGTATTTAGGTTATTTGTTTTTGAAATTTGAGTCTCACAAATAAATTTTAATGGAGGTGTGTATGTCAAAAAATATTTTCAGAATTATTTTTGTTTTTCTTTTCAGTCTATTAATGGCCGGGGCGGTTTTTGCCGCTCCTGTGGTGAAAATAGGAGCCTTGTTTTCCGTGTCCGGTCCCGCGTCTTTTCTGGGTGAACCGGAACGCAATACAGCGGAAATGATGGTGGCTGAAATCAACAAGGCGGGGGGAATAAAGGGAACTAAACTGGAACTTATCGTCTATGATACCCAGGGGGATGCGACCAAAGCGGTGCAAGGCGTGAACAAGCTGATTAAGGACGATAAAGTTGTGGCGATTATCGGACCCAGCACGACAGGCGACAGCATGGCGGTTATTCCCGTGGTTGAAAAGGCCGGGATACCTCTTATTTCCTGCGCGGCAGGAATCAAGATAACCGATCCTGTAAAAAAATGGGTATTCAAGACAGCGCAAAACGATGTTCTCGCTGTTATGAAGATTTACAAACATCTGCAGAAACAGAAAATTTCCAAAGTGGCGATACTCACCGTTTCCGATGCATTCGGTTCTTCCGGCAGAGAACAGCTTAAACTGCAGGCCAAGGAATTCGATGTTAACATAATTTCTGATGAAACTTATGGTCCCAAAGACACGGATATGACCGTTCAATTGACAAAAATACGGGCCAGCGATGCTCAGGCCATTATCTGCTGGGGAACAAATCCGGGACCGGCTATAGTTGCCAGAAACGCCAAACAGTTGGGAATAAAAGTGCCTCTTTATATGAGTCACGGCGTCTCTTCCAAGAAATTCATCGAGCTTGCCGGTGAAGGTGCCGAGGGAGTTATGCTTCCTTCTGGAAAGGTTATCGTTGCCGATCAGTTGCCTGATTCCGATTCCCAGAAAAAATCCCTCTTAAACTATGTAAATAAATACAAGGAACGATTCAAGGTGGAAGGTGATCATTTCGGCGGCCACGCCTATGACGCGGTTATGCTGCTTAAAAAAGCAATGGAAGGGGGAGGCTTTACCCCGGCGGCAATCCGCGACCAGCTCGAAAAGGTAAAGAAATTTGCCGGTGTCGGTGGTGTTTTTAGCTATGCTCCTGAAGACCATGCGGGCTTGACCAGTGATGCCTTTGTTTTGGTGCAAGTGGAAAAAGGCGACTGGAAGTTGATTAAATAATTACAGGCATACTCAATACGGTCATTTTGAATGGGCGGCGCGGCCATGAGTCCGCGCCGCGTCAATATCTGGAAACCTCGCTTTCACCTTATAAATGGAAAATTTCCGTCAATTATTTCAATATATTCTGTCCGGTCTTTCTAACGGCGCCATTTACGCTTTGATTGGCTTCGGCTTTGCTGTAATCTATAACGCCACAAGCATAATCAACTTTGCCCAGGGCGAGTTTGTGATGCTCGGTGGAATGCTGACGATTTTTTTTCTGTCTGTTTTCCAGATTCCGCTTGTTCCGGCATTTTTTCTAGCTATTACTGTTTCGACAATTACAGGAATTATTTTCGAACGTTTTGCCATCAGACCGCTTAAGGATGCCAGTCCGCTGAGTATGATTATTATCACCATCGGTGCAAGTATTTTTATCCGCGGCGTGGCAATGCTCATCTGGGGAAAGGATACGCACGCTCTGCCCGCTTTTTCTGGAGATAACCCCTTATATATCGCCGGCGCCACCATTCTTCCCCAACATCTCTGGATTCTTGGTGTTACCATTTTGATAATCATCGTGAGCAGGATTTTTTTTTATTACAGCATTGTGGGCAAGGCAATGCGCGCCTGTTCCTATAATCCGCGGGCGGCGGGGCTTGTCGGCATTAACGTAAAAAATATGATTCTGCTTTCCTTTGCTCTTAGTTCGGCTATCGGCTCTCTGGCCGGAATTATAATCGCTCCCCTGACGATGACTTCCTATGATGTCGGTGTGATGCTTGGTTTGAAAGGCTTTTGCGCTGTAATTATCGGCGGAATGAGCAGCGGCATGGGAACTGTTCTGGGTGGTTTTCTGCTTGGTTTGCTGGAGTCTCTGGGTGCGGGCTATATTTCCGCCAGCTATAAAGACGCCGTCGCTTTTATAATTTTACTGCTGATACTCTTTATCCGTCCTGAAGGATTATTCCGGAAAAAGGAGACGGAAAGATTTTAAACTTTGATTTTAAATCAATGACACTCGATAAAAACAAACGAAGCGTGGTTTTTATCGTAAGTGGAATTGATCCCGCAAAGACGAAGTCTTATGCGGGATCTTCGGGTTATTTAATTTAATTCAGGAATTTTTGTTGGATATGGTAATGGGGAAAAAGCACCAGATTCTGATTTTTTTTATTTTCGCGGCCATCGCACTTTTGGTTCCTTTTTTTCTAAAAGGCAGCTATCTTTTAAACGTTCTTATATTTGTCGGAATTAATACCATTCTGGCCGTGGGACTTAATCTGCTTCTTGGGTATGCCGGACAAATTTCTCTCGGGCATGCCGCTTTTTTCGGCACGGGCGCTTATATTTCCGGCATAGTCACTTCCAGATTTCCCGTTGATCCGTTTCTGATAATGATTCTAGCGGCTTTTTGCGCCGGTGTGCTTGCTTTTGTTATCGGTTTTCCCATATTGAAACTCAAAGGGCATTATCTGGCGATGGCCACGCTTGGCTTCGGCATAATACTGTATATAATTTTCAACGAAACCGTTGATTGGACGGGGGGGCCATCCGGTTTGTCGGGAATTCCCAATCTATGTATCGGCTCAATGGTTTTTGACAATGACTGGAATAATTATTATCTCGTTTGGGTGTTCACCTTGGCCGTAATGCTGCTTTCCATTAATTTATGTGACTCCAGAATCGGCAGGGCACTGAGGGCCATTCACGATTCGGAGGCAGCTGCCCGCGTCATGGGTGTCAATGCCCGATTTCTTAAGGTTCAGATTTTTACAATTTCTGCCGTTATTTCTGCTATTGCCGGAAGTCTTTATGCCCATATAGTAACTTTTATTGCTCCTTCTTCCTTCGGCTTTAATTTTTCGGTGGAACTGCTCACAATGATTGTTATCGGGGGCCTGGGTAGTATTTACGGTTCATTTCTAGGGGCGGTAATCCTGACAATGCTGCCGGAATTTTTGAGGGTTTTCCGTGACTTCGATATTGTTATTTATGGACTGATGCTTATTTTGATGACCATGTTCATGCCCGGCGGTTTGATCGGCGGCATTAAAGCAGCGGCAGGATTCATCTCCGCTCAATTGACGAAGAGAAAGGGTAAATAATGCTCAGGTTTGAAAGCATAACCAAGGTTTTTGGCGGATTGACTGCGCTGGATAATGTTTCTTTCTTGGCGGAAAACGGATCAATAACGGGGATTATCGGTCCCAACGGTGCGGGCAAGACCACTCTATTTAATATTGTCACGGGTTTTTATGCACAGGACAAAGGAGAAGTTTATCTCGACGGAAAAAACATTTCTTTTTTAAATACGGAAGAACTTGCCGGATTGGGTCTGGTGCGCACTTTTCAGAATGTGGAACTTTTTCGGCAAATGACGGTTTTGGAAAATGTCATGGTCGGTCTGTACACCAGAAGTAGAAGCGGCATTTTTTCCTGTGCTTTTAAAATGCCCCGCCAAATCAAGGAAGAAAAATATATCCGGGAAAAAAGCATGGAGTGGCTTAAAGTTGCAGGACTCGCTGATTCGGCCGGTTCTTCAGCCGGTAGTTTGCCTTTCGGCAAAGGAAGACTTCTGGAAATTATCCGAGCCCTTGCTGTTGAACCGAAGATTATATTAATGGATGAACCGGCAGCAGGACTCAACAGCAGGGAAACTGCCGAGCTGGCATCGCTTATCCGCAGGATAAATCAATCCGGCGTAACGATAGTACTTGTGGAGCATGATATGGATTTGGTTATGGACATTTGTGATTCCATTGTTGTTTTAAATCTGGGAAAGAAGCTGACCCGGGGCACGCCGCGGGAAATTCAGGAAAATCAGCAGGTAATTTCCGCATATCTGGGCGAGGAATAATGACGGCTTATAGAATATGTTAAAAATAATAAACATAAACACATATTATGGTCAGGCGCAGGCACTGAAAAATGTTTCTCTTCATTTAACTCGAGGTGAAATAGTAACTCTTCTCGGTGCCAATGGGGCCGGCAAGACAACGCTTCTAAATTCTTTATCCGGTGTAATTCCTCCCCGAAGCGGTCAGATTATTTTTGATAGCGTTCCAATAAATAATCTTGCGATACACCAGATCGTCCGCATGGGTATTTCTCATGTTCCGGAAGGTAGGCAGGTATTCAAGCCCGTTTCGGTGGAAGACAATCTGGAATTGGGCGCTTACCTGCACCATAAATTTCTGGGCGATAGGAATAAAGTAAAAAAAAATAAAGAGATGGTTTATGACCTATTTCCAATTCTTCGGGACAGGAAAAAACAATTGGCCGGAACGCTGTCGGGAGGAGAGCAGCAGATGCTCGCCATAGGCCGGGCTCTTATGACCGGACCTAAGCTAATACTTCTGGACGAGCCTTCTATGGGGCTCGCTCCCATGGTAGCTCAGGAAATTTTCCGCGTTATTGGAGATCTGTCCAAAAAAAAGAAAACAACAGTTTTGCTGGTAGAGCAAAACGCACGGGCAGCCCTGAAACTGGCCAGCCGCGGCTATGTACTGGAAACCGGACGCATGATTCTGGAAGGTACTGCTGCCGAATTGCTGGATAATAAAGATGTTCAGAGAGCTTATCTGGGCAAGGATAAAAAGGAAATATGGGAAAGATAATTTCTATTCTAAAGAGGATATATAAATGAATTTTTTCCATAACTGTGGAGGTTTTTTATGAATATCTGGGATAAAACTCATGAGTGCATGTCACGGGATGAACTTGAGCAGCTGCAATTGGAAAGACTGCAAGTCGTGATAAACAGAGTGTACAAGAATGTTACTCACTACCGTAAAATATTTAATGATTTAGGCATAATTGCGGAAGATATATGTTCTTTGTCTGATTTGACCAAATTGCCTTTCACCACAAAGGATGACTTGTGTGTAAATTATCCTTACGGAATGTTTGCCGTGCCGCTCAGAGAAATTGTGCGCATTCATTCCTCTTCCGGCACCACCAGCAAGCCGATAGTGATGGGCTACACGAAAAACGACATAAAAATATGGTCTAATCTGACGGCGCGTTTTATGACTGCCGCTGGTGTTACTCATGATGATGTGGTGCAGATAACTTTTCGTTATGGTCTTTTTACAGGAGCGTTTGGCGTGCATTATGGTGCTGAGACAATCGGAGCTTCAGTCATTCCGATGGGCACCGGCAACACGGATAAGCAAATTATGATTATGCAGGATTATAAAACTACTGCGCTGGTCAGCACGTTAAGTTATGCATTGGTCATAGCAGACCGACTCGAACAGCTGGAAATTGATCCCCAGTCGCTTTCATTGAAAACAGGACTGTTTGGCGGAGAACTATGGTCGGAAAAGATGTGTGAAGAAATTGAAAACAGGCTTTTGTTGAAAGCAACCGACAATTATGTTGTTTCTGAAGTTATGGGCCCTGGTGTTGCCGGCGAATGTTTGTGCAAAAGAGGCATGCACATTAATGAAGACTCTTTTATACCTGAAATAATAAATCCTGAAACAGGAGCACTATTGCCTGCCGGCAGCGAGGGTGAACTGGTGCTCACGACGTTGACCAGAGAGGCTTTTCCGATGATTCGTTACCGTACCGGAGATATTTCCAGCCTTGATTATTCTCTTTGTGAATGCGGACGAACCCTTGTGCGCATGAAAAAAGTAGCACGGCGTTCAGACGATATGCTTATTGTCAAAGGAGTGAATGTTTTTCCTTCCCAGGTTGAGGATGCAATCTTCAGTGTGGCGCAGGGAGAAACACCTTACCAGATTGTCGTGGAAAGAAAAGGTGCGATGGATAATGTGGAAGTTGTTATTGAAGTCACAGATAAAATATTTTCTCTGGAACTGCAGAAGCAAAGGTCTTTTCTGGAAGCGATTAAAAAACGCATTAGTTCAGTTACGGGAATTAATGCTGACGTCAGGCTGGTGGAGGCAAAAAGTCTTTTGCGGCAGAAGGGAAAAATTTCACGGGTGCTGGATAAAAGAAAATTATAACAACTATTCTTTTTTCTTTTTTAGCTTTTTAAGCGTTTCAATTATCTTATCGCGATAGTAGTATACCGGGATGTAAATCGCTATACCTAAAAAAAGGATAACGGCTAAGCGGATGTATTGCCCCTTGATGGCAAAAGCTCCGGTGAGAGAAAGCAAAATCGTGCCAAAGATACGTCCGGCAGTTGAAATTACGATGAATGTTCCCGTTGGAATGCGGCTTACGCCCATAATATAACATAAATAATCCTTGGGAAAGCCCGGAATGAGAAAGAGTAAAAAAGAAACCATAAGACCCTTGTGTTCCATAAAGTGTTCAAATTTTTCATATACTTCTTTTCTGACTACGTTTTCCAGAAGCGGTTCGCCGAAAAATCTTGCCAGCATGAAAGCAATCCATGAACCAATTGTGAGACCAATTGTGGAATAGACGGTTCCGAAGAAAGGACCGTAAAGACTACCGCCGATAAATCCGGTGATTTCCCCGGGAATGGGAGAAACCACAACCTGTATTATCTGGAGAGTAATGAAAATCAACTGATTAAATGGGTATGACTTAATGAAAGTCATCAGTTTATGCCTGTCCTTGAATAACAAATACAAGTCGTAATGAATAAATATAAAGAAAGATAAAGTGATCAGAAGGACTAATAAAATAATTCTGAAAGCCAGGATTTTGTTCATACCGAAAATAGTTAAAACTATAACCAGTACGAAAATGAAAACCATCACAGGCACAAGTACTTCAAACATAATGATATCCACGGCTTATTTTTTAACGCTCTTATAATATTATAGTTGTTTCGTCAAACTGATTGTCCGCTTTTTACTGCCAGAATGATACGCTGATACTTTTATAGAGTCGTATTATTAACAATCAAACCAAAATTGTTGACTTTAAAAAAACTCTATGTAAAAAGCAGACGGAAACTTGTTCGACAATTTTCTTTTACCAATGAATTTTCATCAGAAATAAGGCAGAAGGGAGAATATCTTTATGTCAAAAATACCGCAAAAACTGGAAAGAAAAAAATCAGAAGTTTATAAAGATGCGCCTATCGCCAAGTTTGGCGAAAGAAAGCCGGATTTTTCCACGATGGGCAGAAAAATAAAAAATCAGTATAAAAAATTCCGGGAAGTGGTTTGTGTGGAAGCCTGCCGGACACCATACGGCCGTTCGGGTGGTGCGCTGAAAGATTTTTCCGCGATGGAACTGGGAGCACTGGCGATTAAAGAAGTTATCCGCCGTACCGCGGGCAGGGTGAAGCCGGAGGATGTTGATTATATTTTTATGGGACAGGTTGTTCCCGCAGGCTGTGGTCAGATTCCCGGTCGTCAGGCAGCTATTCTGGCGGGAGTGCCGGATTATGTCCCTTCCATTACCATCAATAAAGTCTGTTCATCCGGCATTAAGACAGTAGATCTGGCATTGCAGATGATTTTGCTTGGACGCGCCGAAATATGCATTGCCGGTGGCCAGGAAAGTATGAGCAACTGTCCGTTTGTTCTGCCGGATATGCGTTGGGGCACAAAAATGGCTCTGCCCAGTGGCCGCGTTGTGGATTCAATGGTTTATGACGGTTTGTGGGATGCATTTTATAACCGCCACATGGCGATTCACGGTTCGGAAGTTGCTGATGAGTTTGGTTTCAGCAAGGAAGAACAGGATGAATGGGCGCTGAATTCTCAGATGAACGCCGTTAAAGCGATGAATGAAGGAAAACTTGATAACGAGATTTTTCCTGTAGAAGTTAAACAGGGCAAAAAGATTATCATTATGGACAAGGATGAAGGACCGCGGCCGGATACTACACTTGAAGGATTGGCAAAACTTCCGCCTGTCTTTGGTCATGTCAGTACCGTTACCGGCAAACCGGGAAGCGTAACAGCCGGAAACGCACCCGGTGTCAATGACGGCGGTGATGTTTGTCTGATCATGAGCCGCGAAAAAGCCGATGAACTGGGACTGAAGCCGATTTTTACGATTATTGACTACGCCGAAGTGTCGCAGCCCACTAAAGACATTGCGACAGTACCGGGGCTGGCCATCAAAAAAGTTCTGGAGCAAAACGATATGACACTCAATCAGATGGAACTGATTGAAGTCAATGAAGCTTTTGCCGCGGTAGCGCTGGTGAGCTGTCGCTCGATTCTGGGAATGTCCAAGGAGGAGATGTTTAAAAAGGTTAATGTCAACGGCAGCGCGGTCGCTTACGGCCATCCCATCGGAGCGACTGGCGCGCGGATTTTGATGACGCTGGGGTATGAACTGAAACGCCGCGGCGGCGGCTGGGGAGTTTGCGGCATTTGCTCCGGACATGCGCAGGGAGACGCGATGTTGATCAGGGTAGATAAAAGTTAATCTTGTCATTTCCGACCTGATCGTGAATCCAGTTCTTTTAAAAAGCTTTATTATCCCAAAATCCTTTTTGCTGACTGAAATCGTTTTGGATAAATCTAAGGCTTGCTTCAGGCGATTACAAAACTCACCTTCGGCTCAAACATATGTAGTCGCTGATCTTCAGCTTCGCCAAGATTTATATGTGAGACTCCAATTGAGCAGGTGCACTGTGAAGAAATTGGTAAGTTGTAATGAGACCCAAACTTCAGAAGCTACGCGCGCTGAAGTTTGTTGGTCGAATTATCCATTAGTTAGTCTTTAACTATTGGAAACTATCCCCCAAAGCGAAAGGTATGAAAGCAGATTTATTAATTTCATACCCGTGATTCGCCAAGAGCCAAAACGTTTCTGGCATAGTCGCTTTTTATATGCTCCCGTTCAATTAGGTATTTTCATCAATCTTTCACTACGCCAGATGCGGACGATTTTTATTTTATTTTTGTCGAGGCGGTAAACAATCCGGAATGGCGCAAATATTATTTCCCGCAGGTTTTCGATGTTAAATTCCGGCACAATGCGTCCGCTTTCGGGGAAAGCAACGAGTCTTTCGACCTGAGAAATAATCTCACTGATTAATCTATCACCAACATCAGGTGTTTGTTGATCAATATACCAGGCGCGGATATCTTCCAGATCATTGAATGCCGATAAAGCAAAAGAAATGAATCTTTTCTTTGGCATGATTATTTACTCATTCCCAGCCGTTTTTTAACTTCAGCCAAACTTATTTCCCGGTCTTCTTCAATATCCATCAATCCTTGAACAACATCGCGCAGGAAGGCCTGCTCTTCAGCTTTTTCTTCATAATCTTTTACCGATTCAACAACGGCAATACCTCTGCCTCGACTGGTTAGAAGAACCGGTCTGCGGGTTTTATCAACCTGGTTTAGAACTTTGCCCGGATTGATTTTTAGATCGGTAATTGGAATAATATCTTCCGAATATTTTATATTGGATCGCATAAAAATCCTCCTTAAAGATCTATTAGCAGGTTTAAAGATAGCACTTGTTAAACGACCTGTCAAGTTAGATAAAAATAAGCTTACTTCGCTTTATTTTAATCTTTTTAATGCCTTAGTAATTTTATGCAGTATGTTATTTCATCGAAACGGCGACGAATAAAGAATGTCCTGTCCGGACTGCGGAAGAATGGCAAAACGGTAATATTTTTCTTTCCCGCCTGAAAGTGGATTGTACCAACGGGTTTGATAAATTCCCGTCTCTCCCCGATTGATTATGTTATTGCAGATTACCGCGATATCGTATCCGCTGTCATCCACAGGCTGTTCTCTTTGCCGGGATTGCCTCCAGTTAATACCATCGTCACTTTCTTCGATTTTTACAAGCATCTTTTTCCATGAGATTAAATTAGGCGGCAAATCCTTCCAGACAAACAACCAGTATGGTTCGTCATTAGTTTTCGCTGGAATAAATACCGGTTCGGCAATTGTTTTTCTTTCTGTTTTACTTGCAGCTTTACCGGCAATAAATTTTTTCACCCGCAGGTTATAAGACCATTTATCGGGAAAATTATTTTCCGCTTTTCCTTGCATCATTTCCATCGTCAATTTGCTTACTTGGCTGGCCAAAAAAGGTTGTGTTTGCGGGCCGTACAATGTATGACCGCCCTCGTAACGCTGGATGCTGTATTCTTCCGGTGTTGTAGCATATCCGAAGTAACCGTTGGCACAGCTAATGACGGCAAATAATCGCAAATCATTTTCACCTTCAGATGAAAGTTTATCCTCGCACTCTTTAGCTATTCTGTTTCCGGTTTCTTTTGTTGCTTCAAAGGGCAGGGGAATCAGCAAAACATCATCAATCTGAATCGTCTGCAAAAGCATTTGATGGGGGAAATCTTTCCTGGGCAGGTAAAGGTATTGCAAGGGGCCGGCCAGAGTACGCTTGTGTCCCTGACAGGATTTTGTGAAAAACCATCGTGCAGAGCCCTGTCTGAGCCAGGGGATTTTGCTGATTATGGGAGATGGTCCGTCATCCGCTCCCGCAGCAAGCGATGAGCCTACAACCGGTTTTTCACAGAGACAGGTTTCGTTAATGCAGGGTTGGGAAAATGTATCTATTTCCCGGGCTGCAAAACGAATCATCACATCATTTTTAAGTTTGTCGTCCAGTGAGCGAAAAAGTTTCAGTGCTTTTTGACCGATGAATGTTCCTATCCGGCGTGCTTCCCGGAAGCCCTGTATCCTGTAATTAGGTGAGTTATCGCCATGCGTGCCGTTGAAAGCGGCGTGAATGGGTTCATCATGTGTTTTGTATCTGCTTTTTATGCCATGCTCTACCTCCCGTTCAATATAGGCAAAAACGTCGCCGTTATAGAGATTATTTTGAGCAGGAACAGCGGTTCCATGAATGGAAAAGCTCGAAAGTGCCGCCAGTGGTCGGTATTGCCCGTTATTATCTAGTGTATCCACGCGAATTAAATACAGGTCAGGGTTGACGGCTTCATAAATATCCGGTGGTTTTTGAGCCGATATATTTTTATTGGCCAGGTATGATTCAATACTGCGGTTGCGGGTCATTTTACATATTTGAGTTTTTCCTGTGGCAATTTTTGCCGGCCTCTTTTCTCTAAAGGCGAGAATGACCGATTTAGCTATTTGTTTGGACAGGTAATCAAAATATTCGGGATCGAACCCTGACGCATTGGAGGCATTGTCATTGTAGAAATTATTTTCAAAAAAGTTACCCGGTCCCGAATGGGTATGAGTTCCCGCAATCATTAAACCATCTATCCCAATGTCGGTTTCTTTAGCTATTAATTCAGCAATACGTTGATTAAGTAAAATAGAACCGGTTAAAAGATCGCATTGAACTAGAGCTACCGATTGCCCCGATGCAGGCTTTAAATATAAAATACGGGCGTAGAGTCTGGTGCGGAACCCTTTCCCATAATTTGCCCACATGGAATATCCGCCCATCGGCATACCGGGAGGTGGGGTTATGTCAGCTTTTGCTGCGCCGGCCAGCAAAATGTTATTTATCACGTCTTGTCGGGGTATTTGTTTGCTGATTTCTATTTGAACATTATTGCTGAAAAACGCGCATCCCGTTAATATAAAGAGTAAAACGACTGCTAAAAAAAGTATTTTTCGTTTTCCTGCAATGTTCATATGTAATCTCCGGAAAGTTGCTAATAAAATCATTTTAAATATAATCCCCTATCAATAAATTTGGACAGTTGTTATTTTTTAGCTTCACTTAATTCCTGTCTGATAATAACAGAAATTTTGTTGAAATCAACGACCAGTTATGTAAAGGAGTTATTAATTGGGTAAGATATGATAATTCGGGAATACAAAAAAAATGGTGATGTTTTCGTTTTTGATGATAATGTGTGTGAAAATCATCCGGATTATCAAGCTAATGGTCTCGATGGTCATATTGAAAGTGAAAATAATCATTTCTGGTTCATTGCCCGC
The DNA here is from genome assembly GCA_016927935.1 of Syntrophaceae bacterium. Classification (GTDB taxonomy): domain Bacteria; phylum Desulfobacterota; class Syntrophia; order Syntrophales; family Smithellaceae; genus Smithella. The sequence goes on from JAFGLS010000204.1 coordinate 12,122, forward strand.
AAGGAATTTCTGCTGAGCCGTTTTAAAAAACATATTGATAAACAAAGCAGGGGAATTGATATTGGTGCAGGTACTGGAAATGTAACAGGATATTTGATGTCCAACGGTTATAAAAATATATGTGTTGGCGAGATGCATAGAAACGGTCTGGAATATGCCCGCCGTTACGGAATAAAGGAATTATATCAATTTGATATACTAAAATTAACATTTGATGATGAATTTGATTTTGTGTGTTTGTTCGATTTACTGGAACATATAGAAGACGAAAATGTGGTTTTTCGTAATATTCGCGGAATGTTGCACAGGGAAAGCGGAGAAATAATTATAACCGTTCCTGCGCACCAGTGGTTGTGGAGTCTGTATGACAAAGTCACGCACCATAAAAGGCGGTATACAAAAAAAGATTTGAGAGAAAAACTCAAGAAGAATAATTTTGATGTTATAGAAATGAAATATTTTTTTATGTTCATTACACCGCTTTTATTTATTCGCGCTATTTTTAAACCGGACAGAGGAGAAAATTATACAGGTTATAGGGCGGAAGATTCAGTAAAAAATCCCTTTATTAATAAAATCTTCCTCTGGCTTTGCCGGATGGAAAACAGATTGATTGATTTTATTCCCAACTTTTTCGGGGGAAGTTTATGCGTAATCGCGCGGGTGGTAAATAATGATAAAATATCTCCGTAAACGTTTAAGTATAAAAATGTTGAAATTTGGGGACTGTTATGCAAATGTCTGATTATATGAAAAAAAACAATAAAATATCGGTAGTAATACCTTGCTATAATTGTGCCGACTTACTCGTTGAATTGCACAGGCGGTTAGTTCTTTGCCTGGCGCAGATAACTGAAGAGTTTGAAATTATTTTTGTAAATGATGCCAGTCCGGAAAGAGACTGGCAGATTATTGAAGAATTGGCCGGTAAGGACAGCCGCGTCATTGGTATTAATCTGTCCCGTAATTTTGGTCAGCATTACGCAATAACCGCCGGTCTGGATTATTGTAATGGTGATTGGATTGTGGTTATGGATGGCGATTTGCAGGATAAACCTGAAGAAATTAAAAAACTTTTTGAAAAAGCATCCAGCGGATATGAAATTGTAGTCGGAAAACGAGAGAACAGAAGAGATTCTCTCATTGTGAGAATGACATCTAAACTATTCTATATGGTTTTTAATTATCTGACAGGACAAAAATTTGATAATAAAGTGGCCAATTTTGGTATCTATTCCAAAAGAGTAATCGATAATGTTAGAAAACTTAAAGAAGCGGATAGGTCGTTCGGTCTTCTTGTGAGTCTCGTGGGCTTCTCCAAACTGGAAATAGAGGTTGAACACGCCAACAGAACAAGCGGTAAATCTGCATATTCGTTTAAAAGCAGATTAAATCTGGCTTTTGATCATATATTGTCGCACTCCAATAAACCCCTTATTCTCTCCATTCAGGTTGGGTTTATAATATCCTCATTATCTTTACTTTATGCTTTTTGGCTCATTATAAGATATTTTATAAGTTCCCATGTTGCCGATGGATGGACAAGTCTTATGGTTTCCCTGTTCTTTTTGTCCGGGTTGATAATTGTCGTGGCAGGAATGGTGGGATTGTACGTTGGGAAAATATACAATGAAGTGAAAAACAGACCTCTCTATATAGTCAAAGAGATAACTAAAAATAGTAAAGAATAGCCATTTAATTGTATCAACAAAAAGTGGGGAAAAAGAAAAATGGCGCAAAAAATGGATATAATAAAAAAGTTATCTCAAGGTTTTGTTCTCGATAAAATAAAAGAAACAGATTGGACGAAAGGCTCAACGAATCCGCTGGTAGTGGAACTGGATGCTACTGAAGAATGTGATTTAGCGTGTCCCGGTTGTGTCAGTGAAGATATAATAGCCAATAAAGGTCGTTTTTCCAATGAACGACTGCTTTCACTTGGTGTTGAGCTTAAGGATGCCGGAGTAAAGGCTTTGATTTTAATCGGCGGTGGAGAGCCGTTAATGCACCCAGCTATTGGGGAATTTATAAAGTACCTCGGTGAAAATGACATTCATCTGGGTATTACCACAAATGGAACATCAATAGATAAATATATGGATGTGATAGCCGAATTTTCCAGTTGGACGCGGATTTCTTTGGATGCGTCAACAGAAAAAACATTCAATAGATTAAGGCCGGCAAGAAACGGAGAATCCAAGTTTAATCATGTTATCAATAGTATGAAAAAGCTCGCCAAAATCAAAAAAGGCAAAATGGGGTTTTCTTTTCTGATTCGCACCGAAGCCGACGGCTTTGGCATCAAAACTAATATACACGAAATATTTGATGCCGCTGTATTGGCCAGGGATATCGGATGTGATTATTTTGAAGTTAAACCCAGTTACGTTTATGCCGGTGGAGTAGCTCATGCTCTGGTTGTTCATAGCAAAAAGCAAATGCAGGAAGCGAGAAGCGAAATAAACCGTTTGGATACTCTAATGGGTGATTCATTTAAAATAATGAAGGCGATTAATCTGGAAGAATCTCTAAGCGGAGCAAAAATTATTCAGACTAAAAATTACAGCAGATGTCCGGTATCCGAATTGAGAACGCTTATATGTCCTTCGGGAGTTTTTATATGTCCTTACTGGCGGGGAAAAGATAAATTCCGCATAGGCGATGTCAATAATATGTCTTTTTCGGATATGTGGAATGGAAAACGCCGTCAAGAAGTTATGAAGTTTGTTAACCCGTCTAAAAAATGCACATTTCATTGTCTCAGGCATGAATCAAATATTGAGATTTTAAGAATTATCAAAGATTTTAAAAATGGCAAAAATGTGGATGCAATAAATGAATATGATCGATTTATTTGATATAATTTAAAATTATGTAAATAATTATGGAAAACAAATGTTTTGTATGTAAAGGCAAATTAGTTTTTTTAGGAAAGCGTTTAGGTTATCAATATGATCAGTGTGTGAATTGCAGGAGCATACAGTTAAATCCGATGCCAAGTTCTGAGGAAATTTCCTCTGCTTATAATGAAGAATACATTGAAACAGGTCATCATGAAAGAGATCCTATTTTATGTAATAGAGAAAAACACAACCATTATCGGAGTATCATTAAAGCATTAATCACAAATGAGGCAGAAGGATTGGTTCTGGATTATGGAGCAGGCTGGGGGGGGGGTAACTGAATTATTATTAAAGAACAATTTTGAAACAATGGGAATAGAGTTATCAGAAAAAATGGTTGCTTATTGTCAAAAGAATAATCTTCCTGTCAGGCATGGTGATATAAAGTCATTAGCGAATATGAAAGAGGTTTTTGGTGCAGTTGTCCTTTGCACTGTTTTTGAACATCTGACTAATATTGAAGATTTTTTACAAGATATGAGTAAATTAATTAAGAAAAATGGTTTTTTTATATCATTGCATCCGACAAGTATTTTCCCTACTTTAATGGTGCGTTTATTTCGTTTATTGGGTAGGAATAGTAATTTGCCGGCTCTTCATAGGACTTTTTTCCCGCCCTGGCATACAAACTTCACATCGTTAAAGGGAATGGAAATATTAATGAACAGGCATGGATTTGAGCTGGTTTCTATTATGCCGGCACTTCAATCTCGTGCAAACGACTTTTCTCGATATTTACAAATAGTTCTTGAAAGAATAAACAAAGTTGGATGGTTTCTGATAGGATCAAGGTGGCCGCTTGTAATCGCACATGTTTTTGTTTTCAGAAAAATTGGGGTCTGAAATTTTAGATTACAGTAAATATATTATTAACCGATGATAAAATATAAAAAATGGAACGAATAAAAGGAAAGGTAAATAATCTAAAAATAGAAAAGAGAGCGTTTATCAACGGCTCTTTTGTGAAATCAGTAAGCGGCAAGATTATCAGAAAAGAGAGTCCTGTTGATGGCAGGAATATTTCCGGAGTGTGTGCTTGCTCCGCTGAAGATATAAATAAGGCGGTTGCAGCAGCGAAAAGGACTTTTGAATCCAAAGTATGGCGGGATAAACATCCTGATGAAAAAAAAGAAGTTCTTTTTGAGCTTGCTCTGTTAATGGAAAAAAACAGGGAAAAACTGGCGATGTTGGATACAATTGAAACGGGCAGGGCTTTTAGAAATTATTATTACGATTCCATACCCAAGGCAATTCAGGCTTTGCGTTATTTTACGGAGAGTCTGGATAAGTATTATGATTATGCAATACCGCCAAGAGTTGATACACTTGCCACAATTACAAGAGAACCTCTTGGTGTTGTCGGAATAATAACCCCATGGAATGATCCTCTGGTGGTGTCAACATGGAAATTTGCTCCCGCATTACTTATGGGTAATTCCGTTGTAATAAAACCTGCGGAACAATCATCTTTTTCAATTCTGGAAGTGGCCAAACTGGCTAAGAAAGCAGGAATTCCGGATGGTGTGTTTAATGTCGTGCCCGGTTATGGAGAAATTGCCGGAAAAGAATTGGCGCTTCATCGGGATGTAGCCGGTATCTTCTTTACCGGTTCATCGGAGACCGGTAAATTGATTCTGCAATACGCAGGACAATCCAATATGAAAAAAGTCGGGCTGGAATGCGGAGGCAAGAGCCCCTTCATCATATCAAAAAACTGTAAAAATGTGAAAAAAGCAGCAGATGTGCTGGCCAAAAATATTTTTTATAATCAGGGTCAGATATGTTCCGCTCCGTCAAGAGTTATTGTACATAATGACCTGAAAGCACGGTTAATAGATTATTTGAAATCCGAAAGTATTAAATATATTCCCGATGATCCTTTTGATGTAAACTCGGAAGTTGGCTGTGTGGTAAGTAAAGAACAACAAGATAAAATAGAAAACTACATAAAGCAGGGCATTAAATCCGGAGCAACTTTGATGACCCCAACTCCCAATAACTGGTTTTCGGCAAAAAAAAGAACAGCAGTTCTGCCTTCAATATTCACAGATGTTAAACTTGAATCAAGCATTGTTAAAGAGGAAATATTTGGACCAGTGTTGGTGGTAATTGGTTTTGACACAATAAAAGAAGCGATTGATATCGCCAATAACTCCAAATACGGACTTGCCGCGTCAATTTGGACGAGCGATTTAAATGAAGCGTATCATGTTTCCCGTGAGTTGCGGGCAGGCATTGTGCATATTAATAGTTACGGCGATGATGACAACACAGCTCCGTTTGGAGGAATCAAGGAATCCGGGATTGGAAAAGATAAATCAATCTTTGCCTTTGATGAATATAGTTCTTTAAAAACAACCTGGATTAATTTTGATAATATTTAGATATGTTCAGATAAATGATAAAAAAGAAAAAGCTGCTTATTCTAAATGGAAGTCATTCGGAAATTCCTCTAATCAAATCCGCAAAATCTCTTGGATTTTACGTTATTACAACAGGTAACAATCCGAAACTTATCGGGCATAAGTATTCTGACGAATATTGTTTTGCCGATTATTCCGATAAGGATGCTGTCCTGAAAATTGCTAAAAAATTGAATATAGATGCCGTTTGTTCATGTTCCAATGATTTCGGTATTATTACCGCATCTTATGTTTCTGAAAAAATAGACTTACCAGGACATGATTCATACGAAACAACAAAAATATTGCATCAGAAGGACCTTTTTAAGAAATTTTCCATAGAAAATGATATTCTGACACCTTACGCGGAAGGTTTTGGTGATATTGTTAAAGCGTTGTCTTCTGTAAAAAGGCGCACATTTCCTTTTATTGTCAAACCTATCGATATGAGCGGAGGGAAAGGAGTGTCACTGGTTGGTTCAGACAGGGAACTGCCGGAAGCGGTGAAAACAGCTTTTTCCTTATCTCATTCAAAACGTATAGTGATTGAGGATTTTACAAAAGGCACTCAACATAGTTTCAGCACCTTTATTTTAAAAGGCAGAGTTGTCTTTTATTTCAGTGACAATGAATTCTCCTATCTTAATCCGTATTTCGTTTCAACATCCGCCGCGCCTTCAATAAATATAGATGAAGTCGCCGATACTTTAATTCAATCTGTTGAGAAAATAGCAAAGTTGCTTTCCTTAAAAGACGGTATTTTTCATATTCAGTATTTATACAGCAACAAAAAAACATATATTCTTGAAATTACCAGGCGCTGTTCGGGGGATTTATACCCGTATCCTGTTGATTACTCAACCGGTCTTGATTGGGCATGCTGGATAGTCAAGGCAGAAACGGGAATGGATTGTTCCAATTTCCCTGAAGTAAGTCAAAAAGGATATTGCGGACGGCATTGTATAATGGGTTCCAGAAATGGAACGATTAAAAATATAATTTTTGATGAACAGATTGAAGGGAATATTTATGACAGGCTCGTTTTGTTACAAAAAAGTGACCGGATAAATAATTATTTAACGGATAAAGCAGAAGTTGTTTTATTAAAATATGATTCAATGAATGAAATGCTCGATAAAACTGAAAGAATCAATAAATTAATTTATATGGATGTTGAATGATGAAAAATGCAAGAGGGGGGCTATATGGCAATAAATAAAATTCAAATTCCATTTAATAAACCATTTATTATCGGCAATGAACTCTCTTATATAACTCAAGCTGTCATGGAAAACAGTCATATTGCGGGCGATGGTCCATTTACGAAAAAATGTGAAGCATGGCTGGAGAAACGTCTTGGCTGTCGTAAAGTACTTCTGACTAATTCGTGCACGGCGGCTTTGGAGATGTCGGCAATGCTTTCTGATATTCAGCCCGGTGACGAAATCATTATGCCTTCCTACACATTTGTTTCCACAGCCAATTCTTTTGTTTTGCGCGGAGGTGTTCCGGTATTTGTTGATATTCGCCGTGACACCTTCAATATAAATGAAAAAATGATTGAAAAGGCTATAACACCACGTACGAAAGCCATTTTGCCGGTTCACTATGCCGGTGTTTCTTGTGAAATGGATATTATTATGGATATAGCCAAAAGGCATAAACTGCTCGTAATTGAAGACACAGCTCAGGGTATTATGTCCGCATACAGGGGATGCAAATTAGGAACAATCGGACATTTCGGAGCTTGTTCATTTCACGAAACAAAAAATATTATTTCGGGAGAAGGCGGGGCGTTGCTTATTAATGACAAAAAATATTTTGAGCGGGCGGAAATAATCCGGGAAAAGGGCACCAATCGAAGCAAGTTCTTCCGCGGGAAGGTTGATAAATATACATGGGTTGATATTGGTTCGTCTTATTTGCCCAGTGATATCATTGCCGCTTTTCTTTATGCCCAGATGGAAAAGGCTGATCGGATTATCGCCAAACGTAAGCTGATTTATGACCTGTACATGAAGAAATTACAGCCTTTGGCTGAAAAAAATTATCTGAAGCTTCCTTACATTCCTGATGATTGTTCAACTAATGGCCATATGTTTTACATAATAACCCGGTCGTTGAAAGAAAGGAAGAAACTTTCTCTTTTCTTGCGTGAGAAAGGAATATCCGCTGTTTTTCATTATGTGCCCCTTCACAGTTCACCGAAAGGTAAATTATATGGAAGGACTTGCGGTAAATTAGATGTTACAAATATGGTTAGTAGCTGTCTTTTGCGTCTGCCTGTTTATTATGGAATGACTGAAAAAGATGTGCGAATAGTTACTGATTGTATCACAGATTTTTACAAATTTGATTAAAATGGGAGGAATTCGAGAATTATAGAAAGTTCTTGCGAGTAAGAGGACTAATAATCAGACTATGATTGAGAAGAAAGAAAACAATAATAATATAGTCGGGACAAATTATACACAGTCAAATTCTATGGTTGATACCGATGACCATCATTCATCAAAGATGTCGTCATGTTTTGCTTTTTCAGAAAGACTATTTTCTGCAGAATATTTGAGGTGGTTATTGATTGTTCTTTTGCTTATTTTAATTTTCCTCCGATATACAGTAAACTTCATGGATTATGATATCTGGTGGCAAATGGCGCACGGCAGATATTATATTACTCACCATACATTAAAGATGGATCTGTCAATGTTTTCCTGGACACCCACAAATCCATCCTGGATTTATAATACCTGTTTGGGAAGCATTGTTGTTTATTTATTCTACAGTTTTATGGGTGGTTTTGGCCTGTGGCTTTTTCAGTGGCTTATATTTGGTGGAGTTTTTCTTTCTTTTTATCTTTTTCTGCGCCTTATTAACCAACGTTTGGACGTAAACAATATTACTATTATTGCAGCCATTGGTATTGCCTGTTCCCTGGCCTGTCGTTACTACAAGCCGGAATTGTTTTCTCTCCTTTTATTTAGCTGGATTGTGTTTATCTTTTTTTATGTGAAGATTACTCGCAAAAAGTTTCTTTTTTATCTTTATCCCCTGATTTTTATATTCTGGGTCAATTTGCATGGTGGTTTTATTGTCGGATTGGTTTTTCTTGCCATGGCTTTTGTCGGCGAACTTTTGAACAGAATTTTCTTTTACAGGGAATCATTTACCACTGAAGAACTGGTTCATCTGGGAATCGCGTTTATTTTATCAGGAGTTGCTGCTTTGCTGAATCCCTACGGTATGGATTATCTAATGTATATCTATAAAGGGATTATTCCTGGGAATATTCCAATGGTAGAACTGTCCCCAAAAGTTGATATTTCGGCCTATTTGAGTCTCTGGCCTTATTTAAAAGTTACAGACATTTCATTTTTCGGTGGAGGGATTACCGCATGGATAATGACTTTAATGATTATTTCTGTGTTAATTCTTTCCATTTATGAATTTATAAAAAGGAAGTCATGTGATGTTGCTTTGGTAATAATCAGCGTTGCTTTGTATTGGAAAGGTATGGAAACAAACAGAGCAGCATACTTTTTCCTTGTTTTCTTTTTCTTTGGTTTTTTCTTTTTACTTATTAATCGGCTGAAACTTGACAAAATTTTCAGCAAGGCAACCATCTTTTCATTGCTGCTTTTTCTTTTCTTTTTTATCAGTATTTTTTACATTCACGTAATTTATTATGCGAATAACAAATGGTTTGGCATTGGAGTGGATAGTTTAGCTCCTGTTGAAGAAGTAAAATTTCTGAAAAAGTACAAATTGGATGGTCCGATATTTAATGACTATTTAATAGGCGGTTATCTTGTTTGGGATCTTTATCCTGATTACAAAGTCTTCATTGATCCTCGCGGCGGCTTATACACGGATCAGATTTTTCGTGATTATATGGAATTTACCACCAAGCATGTAAATGCTGATGATATACGCCGCTTCCGTGAGAAATATCCTTTTAAAATTGTGATACTTCTTTATCGGCAAATAGCTCTTATTATTGATTTTTTGCAAGCCGGTGAAAATGAATGGCGTCTTTTGTACTTTGATAAGAATGCTGTTATCCTTGTTCACAAATCACTTCTTCCCGTGATTGAATCGAAAATACGCAATATTGATCTCAGTCCTTCACGTTTTAAAGAGTTTAAAAATCCCCAGACATTACTCAATGTTTTTGATTTTTATGTTCGTATGGATCCGAAAGCCGGTCGTTATATATATAATGTATTTGAAAAGAATGTAAGTGATTTCAATAAGCAAAAGGCAGAAGCAATGAACAGGATGGATATTGAAATACGCCTCAGGGAAAAGGCCAAATAGTTTTTGCCTATGGATATGCTTATGGTATATCTTTAAAATAGATAAGGGATAAAGTTGATATGAGTGAAATAGAAAATAACGAAAATAAGAATTATATTCAGGAAAAAAACCCTATTTTAAAGGAAAGTTATTATAAATCAAAAAAATCGCATTTTTCTGATTTTGCTGAAAAAATTTCATCTTCAGAACAACTGAGATTATTAATTATTTTTCTTATGCCCATTTTAGTCTTACTAAACTATCCGGTTGATAGTGTGGATTATGATTTGTGGTGGCATATGGCTCTTGGTAAATATTACATAACCCATCATACTCTAACAGTAGATCACTCTATTTTTTCCTGGACATCAACAGATCCAACTTGGATTTATAATACCTGCCTGGGAAGTATAGCCATCTATCTATTTTACAATTTAATGGGTGGTTTCGGCCTCTGGCTATTGCATAGTTTGGTTTTTCTGGGAGCTTTTCTTTCTTTTTATTTATTTTTACGTCTAATCCATCAGCGTTTGGATATAAACAGCATAACTATTATAGCTGCTGTCGCCATAGCCTGTAATCCCTCATGTCGTTATTATAAACCGGAATTATTCTCTCTCCTTCTGTTTTCTTGGATTGTATTTATCTTTTTTTATATCAAGATAAGCAACAGAACATTTCTTTTTTATCTTTATCCCCTGATTTTCGCTCTATGGGTTAATCTGCATGGCGCATTTGTTGTCGGACTGGTTTTTCTTGCGATGGCTTTTACCGGCGAGATTTTAAATAAAATTTTCTTTTCCAAAGAATCATTTACTGCTAAAAATTTTGTCCACTTTGGAAGTGTGATAGTTTTATCTCTCCTTGCCACTTTTTTTAACCCCTACGGGATAGATTACCTTGCGAGCACTTATACTGGAATTACATCAAAAATTAGCGCTGAAATGCATAACACTTATATTGTAGCCTACACAAGTCTCTGGCCTTATTTAAAAAAAGTTACAGACATTTCATTTTTTAGTGGAGGGCTTACCGCATGGCTAATGACTTTAATGATTCTTTTTGTCTTAATTCTTTCCATTTATGAATTAATAAAAAAGAAATCATTTGATTTTACTGTACTTATAATTGGTATAGCCTTGTATTGGAAAGGAATGGAAACAAGCAGGACATCCTACTTTTTTTCAGTTGCCTTTTTCTTCATCATTTTTTATTTGATTGTATATCGATTAAGACTTGCAGACTACCTAAAAAGAACGGCCGTATTTTCTTTGCTCATTTTTGTCTCCTTTTATGTTATTATTTTTTATTTTAATATAAGGCATGGCGCGGATAATACATGGTTTGGCAAAGGACTTGATAATTTTACGCCTGTGGAGGAAGTGGCTTTCCTGAAAAAATATAAAATGGAAGGACTCATATTCAATGATTATGTCATTGGCGGTTATCTTATGTGGGATCTTTACCCTGAGTACAAAGTTTTTATTGATCCACGTTGTAGTCCCTATGAAAAACAGGTTCTTCCGGATTATCTGAAATTTACTAACAAGCAGGTGAATATAGAAGACATACAGCGCTTTCGAAATAAATATCCATTTAAAATTGTAATACTTCATTACAGGCAAATGGTTCTAATTTTTGATTTTTTGAAATCGAAGGATGATGAATGGCGTCTTTTGTATTTTGGGAAAAATGCGGCCATACTGATTCATAAATCACTTCTTTCATTTGTTCATCCGGAGGCGGCCAATGTTAGTCTCAGCCCTTTGCGTTTTAGCAATGTCACAAGTCCGAATATTCTGATTAATGTTTTTAATTTTTATGTTCGGTTGAATCCAAAGGCAGGACGATACATTTATAATGTCTTCAAAAGGAACGTTAACGATTATTACAAGTTGAAACCGAATATATTAAGCGCTATGGATTTCGATATAAAGCTTAAGGAAAAAGAGTTTCGGGACAGGGCAATGTGGTTATCGCCTTGAGATATTAGAACAAAAAAGTTTTAATTGATATAAACATATGATTGAATTTAAGAAGGATTTTATATAAATCTTTGATAAAGAGAGCGATGCATACATGTTTCTAATCTGGGAGGAATAATGAGTTTTTTCTCATCTGATATATTTATTTCTGATATTGATACAGAGAGGTTTGGAGTTGTAACAGCAAGAGTTGTCGGCCTAAACGCAGCAAGTCTGTCTTCTGTGCTGGATTTTTGCTATGCAAAAAAAGTTAAATTGCTTATCGCACGTTGTGATATGTCAGATCTTGATGCTGCTCAGGCTATGGAAAGAGAAGGTTTTCTGCTGATGGATACTCTTGTTTATTATAACCTTGATTTGTCTAGAAAAGCTTTGCCTGTCGACAAGGGAGTAACGTTTGTTAGACAAATACGTATCGAAGAAGAAAACGAAATGATATCAGTTGCCAGAGAATCGTTTCATAATTATGTAGGGCATTATCATGCCGATCCAAAACTGGATAAAAAGAAATGTGATGAAGCCTACTCAGACTGGGCAAGTAAAGCCTTTGCCTCCAGGGATTCTGAAAATTTTCTTGTCGGCGAAATAGATAGCAGAATAGTAGCTTTTGGCGTTTTGAGAATTAATGATCCTGATGAAGGTGAAATGTTTCTGGGTGGTATTCATCCCGATTTTCAGGGTCAGGGTATTTATCATTCTTTTTTATGCAAGGCGATGGAATGGTGTCTTGCAAAAAAAGCCAAAAAGATGATTATTTCCACGCAACTCAAGAATATTTCGGTGCAAAAGGTCCTAATCAAATTTGGTTTTGAAATTTTCAGGGGATACTATACCTACCATAAATGGTTTTATTAAACTGACGCAGTGAATCGGAAGTAAATGAAAGTATAGATTTCTTTATATTTACATCTTTGTAAAAAAAATAATTATGAACAAAGATAAAACAAAAGAAACTTTAGCTATAAAATCAATTGATGATTCGATTAATGACTATGATAAACGACCTAAAATAGTTTCTTACTTGCTTGGTTTTCTGGACAAACTGATTTCTTCAGCACCGGTGTCTTCTTTTCTTGCCTTTTTGGAAAAAATAGCATCCAACCGAAAGGTGGTTTCTTTCTTTGTCTTTTCGGAAAAAATGGCTTCTTCACGATGTTTGAAATGGGTGGTGATAGCGCTTCTGCCGGTCATTATACTGTTAAAATACCCCGTAGAACGTTCCGATTATGATTTGTGGTGGCAGATGGCCCTGGGCAAGTATTATTTAGCTAATCATACTTTAGTTGTTGATCATTCAATTTTTTCCTGGACTCCGGCGGATTCGGATTGGATTTATAATACTTGTCTGGGAAGCATAATTATTTACATTATTTACAACTTTTTTGGAGGATTCGGCCTTTGGGTATTTCAATGGTTTATATTCTTGGGGATTTTTTCCGCAATTTATTTTTTTTTCCGTCTGATTCGCCAACAATTCGATGTAACCAGCGTCACCCTTATTGCCGTTCTTGGTATCGCCTGCTCCATTTCCTGCAATCATTACAAGCCCGAGTTATTTTCAGCGCTCCTGGGTTGCTGGATGGGAGTTATCTTGCTTTGTTTCAAGTTGACCCGCAGAAGGTTCCTTCTTTATCTTTATCCCTTCATTTTCGCCCTTTGGGTCAATCTACATGGTTCTTTCTTTTTAGGTCTCGCTTTTCTTTCTCTCGCCTTTAGCGGCGAACTGTTAAACATAATTTTTTTTCCAAAAGAATCGTTTAAAATTAAAGATATTGCTCATTTTGGGGCTGCGTGTGTTCTGTCATTTGCAGCCACCCTGTTGAATCCTTACGGCATAAAATACTTGTTGAACATTTATAATGGGCTGATGACTTCCAAGGCTTATAGCCTGAACATTAAATACATCCAAGCTTATATGAGCCTGTGGCCATATTTGAACGATATCGGTATTTCCTTTTTCAGGACTGGCCAAACTGCCTGGATAATGTTGCTGATGCTATTTTTTATTTGCTGTCTTGGTCTCTATGAATTAATCAAAAAGAGAACCTTCGACTTTGTAGCGATAATAATCTTGTTTACATTTCTGGGAAGCATGATGGCAGCCCGGGCAAGTTACATATTCCCTCTTACATGTTTTTTTGCATTTTTCTACGAGATTCACCAGATGAAATTGAAGAGTATCACCAGCAAGGCAACCGTCTTGTCTCTACTGGTTTTCATTTTCTTTTTTATTAATATTTCCTATTTCACTTTCAGATACAAAGCTGACAACAAATGGTTTGGTGCTGGTCTTGACAGTTTCGCGCCTGTGAAAGAAGTATCCTTCCTGAAGAAATACCGGCTGGAAGGACCGATCTTCAATGACTACCTTATTGGCGGCTATCTGCTATGGGATCTTTATCCTGATTATAAAGTTTTTATTGATCCGCGGCACGTGCCATATTCCAAGCAGGTTGCACCTGATTATTGGGAATTAGTAAGTAAACCCGCAACTGCTGAAGATATAACCCACTTTAATATAAAATATCCTTTTAAAACAGCAATAATTCATTATAGAGAATTACCTTTAATCTTTGACTTTTTGAAAGCTGGATGGCAACTTTTGTATTTTGAAAAAAACGCGGTTATACTAGTACATAAGTTAATGCTTTCAAAGATTCCAACAGAAGTTCAATTTGTTGATCTTGGTCCGATGCGTTTTAAAGACGTGAAAAATCCTGAAGTTCTGCTTAATGTTTTCAGCCTATATGTTAATTTAAATTTGCCGGCAAGTTTGGTTATTTATGATATTTATAAGAAAAATGTCAGCGATTGTTACAAACCGAAAGCCGATCATCTGCGAGTGATGGAAGACGATATAAGACAGAAAAAACTTCAACTGAAGATTAAATCATAATTGTTTTCATTTTGTTCTGTGGATAATTAATGGGATTGAATTTTACTCGCTATTTTCTATGAAGTAAAACTTATTTTCATAGCGCATGTTATCGGTTAAAGTAATAGATGTATCCCTTAATGGTTTAAATTCGGTGACTTTTTTACTCTTAGAGCCCCACTTGGATGCCCACTTCGGTGGCAATAAATCGAAAATCGGATCGGTAATCAGATCAAGAGGCATCGTGAGCTTCGCTGAACCCAGATAGACATGTAATCTCTCCTCATAATTTAACCCTCTGTAAGGGTTTTGAAGACCTGCTCCCAGCACATACGAGCTCATGTTGACACTGCTTCCGGCTGGAACCTTGTTCTTTTCACTGACCATGTAGGCGAGAGCAAGATCAATATCTATACTTTTCCACTTGACTCCCAATCCCGCGCCGAAATAATGCATTGTCGGCATTGCGTATAATAGATCATAGTATCGCGGTACAGTGGAGGTTTTCCTGTATTCATAGCCGGCACGAAGCTGGAGCCAGTCCAGTAATTGATATTCTATGCCTACCCCCCAGTTCAGTGTATCCTTAAATTTTCTGGTTTCTACCATGTTGTATGGTCCCTCAGTGTAGCCCATGAACTTGGATAATTGAAGAAGTTGAATTTTCTGGTCAAATACTATATCGTTTTCCCTAACCGCGGACCATTGTGCCCAGTGCAGTTCCCCTAAGAGAGAAAGTTGTTTTATTGGTTTGAGCTTGATTCCAAAATTTATGATTTGCGGAAATTCCAAATCCGTCGAAACCGTTCCTGTCTGCTTTTCTTCAACATTATAAGGCAGGTCAAAAATTATCGAAATAATCTGCATTACGGCGGTGCTACCGCTCCAGGCAACCATTCTCTGCCAATCTTCACTGTATTGAAAACTGAATTTTCCGGACATGTGTGATTTAACCGCACTTTGATAACAGAGTCCGAAAGATATCCAGTCAAAAGGTTCCCATAATGCGCCTAAAATATATGAAGGAGAAAAATCATCTCGCATATTCAGTTCTACAGTTCCTATTGTGTCATATACTCCAATTCCGCCGCCGAACAAAGGCATGGGAACAGTAAGGTCTAATATGGGATTGGCCATGTCTTTGGTTGCATCGCCAAGAATTTTTGTTATATTTACGATCTCGTTGGGAGCTCTCATTAACATAGTAATACCCATTGCCGTTTGCCCCAAACCAACAGAGGCGCCGATGGACAGGTTATTGTTAATCCTGTAACTCACCGCCGGAGAGGCATAAAGTAGGTGCTGCATATATACGGACTTTGCCCCGAAAACAGAAGGGTCGTCAGCACCGTATTTCCAACCGCCGGCATACTGGGCATAAGTGGTATAACCGAATGTCCATTTCGATCCCGGTGTTCTATGAGAGAGACCGAATATGGGGCCAACCATAGGTCCCTCAAATGTGTCGTTCAGAATGGGAATAAAAGTCATGCCGGCGCTGATTTTTCCTTCCTGGCCGGCAAGGGGATCTTCAGTTTTGTCTCCTTGAAAATTGTGAAAACCGATATGATTGGTATCTTCTTCGAATTTCGATGATTTCTTCATGAGAGCTGGAATAGCCCCCATGCTAAGAAAAGTACCGTTACCCATCAAAGAGAGCCCCGCAGGATTATAATGGATTGACGCGATTCCCGGAGGATCGGCAGTAGCATTATTGGCCAGCGAAATGGCTTTTGTATCAATGGCCATTGATTCATTGAAGGCACCTTCTGCCTGAGGAAGACGAAAAAATAAGATTACTGCTAATATTATGCAGATAAAATATATACATTTATACATAACATTTAATTTGTTTAAATTAGAATTTCCCCTACGAGGAGCATGGAATACAGATAACGGCATAAGAACAATAAACTTTCTAATTTTTGAAAATATTGTCATTATTGCTAATTTTCCATATCTTACATTATAAAGAATCTTTAGATAACATATTTTATATTACTAACATAGAAAAAGAAAAAATTACAGCTCTATGTTTCGAGATCTTATCATTTTTGTGAAAATTAATCATTTTATTCCTAATTTGCTAATCATAGAAATATGCGTAATTTATTAATTTTCTGGCATGTTGTCGCTTCTATTTTTAGGAGAAATTTCTCTTAAAATTCATACGGCAGTTTTAAAGATACAGCTACATCGGGGTCATTATTTGTCAGTCCAATACCCACTGATGCATATATGGATCTTGCCGGGGTTATCCTCCATCCTGTTCCTATGTTAAGTGCGGAAGAGAGAGAACTGCCTGTTTCATTTTCACTTCGACCACTGGCAGTTCCTTTATTGTAGTATTTACTGCCGAAAGCATAACTGAATTGAGCGGCTAAATTCAAGGATGCCTGATAGGAAAGGGCATAACCGAATCCAAAAGCTAAACTAATGCTGCTGCCTGGTTCAACTTTAGTTAAATATATTTTACTCGATGGATCTGTTGGATCCTCATAAATTATTTGAGACAGACCGCTCTTGGGAAATCCATAATTGTAACCTAGATTGCCAAAGGCGACCAGAGGATCTACAACCGCGCTTAAAGAAACTGAGCCTTGAATTCCGTAATAACCTGTACCGGTTGGCAGCTCTTTAGCGTAGTTAATTTTGAATGGACTGCTTCCTGTGGGCAAAGACACACCAAGAGTGAATATAGTTGCTGGAATACGTCCTCCCGCCTTAAATGGCTGCCAACCTAAACCAAGAGATATATCACCTAAGTCTGTTACATCCATCGATTCTGTAGTTCCCACCTTATTGTATTTGTAGACAAAGGGAAAATTGGAACTCAAGGTAAGATTATTCAGCAGGGCGTATTCAACTGAAATAGTATTAGTTATGTTGTGATTACATCTGCGTAAAACCACTGTCGTCTCATCAATGACATCTCCAGAATAATACGAATAAGCAAATTGATAGGAGAGCCCGACAGTTCCCTTTTTTAAGAGAGAGTATTGACGACCGGCAGCAGAGAGAATATCTTCCACCGTCTGGCTCTTTTCCTCTTCCGGTACCTCCAGTTTTTTCCTTGCTTCGCTTTCCCCGCGTATTTTTTTAATTTCTTGTCTTAACTCATTTAGTTCCTGTTCAATTGTTTTTGACAAGCTATCTTGCTTTGAATCTTTTGTTTCCTGTTCAGCACTTTTGCGTGAGTCAGCCACTTTCGCTTCTGTTTGGACATTTTTATTCTCATCATCAATTGCCGGTGCCGCATTGTCAGCACTGACTCCACTTAGAGCCAGTTGTACACCTTTTAAAGCTTCATTGGCCATAATCGAAGAGGGCACAAAAAAAATGAGCATGAAAAAAAATAACGATAAAAAACGACTAATAATTTTTATTTTCATTAATGTCCTTTTAGTTAAAATTTTTGCTATTTTGATTTCCATTTTTAAAATAATATATAATTCAAGCCGATAAGTATTATGTCGTATTTTAATTTGTTACAATTTGCCTAGATTCATTTAACAAAGATAAGAATAAACATAATTTTTTGAAAATATATTGAATAGCCCAGAGTAATTTTACTGTGTTAATCCCAGTTTCCGATCAAACGACAGATTTTTTCTAGTGACACGAAAAAACAAACAGCCCAATTTTTTAATGCTTTGGTGTAGCAAAATTTTTTGCAGATTTAATGCTGAGATAACTCATATATAAGTAAAGCCATATTGTCAAGTAGAAACAGTGTTTTATTAACGAAAATGTAATATTTTTTAGGTATTTAAGTGTTATCGAGTAAATCTGCTTTTTAAGAAGTATATATAAACAGAAATAATTATTTTGCACATGCCTGGATTATTTTAAGTTGCTAATATTAGAAGCGTTATTTTTTTATTAGGTTAATTACTGTTATTTCCGGCGGGGCAAGAAAGCGAACAGGCGGTCCCCATGTCCCTGCTCCATTGCTTACATAAATTGATTTATTATCGCTTAATTTGTGATATCCAGAATGTATGGGGAAAAAGATTTTTGTAAAGAATACAAAAGGGAAAATTTGACCTCCGTGGGTATGGCCGGAAAGTTGCAAGTCAAAATTTTTATCTTTTTTTATCGTCGGTTGATGCTTTAATAATAAAATGAACTCCTTACTTTGTTCTTTAGGAAAAAGGTTCAACGAACTGATTTTTTTTCCTGTTAGGTCATATCTCCTCCCTGTTGAATCTTCAAGGCCGATAATATTTATTCCGGCTACTTTTTTACTTTCATCCCGCAGAATTTCAAAACCGGCATTTTTTGTAAATTCTAAAGATTTTTCAATTCCAGCGTAGTATTCATGATTGCCGGTTACCGCATATTTGCCGTATTTTGGTTTTATTTCAGCAAATTGTGCTGCCTCGGTCAATACATTATCTAATTCGCCGTCCAGCAAATCACCTGTGGAAACCAAGATGTCCGGCTTTTCGTCTTTCACACTTTTTAAAATATTTTCTAAACGCTTGTTCCTGATAATTAATCCGATATGCACATCGGATAATTGGACAATTTTTATTCTTTCATTGTTTGACGACAGTTTTTCAGTATAAATTTCCAGTTTTTTAATTCGTATTTTTTGAGCGTCGAAAAATCCGAATACAACAAAAGAAAAGGAAAGAAAAACAGCCATGAAAAAGAAAATGTTTCTCGTTTGAGCGTTTCCAAAGCTTTGGGGGAAAAATTTTAATAAATATCTAACTATGTCAAATGAGATGTTAACAAAGAAAAACAAAAAAATAAAAGCCATCCAGAGATATCCGCAGTAAGCAACTGATCTTGCAAGTATCTCTAAGTTAAGTTTTTCCACTAATCGAATTATTATCGGAGCAAAAATAAGAAATATAAGTAAAATTATTATGATGATTTCCGTTTTACCTGAAAAATTAAAGACATTCTTTGCCCTGAAGAAAGCATAAAAGTTAAGAACGCTGTAAAGACTCAAAAAAACGAAAAAGAAAAAAATCATGTAATTTTCTCCTTTTGCCATACAATGTAAAAACTTGACAAGCAATTACCCATAATATAAATATTGTGCCCCTCTCAATGTTGATTAAAATGCGGACGCCGATGTAGCTCAGCCGGTAGAGCAACTGATTCGTAATCAGTAGGTCACCAGTTCGATTCTGGTCATCGGCTCCAGTAAAATCAAATGGTTAAGTAAATCATCTTCCATATATTTTTTACTGCTACCTTGTTGCTACCCTTTTATGAAAAAATTAATAATTTTCAGAAAAGGGAATTTCATTGCTGTAAAATCCGTACGGTATCTATATTATTGACTTATTTATGTCAAAATATGTTTAATGAAGACAGGAAATCATGTTGTTTTTCTGATTTTAAGATTTATTTGTAAATGTGAAATATTGTGTATAGGTACTCACTCTTAATCCATCGGCTCTAATATAACCCTGTTGAGAAGCACAGCGTGCTCTTGAAAAATACCATGAGAACCGGCAAAGAATATAAGGTACATATTATAGGTTTTTACTCCGACTAATCTGATGGCTTCATTCTGATTTTTCGCCAGTCTGTCAAACCATGCTTTGAGGGTTGGCCGATAGTCATGTATTGAATGATGAACGATTTTGAATTTCGCTTCCTCGAAAACAGACATGTGTTTTTCAATGGTTGTAATCTCGCTGCCCGGAAATATATTAAACGCACCCCAAATTAGTAAAGGGCTGAATGGATCTTTTGTTACAGTACTAAACTGGTGAACAATTCTGCCACCAAGTTTTAGGGCCTTCCGTAATTTTTTTGCAAGCGGAAGCAATTCTTTTGGCCGGACAGCTTCAAGAGATTCTATTGAAAATATTTTGTCCCATGAATTCTCCTCAAATTTAGTCGTGCAAAAATTTACATCTTCAACCCTGAATCCCAAAACTTCTCTTATATATTTTATCTGTTCTTTTGCTATCGTCCACCCGATGATATTTTCCTTGTCGCCTGTTTTTTCATAGATTTTTTTCATCATAGGTCCCCACCCACAGCCTAAATCAAGTATTTTCTCGCCCGGTTTGGGATCTATCAGCTTGAGTATATAATTTGCTTTATTGTCCTGCGCCTGTTCGATTGAGTCATTTGTTTTTATGAAATCTGCGCAGGTATAAAACATATATTTTTTATCCAGAAAAAGATTATAAAAATCATTTGAGATACCATAATGTTTGTTTATACCAACAGCATGATTTTTATATTTGTAAGAATTTCTGTACCATAATAGAAAGGCAAGCCATCTCAAAGGCTTTAGCGGCCAGTTGTGAAGTAAAAACCGCAAAAATGGAGAGCGCTTTTTATCCATACATTTCCACAACCAGTTTGCATCAATGGGTATTGGACTGCTTGCGAAATAATTGGCGAATGAAACCGAAAAACCGAAAACACAAGAATCTATTATAAAGATAATAATCCTCTTTAATGAAGGTCGGGTATATATTATATACTCTTTTATTTTCTGTTTATTTGCCTTTAATGATATATTATATCTTGATAACACGCTTCATTTCCTTTTTCTGTAATTATCCTTAATTTGAATGCATATCAAAAGGCGATGTTAATAATATCTCCTCCCACTTATTTGTAATCAGTAGGTCGCAAGTTTAATCTTGGTCATCGGCTCCAGAATTTTTTTTAGAAAAGTCATCTTTTATGCGTTCATCTGCAAATTATCTAGAGTTATTATAACATACAAAGCACGTTGGCGGTTGGATGACATCACCCCAGTGGCGATTTCTAAATTCCCGAAACCGGCCAGTCAGTAATAGCCCGCAAGCTACGGCTATTTGAAAAGTATTAGTTGGCCCAAAGGATTCTTCTATCTTCCACCGGACATCTCTGACCATTTCACGCATTTGAACGGTGGGTACAAGGTAATCCATCGCTGCAAGCGCTATCTTATAACTCCTCATCTGATGAGCGAATGAGTCAGCTTTGTCTCGCAGGTGAGGCTTATTTGACTGGCGAAGGTATTTCCATCCCTCATAGTCCGTTTCAATGACACGTAGCAATGATGGGCCAAGTTCGTGAAAATCACGCTGGTATGCTTCTTCTTGTATGTCTTTTCCTTCTTTGGTGGTGAAATTGGGATGGTAATACCATGGTTCATTAAATGCATGCATATCTTCCCAAGGGATACCGGGTATTATCCTTCCTTCCTTGCACATTCTGTCCCAAAGGGGGGTTTGGGGAATAGGCGCATAATGTGCAAATTGGCTGAATGTTGGGCGGCAAGCAAGATGACTATCAATATCTTGCCGGATGTTTTCTTTTGTATGTTCATCAATGAGCAAGATGGAGCTAAGTACGGTTTTTATACCGTGGCGTCTTAGATCATCAAACAGCGCCTTCATATTAATTCCTCTATTTTTCGGATAAGAGGAAAAATCACTTTCTCTACCGATCCAAATTCCATCTACCCCCATTTCGGCAAGTTTTTCTGCCCCCAATTCTATCACCTTGTCTGCCGAGCCAAAAATTAATATTTTAAATATCCGACCACTTTTTATCATGCACTGTCTTAATTCCTCTGCACGATCTAGGTCAAGAAGGAAATTGTCATCACCGCCTAGGGATATAGTGTTTTTTCCGTATTTCTCGGATGTGCGCAATATTTCCTCAAATAAAGCCCTTCCTGTCTTAAAAAATTTGATGTGCTTGTATCCGAAGAATTGACTTGGACTACAGAAATCGCAACCATAGGAACAACCCAGTCCGACTATGATTTGAGGATTTTTAAGTATTCCGAAAACCGGCATTCCCAGTAGTTCACGTAAATCAAAGCTCATGTCCGGATTTTTGAATTCGAATTCGGCTGGCAATCCTAGCAACTTGCGCATGAAGCTGATTCCCTCACCTGTGCAAATGTAATCTGCATCAAGCAAGTTACGCAAGTTAGGAATAGCGGCGCAGAAACCGCCGAGTATGATTTTAGATTGTGGTGATATTTCCCTTATTTTTGCTGTCATCCATTTAACTTTCTGAAAATTAGGTGTAATTGCACCTATGCCGACATAATCATAGCCCTTTTTGATTTCCCGGATGAATCTCTTTTGAGTTGGGAAATCAAGTACGGTACATGGTATTCCAAGATTGTTGGCAATAGAATGAAGGCCGAATGAAACATAAGAATGGCGTAACGAGAAAATGCCCTGCACTTTGGTTAATTGATTATGCCAAAGTTCGAGGATGGATTCCTTGCGTGAATACATATCATTAACCGCGAATGGTTTGAAAACAGATGAAAGAAGAACTCGTGGTGTCATAAAAACTCTTTCCAGAATATTCAAATCAAAAAAGTTCTTTTGATGAAATAGAGATTACTTTATTTGACAATATTCTATCCACTTTTTAGGAAAATATTTCGTTTTCAGTATATGGAGCATATATCTAGTTATATATAACGAGAAGACTTTTATTCGAGGGCTTTTGTGTTTATATCCCAAATAATAAATAGAATAAATGTAAAAGAAAATTTTTATAAAATAAGGTATTCTCTTCGAAACATTGTAAGTTAACCTCTTTCTTAAAAATGCCGGAAGGCCGGGAAGAACTTTAAAAATGAAATAATACTCTTTGTGAAAATCTTTAGATCCCAGAGCGCTGGCAAAATAACTGTTAGGATCATGTCCCTGATTGATTAACTTCATTGTTTCATCATTCAGAATTTTTAGTTTATAACCTCTTTTGATGATGTCTGTTTGGGGATGATAAGACATCCAGTAAGGCTCGATAATATCGGGCATGTTTTCCAGGAAGAAAAGCCTTGCCTCCTCATTATGTTCTATGGTGTCTCCGGGCATGGCGACAATATAATCGGCAAAAGAAACAATCCCGTACTTTTTCAAAATCTTAAGGGTATTTACTATATCAATGTTTTTTTCGGGACGCCTCAGGTATTTTTTGCGGTATTCTTCATTAATATGCTGAATTCCAAAATCCACCCATTTACAGCCGGCTTCTTTGAGCCAGATTGCTATTTCTTCATCAAATAGGTGCGAGTGTATGTAACACTTGAAGGGAATGGCAATTTCATTTTTGTATACATCCAGAAATTCTTTCAGCCAATTTTTGTCAAGGATAAAAATATCATCCCAAAATTCAATTAAACTGATATTGTATTTCTTCTTGGCCATAACCAGTTCTTCTATTACATGTTTAACACTTCTGCGCCGTACATAATTTGATTTTTCTTCGGGAATGTTTCTAAAATAATGATTGAAGCAATAGGAGCAATTGTAGGGACAGCCTCGGGAAGTTATAGTCAGGTAATAATATTTCCATTGTCGTGAGTCCGGATAAATATCTTTGTCGTAATGAGGCAGAGAATCGAGATCCTGAATAAAACCAATTTGTTTGCCTTTAATAATGTTTCCTTCTTTTGATTTGTACCAGGTGTTAACTATTGGCTCGGAAGAATCGTTTTTTTCAATATGTTTGATGATGGAAGAGAAAGCTATTTCTCCCTCGCCGATGACGATATAGTCGATGAAATCATTGGCAATAACAACTTCCGGGGCACAGGAAACATGAATGCCGCCGAAAACAATTTTTGCTTGAGGGCAAATCTTTTTGCAGATTTCAGCATAATAAATTGCCAGTTTATAGTAATACGTTACAACGGAAAATGCGATTAAGTCGGGCTGATAAACCTCCAGCTGTTTAAATAATAATTGCTTGTCGTAATTAAAAAATTTTGCCAGCCGCTTGAATTCCCTGGTGAGACCTTCTTTAAAAAGAGTATGAGCGTGAAGACATCTTACAAAGTGCCCTTCTTTTTTGGCAATGGCTGATAGTATTTCTAGTGCTATATATGGTTGACCAATATTGAAAAATGCTATTTTCATGCAATTTATATCCGAACAACTTTATGGTGTATATTAAAAGTTTGATTTTTAATATTATATGAAAATCACTTTTAGGGTTTGCAATATAATTAGTCTGATTTTTTGTGTCAAGAATTATATCAAATCGGATTGCCTCGAATAGAATATTGCCTGAAAATCTGTAAAAATATTTGCCGAATAATAGGGAGTATGATGTTTTTATAAAATTGAAGAGGGATCAATATTATTATCTTGCGCTATTGTATCTGATAAACATTATAGGTGGCCCGTGTATATCACCTGACTGGGGTCATTACAGTTGGAATTTTCGATTTGACGAAAAAAATATTTTATGACACTGACTTTCCTTGCTGGTCAATGTTTGACTTCGCCGCAACTATATCTTTAGCAAGCTTGATAAAATGATAACCTCTAATCGTCATATATGTGGCATAAGTAAGGTATCTGTAATTGTATCGCAATACTTTTATCAAAAATTTTATTACATCAAGCATGTAGTAGTTAAAGACCGATTTGTAAAAAGCAAATAAATTGGACATCCCTATCTTAAAACTACCGGAAAAATCATGTAATAGTTGTCTTTCTAGTAAATGGGTTACATGTATGGTCATGGCCAAATAATTGCGATTAATATTTTCTCTGGGGAAGCGCTTAATTAAAGTGAAGAGTCGGTCAAAATAATTCTTCGGAGTGTATATTTCAGA
>JAFGLS010000205.1 GCA_016927935.1 Syntrophaceae bacterium
GCTTCTAACATATAAGCAGTGCGGTATTTGGAAAAACAGCATTAATCTTTTCGGCTATGCCTTAAGGGTAACAAAAAATAACTTTGTTGCGCATAATAATCTTGGCACCGCCCTGTCTGCAGAGGGAAGAATTGAAGAAGCCATATATCATTATAACAAGGCCATCCTAATTCAACCAGATAATGCCGATTATATTTTCAATAGAGGTGTAGCTTATGAAATATTTGGCCAACATCAAAAAGCCATTGATGATTATAATGAAACCATACGCTTAAAAGAAAATTATTCAGAGGCATACAACAACAGAGGAACCATTTACGGGATCCTGGGGAAATACCATCTCGCGACAGAAGATTTTAATAAAGCTATTCTTCACAAAAAAGACAATGCCAAAGCCTACAATAACAGAGGTTTAGTTTATGAAAAACTCGGCCAATATCAAAAAGCTATTGAAAATTATAATGAAGCCATACGCTTAAAAGAAAATTATTCAGATGCATATATCAACAGGGGATTTACTTTCTCTAAAATTGGTCAGTATCAAAGAGCCATGGCAGATTATAATAAAGCAATTATGTATAAACCAGACAATGCCAATGCATACAGCAACAGAGCTGTTGCTTTTTTAAAATACGGCAACAATAGACTCGGCTGTCTTGACGCTAAAAAAGCCTGCGAACTGGGCTATTGCAAAACATTAGAATCTGCCAGGAATAAAAAGTTTTGCCCTTAAATTTTTAAATTATTCTTTCTCGGTCACATTTTTCAGAATATAATTTATTAACTGACCATTTGGGTAATAATTAATTATTCACCATCATTACAAAATATGATATTAATTATATCTGGAGAAGTTGAAAGTGTACGAAGTTACAATTATAAAATCATTTTCCGCCGCGCATCTGCTCACCGGAATCGGCGGCAAGTGTGAAGATTTGCATGGTCATAACTTTAAAGTTGGAATAACCGTTGCAGCAGAAAAACTGGACTCCAACGGACTTTTAATAGATTTCCGTTTTTTGAAAAAAGTCTTGAGCGAAATTCTTGAAGATATTGACCATAAACATCTCAACTCTTTAACTTTTTTTGCCGGCATTAATCCCTCGGCAGAAAATGTCGCCAAATATATTTATGAAAAAATGACGACAAAAGTTAAAAAAACAGGAGCAAAAATGGTTCGGGTGAAAATATGGGAATCAGAAAACGCAGCCGTAACTTATATACCTTAGTGTTCAAACGCAGTAATTAAATTTATTAGAGATTTGTTATGATTGACATTCAAAGCCAGAAAGATTTTCGTAATATTAACATTAAAAAAGTCGGTGTAAAAAATATAAAATATCCGATTATCGTCCTTGACCGTGTCAGGGGAACCCAACTTGTCAATGCCAGTATAAACATGTACGTAAATCTGCCGCATCACTTTAAAGGCACACATATGAGCCGTTTTATTGAGGCGCTTAATGAATTCAAAGGTCAGATCAGTATCAAAACTTTTCAGTCAATATTAGAAAAAACCAGACAAAAACTGCATGCCCATTCTGCCCATATGGAGATTGAATTCGCCTATTTTCTGGAGAAAACGGCCCCTGTATCCAGAGCAAAAAGTCTCATGGAATACCGCTGCATTTTCTCCGGGGAAAGTAATGCGGAAGATTCCGATTTTCAGGTGGGGGTTGTGGTTCCCGTAACTACCGTCTGTCCCTGTTCCCGTGAAATTAGCAAATATGGAGCTCATAATCAGCGTAGTATAGTAACGACCAAAGTTCGCTTCAAAAAATTCTTCTGGATTGAAGATTTAATAAAAATTGTCGAAGATTCCGCCAGCGGCGAGTTATATTCTCTTTTAAAAAGAGTTGATGAAAAATACGTAACGGAAAAGGCCTACGAAAATCCTAAATTTGTTGAAGATGTTGTTCGCACTATTGCGGTAAGTTTAAATAAAGATGATAATTTTACCTGGTTTTGCGTTGAAGCCGAAAATTTTGAAAGTATTCATAACCACAGCGCCTATGCCTTGGTAGAGAAAGAATAATTTTATGTCTGCAAAAATTAAAGATTTTTTTAACCTATACAATCATGGTTTTATCCGTGCCGCCGTCTGCATACCGGAATTAAAAGTGGCCGACACTATTTTCAACACAAAAAAGACTATGGAACTGGCAAAAGAAGCAGCTTCACAGAAAACGGTGCTGGCTATCTTCCCGGAGCTGGGATTATCCGCTTACTCCAATGAAGATTTATTTCAACAAGACGCTCTTCTGCTGGGAGTCAAGAAAGCCATCGTCGATATTAAAAAAGCTTCTGAAAAAATTAATATGATTTTGATTGTCGGCGCACCTCTGGAAGTCGATTGTCGGCTTTTCAACTGCGCCGTTGTCTTTTACCACGGGAAAATACTGGGTGTGGCTGTAAAATCATACCTTCCCAATTACCGCGAATTTTATGAAGCCAGACAATTCAATCCCGCTTCAGCCGCATTTTCTTCACAAATAGAATTAGCCGGACAAAAAGACATACCTTTTGGCGCCGATATAATCTTTAAAGCTGCCAATATCAAACATTTTAATTTCTTCCTCGAGCTTTGCGAAGACCTCTGGGTTCCGATACCTCCCTCGAGTTTCGCGGCAATGGCCGGAGCCACTGTTATCGGTAATTTATCCGCATCAAATATAACTATCGGCAAATCCGAATATCGCAAGCAGCTTGCCGCCAATCAATCGGCACGTTGTGTTGCGGCTTATCTTTACGCTGCGGCCGGTGTCGGTGAATCCACAACTGATCTCGCCTGGGATGGACATGCCATGATTTTTGAAAACGGTAATCTGCTCACTGAATCACCCCGTTTCTCGCAGCAGGCTCAAATTATTTACAGCGATATAGATCTTGACCGGCTGGCGCAGGACAGAATGCGTTTAACTTCTTTCAATGAAAACGCCGCATCTCACAAAGAAAAAATTTTATCCTTCCGTAAAATCGAATTTGATATAACCATTCCCGGCGGTTCGATTTTCTTGAAGCGGGAATATCCCCGTTTTCCCTACATTCCCTCTGATCCTTCCCAACTAGACCAGCGATGCTACGAAGCATACAACATTCAGGTTCAGGGACTGGCAAAACGTTTAAAATCTTCCGGCATACCCAATATCGTGATCGGTATCTCCGGCGGGCTTGACTCCACCCAAGCCCTTATTGTAGCCACGAAAACTATGGATGCTTTATCTCTCCCCCGATCGAATGTTAAAGCATACACCATGCCGGGATTTGCCACATCCCAAAAGACGTATAACAACGCTCTAAAATTAATGAAAGCCATGGGAGTTGAGGTCAATGAAATTGACATCAAACCGGCTTGCCTGCAAATGCTGAAAGATATTAAACACCCTTACGCTCGCGGCAAAAAAACTTTCGATATTACATTTGAAAATATTCAGGCGGGACAAAGAACGGCTTATCTTTTCCGTCTGGCAAATATGCTTAATGCGCTGGTGGTGGGCACGGGAGATTTAAGTGAACTGGCTCTGGGCTGGAGCACATACGGCGTCGGTGATCACATGTCTCACTATAATGTCAACGCCAGTGTACCAAAGACTCTGATTCAACATTTGATACGGTGGGTCGTCAAGACCAATCAATTCTCCAAGAAAGTTTCCAAAATCCTTAATGACGTACTGGAAACAGAAATATCTCCCGAGTTAATCCCAGGAGAAAAAGGTCATTTTAACATTCAAAAAACAGAAGATACTATCGGTCCCTATGAACTGCAGGATTTCAATAATTTTTATATAACCCGTTTTGGCTATCTGCCATCCAAGGTGGCTTTTCTTGCCTATCACGCCTGGAAAGACAAAACAAAAGGACTCTGGCCGGATATTGCCGATGATAAAAGAAACTCTTATAGTTTAAAAGAAATAAAAAAATGGCTTCACGTTTATTTGTATAGATTTTTCAAAACTTCGCAGTATAAACGTTCCTGTGTACCAAACGGACCAAAAGTAGGTTCGGGCGGTTCTCTTTCACCAAGAGGCGACTACCGCGCTCCCAGTGACAGCGAAGCTGAGATCTGGCTTAAAAACTGGGAGACAATTCCGGAGAAGTAAAAATAGGAAATGAAAGAAACATATAAAGATTTCGACGCCACTGAATTGTTTTGTCCCAAATGCAAGAAAGCGGTTCCTGTAAGAAAAAGATTGTTGCTTATTCTCCAGGAAGGTGAAAAATACGACTACACCTGCATTTATTGCGGGACTTCTATTGGCGACAAAATGGTTAAGGAAAAAGAAAAATTCAATCTGATATTCCACTAGAATTATTTTTCTTCTTTATTTTTCTGCAAGGCCATTTTCAATTTTTCAGCCATCAATCCGGATCCAACGGTTCTTTGCGAATCGTTATACACTAAACTTACCTCCTTACCTTGCCCACCTTCACCCAGATATTCAGCCAATACCTCTCTGCTGTGAACATCTTCATGGCAATATACGCAAAGATTCTCCCAGTTGTTTCCATCGGCAGGATTATTGTTGTGGTTGCCGTCTTTGTGGTGAACAGTTAAAAGATGCCTTTCAGACGGGGGAAACTCCCTGCCGCAACGAGCGCAAATCAGACCATGCATCGACAATGACTTTTCCCGGTAGCTTTCACCAACCGGAGATTTTTGTGAGTTCTTTATCTCACGAACCAATTCTTCGGTTGACTTACCCGATGCCGCAACGGGCGTAGAAGTATTCTTCCGCACCTTTACACTTCCCCACTTGCTGGAAAATGTTAATCTGGCCATATGAAATTATTTTAATGTTTCTGCTTTTTCTTTATTTAAAAGAACTTCAACAAAAACACGCATGCCTTTGGCAACCGCCACTGCATTTCTGATTATACGAAAAATAGGCATATTCAGAGCTATCGGGGCAAAATTTTGTATGTTGTTAACAACATCACTTAAAAGCTGACTTGATCTATCTGAAGCACTGGCAATATCTTGAATCTTCTTATTTATTAAAGAAGAAGCACTATTAACATTTGTTGTAATATCTTCCAAATTCTTTAATATTAGAGGGAAACTTTGATTAAGAGATTGAAGAGTAATTGCAATATCTTTTGATATACACCATATTTTCAAAACAACCGGAATACAAAAAATCACCAAAACAATAAGAATACTGACTAAAATTAATAAGGCAATTTCCATGTACATTAGTAATCTCCTTTAATGATAATAATAAAATTATTTTTTAATCTATCAGCCACATTGAAAATTAATCTTTCTCTTTATTTTTTTCTTCCCTATATGCTTCCAGCCCGGCGTCAATCGCTTTTTTAAACCTATTTTTATTGCTCTGAAGTGTTTCAACGCCCTGATGAGCCAATCCACTTACCTTATCTGCCTTTTCCTTCACCGATACATTAAGATCTTTCAAATATTTTAATGATTCTTCATAAGCAAGTTTGCTTTTTTCAGCGGCCTTCTCATATTCTTCTTTGGCTTTGGTCAGAAAATTATTGGCTTTGCGTGTAATCTCCTCACGAGTTTCTTTACCACTTTTAGGAGCAAATAAAACACCCAAAACCATCCCTATAAGACCGCCAATAAATAAACCTTTTAATAAATCACTTTCTTTATCTGCCATAAAATAACCTCCTTATAAAATTAAAAAAAAGTGCATACTTAAATTTGGTGGAATTAAAACAACCAATTTATAGCCTTATAATATAATTAATGTGCCTTCTTTTGCAATAGTATAACACATTTTAAAAATTTTAACCTCATCAGTAATTACAATAAAAAATCGGACATTCCCAAAAGAAATGTCCGATTGATTTATCCTGCTCCTTTATTTCAAAGGAATTATTTTTCAGGTGCAGGCTCAGCTGCTGGTGCAGGCGCTTCAGGTGCGGGAGCAGGTGCAACTGGTGCTTCAACTTTAGGAGCCTCTGCTGGCGCTGGCTCTTCAGCTTTTTTGCAGCCTACGACTGCTAAAGATAAAGAAGCAACAAAAAGCATAGCGACAAAAATGGCAAATATTTTTTTCATTAACGTCTAACCTCCTTTCAAAGATTTCATAATACTTGGCAAAATAAGCCAACTCTTCGTATTGGGTAAGAAGAATACGCTTTTTTTTTTAGTATTGTCAAGAACAATTTTAATAATTTTCAGGTTATATTCTTATTTAAAATTTAAATGATCATGAAAACTTTTAAATAAGGTTAATTTTACCTTAATATTTGTAATATTTATATATATTTACAATTAAAAAGAATGACTTGTCAGCTAAAAACCATTAAATTGCTGATTTTATTGATTATATTTTTAGAAAGTCATTCCCCTCAATCTTTTCTAAATAATATAAACAAATATAAGAACTAGTTTCTGATGGTCATTATTTTAGTATTAGCCATTATGAATATATTGTCAGTATTTTTTTTATGTGTTACCTACCTCTGTAAAATTTTCCTATAAAAACTTTACGGTATTAGAATATATTAATATAGATGAAAAAAATATATAATGAAAACATAGAAAAACTGAAAGATTTAATTCTACTAATTAAAAAACTGCGTGCACCCGACGGTTGCCCATGGGATCGGCAACAGAAAAAAGAAGATATTGGCAAGTATATCTTGGAAGAAGCTTATGAAGTAATTGATTGCCTTACCCAATCAGATTCGCAAGCGTTAAAAGAAGAATTGGGGGACTTGCTTTTTCAAATATTATTTATTACTGAAATAAGCACTGAATCAGATTTATTTTCGCTGGGCGATGTCCTGGACGAAATAAATGAAAAAATGATCAGGCGGCATCCACATATATTTGGAAATATAAAAGTAACCTCTGTGCAGAAAGTAAAGGATAACTGGCAAAAAATAAAGATCCAGGAGCATAAAAACAAAAAAAGTGAAAATGACTTGTTTGCTGACATACCCCGTTCACTTCCGGCACTAAAAAGGGCTCAGAAAATTACCTCAATAGTGTCAACCTACGGATTCGACTGGAAGGATGCCAAAGGTATTTTGAAAAAAATCGGAGAAGAGATACAGGAACTTCATGCTGCTGCAAAAACGGGAAACAGCCTTAAAATTGAAGAGGAACTGGGCGACATATTATTTACCGTTGTTAATCTAAGCCGTTTTCTATCTATTGACGCAGAAACAGCTTTGTCCAAAACAACAGAAAAATTTTTGCGACGTTTTTCTTATATAACAGAACAAGTTTCCTCTTTAGGGATAAAACTTGAAGAAGCAACTCCGGCACAAATGGAGACACTCTGGAATGAAGCAAAAACAAAGGGTTTAAAATGAAAGATTTTCTTTGTTTACTGGGATTGATTTTTATTATTGAAGGTCTTCCGTATTTCGTTTTTCCGGAAAAACTAAAAATTTATCTCATAAAGATAACAGCAATGCCGGAATCTACTTTAAGATTCTTGGGAATATCCTCCATGATTGTAGGACTTATTCTACTTTATTTTGGACGACGGTAAAAAACAACAGTATTGACAGTAAAACTATAATCTGATTACCTGCCCACACTTTTTCTTAACAATAGGCCTATGAATTTAAAAGATTTTTCATATTATCTGCCGGATGAACTCATTGCCCAGCATCCCCGTGAAAAACGCGATAATTCACGCCTCCTTTTTTTGGATAGGAGAAAAGAAGAAATGGCGGATATTTTTTTTCTTCAGTTACCCGATTTATTACAAAGCGGCGATGTTCTCGTTGTTAATGATTCAAAGGTATTTCCCGCAAAGCTCTTTGGAAAAAAACAGAGCGGCGGCATTCTGGAAATATTGCTTTTAACCAGGGGAAAAAGAGGAGAAAATTTTGAAACGTGGGAAACACTGCTAAGACCAGCCAAGAGATTGCGTGAAAACGATGCTATAAATCTCGGCAATAACTGTGAAGCAAAGGTTTTAGCCCGAATATCCGACAAGAAATGGCTGTTAAAATTTTATACCCCAGATGGATTTGATTTATATTTAAGCAAGTTCGGCAGAGCTCCTCTTCCTCCTTATATAAAACGAAGGAAAAATTCCGAACCGGACATGACTGATCTGGAACGTTACCAGACTATTTATGCAAAGAATCCCGGTTCTATTGCGGCCCCAACTGCCGGACTGCATTTTTCAGACAATGTAATGAAAAACTTGCTTTCTAAAAACATTCAGATTGCCCCATTAACCTTGCATGTGGGCTATGGAACATTTATTCCTATCGAATCAGAGGAAGTTGAAAAGCATGTTATGGAACCGGAGTACTATGAAATAAGCGCCGAAAGCGTCAGGATAATCAATAACGCACGGCGTCTTATCGCAGTAGGAACAACATCCACACGAACGATAGAAACTATTGCCGATATGAATGGATATGTAAATGCTCAATCCGGTTTTACCAATCTTTTTATTTATCCCGGTTATAAATTTAAAAGAGTTAATGGACTTTTGACTAATTTTCACTTACCTCAATCATCGTTATTTTTACTTGTTTGCGCATTTGCCGGCACGGATCTGATGAAAAAAGCCTATGCGCATGCAATGAAAAATCGTTATATGTTTTACAGCTACGGTGACTGCATGCTGATATTATAGGGTTAGAAAAAATGTCTTTTCAGTTTGATTTAGAGAAAATTGATACCGACACTTCCGCCAGGCTGGGGAAAATAATTACTACCCATGGTGTTGTGCACACTCCCGCTTTTATGCCGGTGGGCACGCAGGGAACGGTTAAATCAATGCTGCCCGAAGAAATCAGGAATTGCGGTGTGGAAATTATTCTGAGCAATACCTATCACCTGTATTTACGTCCGGGTTATGAAACAATAAAAAGACTCGGGGGATTGCACCGTTTTATAAGTTGGCCGCATCCGATTCTGACCGACAGCGGCGGGTTTCAGGTATACAGTCTCGGCTCTCTTCGTAAAATTACTCCTGATGGCGTCATGTTTCGTTCACATATTGACGGATCCGAACATTTTCTCAGCCCTCAAAAAGCAATCGAAATCCAGGAGACGCTGGGAGCGGATATTATGATGTGCCTGGATGACTGCACTCCATACCCTGCTACATATAATCAAACGGCAGAATCTCTGAACATGACAATAAAATGGGCTAAGTTCTGCAAGACTGCTCAAACAAACAGCGAGCAATCACTCTTCGGCATTATCCAGGGAGGCTCTTACCTGGATTTGCGCAAACAAGCGGCCGAAAGAATCACATCCCTTTGTTTTGATGGCTACGCTTTAGGTGGGGTCAGCGTAGGCGAACCTAAAGAAATAATGTATCAGATAACGGATTCCATCTCTCCCTTATTGCCCGCGGACAAACCGCGTTATCTAATGGGAGTAGGCACGCCGTCGGACATTGTTTTTGCAGTATCCTGTGGTATAGATATTTTTGATTGCGTTATACCAACCAGATGCGCCCGTCACGGATTATTGTTTACAAATTCAGAAAATGTTGTTATAAAAAACGCCCGCTGGCGGGAAGATGGCAATCCCATTGATGAAACATGCGATTGCCACACCTGCCGGAATTTTTCCCGGGCTTATTTGAGACATCTTTATATTGCCGGCGAGATACTGGCTATTGTACTGAATACCATTCACAATGTTCGCTATTATATGAAGCTTATGGAAAATATACGACTGGCAATTAGTGAAAACCGTTTTGGTAAATTTAGAGAAGACTATTTAAACAAAGAAACAAATTTATAAAATATTTTATCAAGAGCATTTTCAAGGAGGAAAGAAATTGATAACATTAGCATATGCGATGGGCGGGGCCCCTGCGGGGGGACAAGCCGGTGGTGGCATGGAAGGCACGTTTTTCCTGATAGTATCCTTTGGTCTGATATTTTATTTTCTGATTTTTCGCCCCCAGCAGAAAAAACAAAAAGAACAGAAAACGATGCTGGATAACCTTGCCTATGGTGATCTAGTAATGACAACCGGAGGCATTCATGGCAAGATAACCGGACTGGCGGACGCGGTCATCACGCTGGAAATTGCCGATAAAGTAAGAATCAAAGTAGCACGCAGTGCTATCGGAACCGTTCTTCAGAAAGCGGGTGCGCCGGCTCCAACACCTTCAACCAAGTCATAATATAGAAAGGGGCGTTTCATGTTCAAATCTTTAAAGCTCAGAGGAACAATAACTTTAATTGTCTGTCTGGGTGCTTTGTATTTTCTGGTACCGACATTTATTTCCAATATCCCATCACCCTGGAATAAATACATGCCTAAAGAAAAAATTCATTTGGGTTTGGATTTGCAGGGAGGCATGCATTTGGTTCTGGAAATTGACACGGACAAGGCTATGGAAGCAATGATGGAAAGAACGTCTAATGAATTAAAAGAATCATTGATGGACAGCAGGGTGCGTTTCCGCAATCTGAAAAAAGCAGAAGGTGCAACGATTTCCATGGAATTAACAGAGTCTGAAGGGAAAAATGATCTGGAAAAGGTTTTGCAGGACAAGTATCCTGATCTGGAAATAGATTCAACCAGCCTGCGCGATGCTGAACAGCTTGTTACTTTGAAGATAAATGACAGAAGAGCGAATGAGTTGAAACGGTTGACTGTTGAACACAGTCTGGAAACAATCAGAAACAGGGTTGACCAATTCGGCATAGCGGAACCGGAAATCATACCGGAAGGCGAAAACCGGATTCTTATTCAGTTACCGGGTATTAAAGATCCGGAAAGAGCAAAAAAACTAATCGGGAAAACAGCTCTTCTGGAATTTAAACTTGTTGATGAAGAAAATTCTTTGGAAGAAGCTCTTCGGGGTAATATTCCCGAAGGAGACATTATCGCTTACGGATTACGTGCTAATAGATCCACTGGAGAGAGAAGTTCTTCCCCGTATTTGCTAAAAGACAAGGCTTTACTGACCGGTGCTTCTCTGGAAACGGCCAGAGTTCAAATTGCCGACCGTTTTGGAAACCCCACAGTAAGTCTAACCTTTAACTCTCAGGGAGCTGATGATTTTGAAAGAATTACCGGAGAAAATGTCCGTAAGCGACTGGCCATTGTTTTAGATGGTGTCGTGCACTCCGCTCCTGTAATTCAGGAAAGAATATCAGGTGGCCATGCCCAGATTACGGGCAATTTTACCATGGATGAAGCTCATGATCTGGCAATTGTCCTGCGCGCTGGTGCTCTCCCCGCTCCTGTCAACATTCTGGAAGAAAGAACTGTTGGACCATCGTTGGGTAATGATTCCATCAGGCAAGGCGTCATGGCAACTTTTATCGGCTCTCTGTTGGTTATTATATTCATGATTATTTATTACCGTCTTTCCGGAGCGGTGGCCAATCTTGCTCTTATTCTCAATATATTTTTGGTTCTTGCTATTTTAGCGGCATTCAGGGCCACACTGACATTGCCGGGAATCGCCGGTTTGCTTCTAGTAGTCGGTGTCGCGGTTGATGCAAATATTCTGATTTTTGAACGAATTCGAGAAGAACTACGATCAGGTAAAACCATACGAATCGCTATTGACACAGGCTATAATCGAGCTTTCATTACCATTATTGACACGCATATCACGGGCATAGTCGCCTCCGCGTTCTTGATAATGTTCGGTACAGGCCCGATTAAGGGATTCGCCGTAACTACCATTATAGGACTTTTGGCCAGTCTCTTTACAGCTGTTTTTGTCACGAGGGTAATTTTTGACTACGTTACATGGAATTTCAACATCAAAAAACTGAGCATATAAAAATTTAGCGGAAGCAGGAGATACAGCATGAGCATGGAGTTGATAAAACCGGGCATTCATTTAGATTTTGTCGGGAAAATAAAATATGCGATTGTTTTTTCAATCATTCTTATAATCATCAGCATCGGATCGGTTATTTTTCACGGCGGATTAAATCCGGGCATTGATTTCTCGGGCGGCTCGATAATTCAGGTCAGATTTTTAAAAAGCGTTTTCGCCGATCAGATTCGGGCGGCTCTTAAATCAACGAAATTGGGGAACAGTACAATCCAGCAGTTTGGCACAAACGAGTTTCTGATCCGCACATCGGAATCATTCTCGGATCAAAAGATGCTGTCCGTCAATGTTGACGAACCATTAACAGCAGCTTTCGGTAAAGATTTCGAAATACGTCGCGTGGAAGTCGTCGGCTCCAAAGTCGGCGCCGATTTTAAGCAAAAAGCAATAATCGCGGTCATTCTTTCGTGGCTGGCCATGCTCATTTATGTCGGCTGGCGTTTTGAGTTCCGCTATGGACTGGGAGGAATCCTTGCTCTAATACATGACATTACTATTGTAATTGGAGCTGTTTCCATTATGAATATGGAATTTACCATATCTATTCTGGCGGCGCTAATTTTCATTATCGGTTTCTCTATTAACGATACTATCGTAACGCTTGATAGAATCAGGGAAAACGTAAAACTTAATCCGAAGCAAAAGTTGATTGATACAATTAATATCAGTATTAATCAAACCTTGAGCAGAACCGTTCTTACTTCTCTGAGCGTTTTTTTCACGGTATTAGCCCTATATATTTTCGGTGGTGCGGTTATTCATGATTTTGCCTTTGCATTGCTGGTGGGAGTCGTCATCGGCACATATTCTTCAATCTATATCGCCTGTACCATTGTGCTGTTTTTCGAAAATCTGCAACTTTCTAAAATGAAGAGAGGAAAATAAATTGTCTTTTTTCGCAGTTACAGGATTTACTATTTTTATCTTAATACTGTTTTTGGGTATATTTTTAAACTTATTTGGATTGCCGGGAACGGTCGTTATTTTTTTTGATGTCTTGATTTATTCAATTTCCACCGGTTTTGAACATGTCGGAACGAATATTATTCTATTACTTTTTGTTTCCGCTGTCATTGCCGAAATAATTGAATTCTTTTGGATTATAAGCGAACCCCCCCAGCAAGCAGTAAGTCAAAAAAAATCAATAAAAGCGGCGGCGGCAGGATCTTTTGCAGGAGTTTTTTTGCTCACACCATTTTTTGGCGGACCCGGTATATGGATAGGTTTTTTTTTAGGAGGTCTTGCCGGAATTTTAGTTATGGAAATTATACGACAATTAAGCCTAAAATCTCCTTATCGAACACTTAATCAGGTTATTTTCAATATGGTCGGAAAAAACACAGTTAAAGGCTTCATTTCCCTTTGTATGATTGCCCTTTCTCTATCAAATATTTATTCTTAGGAGCCTAATTTTAATATGACAGAAAATGAAAAACCGAAACAAAAAGCAGATGAATCACCGGAATCAGAAGCAGATAAAAAGCCGAAATCAAAATTTAAAGAATACGCTGAATCAATTATTATTGCGGTCTTAATCGCCCTTTTCATACGCACATTTATAATATGTGCTTATAAAATACCTTCCCGCTCAATGGTGCCTACTTTGCTGGTTGGTGACCACATTTTGGTGAACAAGTTCATTTATGGAGTAAAAATTCCCTTATTAAGAAGAACGATTATACCATTCAGCGAACCTAAAAGAGGAGAAATTGTGGTTTTTATTTTTCCTAATGATCGCTCCAAAGATTTCATCAAAAGGATTATCGGTGTCGCCGGTGATAAAATAGAAATAAAAAACAAAAAAGTATTCATAAATGATGAAGAATACAAAGACTCATACGGCATTTTCAGTGAGAGTTTGATTTTACCTAAATCCATGGGAACGCGTGATAATTTCGGACCTGTAATCGTCCCAGAAAAATCTATTTTCGTGATGGGTGACAATCGTGATGAAAGCCTAGACAGCAGATTCTGGGGATTTGTAAAATTGAAGGATGTGGAAGGAAAAGCTTTTATAATTTACTGGTCATGGAACCGCGATGAACACAACCTGCGATGGGAACGACTTGGACACCTGTTGCATTAAATGGCTATTTTCATCAACATAGAAATTTACATATAAAAACGACAATTTACATTCCACAAAATCATTAATACAAACTTTAAACAAATAATTTAATAATTTTAAACATTAATAATTTTAAACCTGTTAGTAGCAAATAGAAAAGTCCTATTTTGTAGCACGTGATTTGTCCGCTTTTTAATACGCTGAAGGAAAGAGGTTTTGGTGTA
>JAFGLS010000028.1 GCA_016927935.1 Syntrophaceae bacterium
AGTAAAAACCGTAATCAGTAATCCGACCGACTGGGGGGAAATGTTGAAAAAGTCAATTATTTTAGGGAAGGATGGTGTAATACTGGAAACGCCGAGTACAGCCATGAGTGTTACGGAGAAAACGATGTGCAGTTCTTTATCTTTACAGAGTTCGGAATGAGGATCTTTTTTGTTTACCTTGTGCATCGATTTTTTTAAATTTACTTTTAGTGTCCGAAATTATTATTCACAAAATAAAGATTTTTTTTAATCAAAAAATGAACAAAAAAATTCCTTCTATCTGATAATAGGTAGCCTTCCAAGATATGTTGTGATGAAATGATTAAATTATCAGTTCGCCCGAAATGACTGTAAGAATATCATAAATTCTTCCCAACAGAATAAATGCACCAGTATTTCGGAAAATCCGGATAGATGCTTCAATCGATTACATCAGATGAACAATTTTTGCTTAATATGGATCAGGCTGACGATGTCTATGACTACAGAAAAATGTGTTCTGCCAAAAACTGCAATCAGCAGTATGATATTCATTTAATTTTGGTAGAATTTTGTTACCGGTGAGATCGGAGCTGCGGAGCTTCTAAAACACCTACAGCGAATCAACCCTTTCACTATCACCCTGTCGCAGCATTTCTGCATTTCCTGCCGGCTTTGAAGTACCATATTATCGAATTTTTTTAATTCTGCCGTAGAACCGGAACTGATTTCGCCTGGTTTTGCCAAAATCGGATTTATGATAACCGGGAGCAAAATAAAACTGATAGCCAACAATAAAATCATCCTTGAAGATAACTTTTACATAATTTCCTCCTTCAATAAAGACTGAATTCAGAGATTTTCTTTCCAATGAAGATAAGTTTAAAAGCATTCTCTCTTTTTAAGTTATATGATGATGTCCTTAGCTCCGCTTGATGAATACATATTGAAATGAACACAACCAAATTTGCCTACTCGTGTTAAATTTACCTGATAACTTCGTTCATAAGCTAATTTACTTCTGTTCTCAACTTGTACCCCTTCCCCAGCCGCTGGGGAAGGGGTTGGGATTAGGGTAGCATAACAATGATCGTGCTAAAACCGACTCTTTTTCAATTCTGACTGGTAAGGATGTATCTTGCAAATTTTGTTTAGAACTGATTCATAACGGTATAGGTATTCTGTTTTATCTATCTAATGGCATGTTTCGGAGCTAAGGGAATAAGCATTTTAAGTCATATTTCAATGGACGAATTTTCATATTTTGCTGATTCATCTTTTACCACTTTAGAACCAATGCTTCACCAGATCCCAGATCATTTTCAGCGCAATGAAATAAAGGATCACGCCAATGACTATTTTCACCTGCCGACGACTCAATTTTTTTCTCATCAGATTAGCCCCCAACAGGGCTCCAGAAATTGAGCCCACAGCGCACAGGGTCAGGAGCCAGATGTGAATATTGCCGGTAGTGGCATGACCTAAAAATCCCCCAAATGAAGAAAAGATGACGATAAATGCAGTGGTTGCCGAAGCCTTTTTGGGATTAAACCCCAGCCACACCAGCACCGGCACAATAAAGTTGCCGCCCCCCACGCCTAAAAGTCCGCCCAGATAACCGGCAAAGGATCCGACGCCCACGCCATAACCAACCAGCTTTTTAGTATTGACCTCGATCTGCTTTTCCTGCGCTTTATAAAAAAGCATCATGGAACCGGCGAATACCAGAAATCCTACGAATAACCAGAGTAGCAACTCTCTTGGTAAATAATGAGCGGTTCGGGCCCCCAAAGGAGATAAAACCGTTGCTACGATTAAAATGGGCAGGGCGGTCTTGAACACAATCAGCCGATCTTTCGCAAAACTGATCGAAGCAAAGATCATGGCAATGGAATTCAATAATAATGCGGTGGACATTGCAGTTAACAGCGGGATGTCCAGAGCTAAAAATACCGGGATGAGAATGAAAGCCGCTCCTACACCGGCGACAGTTAGTATAGTCGTAAACAGAAAAGTTACAATCGCGGCGATAATATATGTTATCATCAATAAATTTCCCTTTCACCATCATGTACAGGTGTCGTCAAAAAAGGCAGAAAAACACCAAGACTCCTGCTGAGCTGCTCTGATCTGATTTCATTTTCCATATCCGGAACAGGATATGCATACCGGTTTTCCATCTTCGGTGCGCAAATACCTTTCAAAAACATATTCGCCGCACAGGCTGCATTTGGCTTTGTTAAATGAACCCCGTGGCGGGCTGAATTTAAAATCATATATCGGTTTAATGTTAAACATGAAATCATCATTCTGTTCGTAAACCCAGTTGATAACTTTATCACTTACTTTCTGTGGAATTTGAGATGGTTCAACGCCGCGTTTACGATAGTTAAAAAATTCAAATTTGCCCATGGCATCCATAAAATCAGATTTTAGAGCATAACGAATGGCACCTTTTTCCAGAAATCGAACATGATAAAAGACGGCCGCCAATTTACCATAAAATGTTTTTTCGATCAGCGACTTTCCGTATGTCGCTCCGGTTGCTGCCTGAATCCCGTCGATAAAGCAAATTTGCGGATGACCGATGCCTGCTTCCGGAAACACAAATAATGAGTGATCTTTCTCTCTATCAATTTCGAGATATTCTAAAGCCAGTTTTCCCATACGATAGCCAATGGGCATAAAGGGACAACGATGACCGTGGAATTCGAATGCCCAGTCCGGTGGGTATAGTTTTTTTGATTGCATTTTAAACTCCTTTCAGTTTAGTGAAGTGAAATTGTCACAATTCATAAGTCATTCAGCATCTCAAAATAATATATTATTCGTAACCGAATAAGGACCATTTTTTGAATGCAGGTTCATTTGGTAGCCTCTTTCAATTTCTGCCATAAGCCACCCAGGCGCTTGCTTATTATCTGGCGAATCTCATCTTCATTCTTTTTCAAAGGATAGGACGGAA
Organism: Syntrophaceae bacterium; assembly: GCA_016927935.1. Lineage (GTDB taxonomy): Bacteria > Desulfobacterota > Syntrophia > Syntrophales > Smithellaceae > Smithella. Next base: position 2,945 of record JAFGLS010000028.1, read on the forward strand.
TCAGGTCCAGGGTTTGTTCGAAGGATAAATCAGTTTTAAACAAGGTATCTACTGAACCATGCAGCATTTCAGACAACGCCTGCTTTGCCACGGGCTCCTCCAGACCAAATTCTTGCGCCAACCGTTGTAACTCCAGCCATTGGAACCAGAAGTAGGTGGGACCCATGCCGGTAAGGATGGCATACGCTTCCAGTTGCTCCTCCGGCACTTCCGGTGTTTCACCCCAAAGTTGGAAAAGTGTTTGCAGGAAAGATCGGTCTCCAGCTGGCAGCGTTTGGCTATAACATACCGGATTATAGCCGCCGCCAATGATGGACGGTGCATTGGGGATCATCCGTACAATGCGGTCAAAACCGCCCAAAAATTCTGCCAGCCGCAGAATACCAACCGTTGGCAGAAAAGAAATGAGCAATGCCTCCGCTTTCAGGGTGTTTTTGATTTCCGCTGCTACTTCTTTCATTACAGGCGGATGCACCGCCAGAAAAACCACATCGGCGGCAGCAGCCACCCGGTTTTCATTCACCGCCTCAATACGCTTCGGGGCAAGGCCTGTCACTTTTTTCAGCGCGTTTTCATCCGGGTCGCTGACCCATACTTTTTCCGGCAGGGCGGATTGCTGTTGCAAGCGGCTTAACAACAAGTAGCTCACCCGGCCGCTGCCGATAAATCCAAAAGTTTTTTTCTGCATCTCCTAGCTCCTATCTTTCTCTGATTTGTTTCTCTGTGGGAACTCTGGAGCATATTTTTCCCGACTTAACCTATCAACCCCATTACCAGAAATGGTGTCATTCCGAACTTGGTGAAAAATCTTTTTCGCATCCGATCTCCATAAGATTTCTCGCCCGCCTGTTGCCAGGCTCCGCTCGAAATGACGATGTACCTGAACCGTTAATTTTGATTTTTTTCACATCATTCAGCATATTCAAAAACATTTTTTATTGTCTGTTTCCGATTTTTGATTTGGCCGTTTTCAAGAAGATCTGTCGACAATACTGGCTGATCTGCGATGATAATGCCCGCTGAACTTTTCAGATTCCATTGTCTGGATAATTCCTGCGCCCGGGAATCCTCCTCCAGAGGAAGCACCCGGTGGGGAATATTTTCGTTTTCCAGAAAACGAATCACCGCATCACTCTTGCGGAAGCGCCGGGTGCGCAAAATCAGAACTTCAGATGCATCGGATTTTTTAAGTCGACTGCTCATTACATTTTCCCGTTTTTCTCCAACTTTTCCAGAATACATTTTTTCGCCAATTCCAGGGTAATGGTGTGTCCCTCACACATCAACTGACCGTCGATCACAATTGCCGGATAAACAGCCACCGGATATTGTTGAATGTCCTCCAGACGTGTCACTTCATCGATGGTGGCGTCCACCTGTAATTCATGAATAGCCTTCAGGAATATATTGCGGATGTCCTGGAAAACCGGGTCTTCTTTGGGACCGATGATTTGGATTTTCATGTATGCTTCCTTTTAGCTAATTTCAATAGAAGAGAAACCCCATAAACGAAGCTCCATCTTATATTTAGGAATGAGAGGTGACTCCCCGCAGCTCCCGCAGTTTCTGCACCAGCTCTTTCTTGTCCGGAAAAGAGACAGCGCCTTCCGGGCAATCTTTCGCGCAGGCATTACAGCCCACCACACAATTGTAAGGATTTACCACTTCCATGGACAGGTCTCCTTGCGCAAATACATCATTATCACAAAAATCCAGGCAATTACCACAATTGTTGCATAAATCCTCATCAATGGTGGGATACCAGGGGATTTCCTCCCGGGGAATACCCATATAAGAACCAGCCATTACTACACCTCCTCCAATGCTGTTTTGATATCTTCAAATGCCTGATCGGTAGTTTTAAATGATATCGAAACCGGTTTCCAGTTACTGTTCATCTGAACTCCGGCGCGTTCAAAACCATCCCGCAGCAATTTCTTTTGCTTTTCTTCCTTACAGGCAGGTGTAACATAATATACACCTTCTTTCAGCAAGTCTTCCAGCATTTGCTCGGCATCTTCTTCGCAGAGTCGGGGATGCAGCAGCATATAATCCTTGGGTAATTCCATACGAATTCTTTCACTTAATTCGCCAAAGTCAATATCTTTCATGCTGGGACAGGCAAAACTGCAGGTACACATTAATACCGCCTTTTTCATTTTAAATACCTCCATTATAGGTTATTATTGTTTTGGATTAATTCTACGGTTGATCATCCTGATCTTTCGCATTCTCTTCATAGACTTCATAGGCCTTTCGGGTATCATGGTAAACCGCTAATAACGCTTTTTTAAATTCCTCTTCCTCATCCAGGTCAACATCACGATTGAATAAACGCAAACCATCCCAGAGGGCTTGTGCTGCAATCTGATCGTCGGATGGAAAGGAGGCAATGGTTGTAAATACAATTTTGTCTAATCCCCAGACGGTTTTTTCTTTTCCATCGACTATCAGTGTAAATGGTTTTGGGGATGAACAAGAACAGCCCATACTGATCCTCCTTATATTAAAAAAATATCTTAACAATTTTACAAATCGTCAATTGTCGAAATATGAAATTAAAAAATTTTAACACGTTTTTTCAGGACGTTTAGTTAGTAATAATTCAATTCCCTGCTTAAAACTAACCTCTTTATCTAACCACTGTTTGAGTAAGTTGAGCAGTGATTGGGCATACGGATTAGATGATTGATAATCGATATCGCACTTAACCCACCTGCCTTCTTTGGTATCTATAATGAATCCTGCATTTCGTAAGATCGTCAGATGCTGTGAGGTGGTTGAAAATGCCAGATGAAGCATCTGGCTTATTTCGCAAACGAACAACGGTTCATGAAGCAGCATCGCCAAAATATTGAGTCTGTTTTGATCCCCCAACGCTTTAAAAGTTTTAACCAATTGATTGTCCATAATAAAAAACCTTTTTTAAAATGTTGTAAATATAAAATATATGCCGCCTATTATAACAAATATGCCGGCAATTCGGCGGATCCAGGCAGTTGCTTTCGATTTACTGCTCCATGTTAAATATTTTTGAACGACATGGGTCAGGCTCCCGGCACCCACAATCACTGCACAATGCCCGATACCGAAAGCGGCAATGAGCAGCATGGCGTTTATCCAACTGCTGCTGGAAATACCGAACACTATACCCAGAACCGGAGCAAAATAGGCGAAGGTACAAGGTCCCAGACCGATTCCGAATATTAACCCTAGCAACAAAGCGCCCAACCAGCCGCCCGTGCGGGTGTTAAGGGCAGGACCCGACCAGGAGAATTTGATGATGTCCAGCAAATATAAACCAACCAGGAAAAATACCGCTGCTACTATCCAGTTTCCCCACTGTCCTACATCGCCCATTAAGCGTCCCATAGAGGCGGTTACTACCCCGATCAAGGCAATAGTAATCAGAATACCGACTGCAAAAACCAGAGCCAGATTAAAAGACCGTCGCGGGGTAACGGTTCCCTGACTGCTGATGTATCCGATTACCAGGGGAATACTGGACAGATGGCAGGGACTTAGCAGGATGCTTAAGATACCCCAACCCAGTGCCGCCAAAAGGGCAATTTCAAATCTGCCGGTCATCGCCATCGTTAAGGTATTGAACAAATCCGTCATACTTAATTTCCTTGCGAATCTGCTCGTATTTCCAAACCTGCCGCCTGCAAGAATTCATCCAGTTCCTCTTCGGGGAAAAATCCTTCGTGGCGATAAATCTCATTTCCACCGGTATCTAAAAATACCTGAGTGGGAATCACCCGGATACCATATTCTTGTGCATAATGCTTTTGTTCCGGTTTCCAGACATCGTAAAAAATGACCTCAATCTGTTCGCCATATTTTTTTTCCACCGACTTCATAATTGGCTGCATCATCCGGCAGGGGATGCAGTTGACTGACCCCAGCTCAATGAAGGTGATTTCAGCGTTTTCATTCGATTCCATGTTTTTTTTCGATACACCTTCGCTTTGGATCGACATTTCATTTTCACTACTTATTTGATTGTTCGCTTTATTAGCGTCACAATAGACAAAAACACTAATTAGAAAAATCACAAAAAGTGATGAATAAAATTTGTTCATGATACAAATCCTCCAAGATTATTCGTATAATAATTACTTTTCTGTTAGCATTTCGGATTTTGCGTCAGCATATTCCGCGCTAAAATATTTTCTTTGGAACCACAATGCCACGTTTACCAGCATGATTAGTACCGGCACTTCCACCAATGGTCCAATAACAGTCGCAAACGCTGCCGGGGAGTTGATGCCGAATACTGCAATAGCCACAGCAATTGCCAGCTCAAAATCGTTGCTGCCGGCAGTAAAAGCCACCGTAGTAGTTTTCGCATAGGAGGTTCCCATTCGTTTCACCAGGAAAAAGGTGACAAAAAACATGAATGCGAAATAAATGGTGTAGGGAATCGCCACGCGAATCACATCCAGAGGCAGTTCGATGATTTTCTCGCCCTTCAAAGAGAACATCACAAAAATGGTAAACAGCAAAGCGATGGGCGTCAAAAGGGAAGCTTTGGGAATAAAGCGCTTGAAGTACCATTCGTCTCCCTTGGTTTTTCGGAAAATGCTGCTGGAAAGCAGCCCGCCTATGAAAGGAATGCCCAGGTAAATCAGCACCGTCACGGCAATTTCCCCGATGGAGACATCGACAATGGCGCCGCTCAATCCAAACAAGGGCGGCAGCACGGTAATGAACAGGTAAGCATACACCGAATAGAGGAACACCTGGAAGATAGCGTTGAACGCCACCAGCCCCGCGGCTAATTCCGAATCACCTTTGGCGAGGTCGTTCCACACCAGCACCATGGCAATGCAGCGTGCCAGACCTACCAGAATAACGCCGACCATCATCTCGGGTTTATCTGGCAGCAGGATAATTGCCAGAATGAACATCACCAAAGGTCCCACAATCCAGTTTTGCAGCAGTGAAATGCCCAGCAGTCGCAGGTTGCGAAAAACTTTCGGGAGTTGCTCATAGCGTACTTTTGCCAGGGGCGGATACATCATCAGGATCAGCCCGATGGCGATGGGAATGTTGGTGGTGCCAACAGCCATGGTATCCCAGAATCCGGCGATAGCAGGCGCCAGATATCCCAGAAACACTCCGACGAACATGGTCAGGAAAATCCACAGGGTTAAATATCTATCGAAAAACGACAGCCGTTTACTGACTGACTGTGCCATTTATTATTCTCCTTAATTAGTGATTTATCCAGTTTATTTAATAACCAATGAATCATTTTTCCTTTTTATTCGTGAAGTATGCCCATCGCTATGTTTTTTAAAAGGATTGCGAAACCTCGTTTTGGTTATTTCCAAAAAGTCGTCGCTACGCTCCTTCGAAATGACAATGGAACAGTGCCCTGTCATTTCGAGCGAAGCGAGAAATCTTATTCTTTCCCGTGGAAGGATTTCTCGTCACTTCGTTCCTCGAAATGACGTTTGAATGGTGCCCTGTCATTTCGAATCCGCTTTGCTCCTTCGAAATGACAGGGTAGTGACTGGTCTGTCATTTTGAGCGAAGCGAGAAATCTTTAAACCGCTCCTCCGCGCAGAGTGCGGCATTTCAATATGTCAATCACCGATTAACTCCACCTTTATTACAAGCTTCCAAACACCAGTCCAGCCAGTACCGAAAAGACGCAGATCAGTCCGATGTAAGACAGTGCCTGCTTACGCCCCATGAGACTGAATATCACAATCATACTGGGAACACTTAATGAATTTCCGGTCAGGAACAAGGTCATTGCCGGTCCGCGATCCATACCCATATTCATTAAAGTCTGGATGATTGGTACTTCGGTCAGGGTGGCGAAATACATCAGAGCGCCGGAGACCGATGCCACAGCATTCCCCAGAATATTATTACTTCCCACCGCCGCTTTGATCCAGGCGTCCGGCACCACCACATCGATAATCCCTGCCGCGAAAATTCCCACAAACAGATAGGGCAGAATTTTTTTGGTTAAATCCCAGGTTTCCGCCACCCATTCGTAATTATCTTCCTTTTGATATTTGAAGAATACCAGATATAACAAAACCAGCAGGAAAACACCGGCAATACCCCACTTGATGGCTGCCGATATCTGTAGACCCAACACGACCAGAATCCCTAATTGTAAGAGTAAAAATGCTGCAATGGTCCAGTTGCTATATGGTTTTTCTTCTTCCATGCCCATTACAAAATCTTTGGCATTTCTATCATCGTGCTCATAAAAAATAAATCCCAGGAGCACACCTACAGTAATGGCGATAATGACTGATGCAATCAATCTCCCAAAAGCAAAATCCCAGCCTATGGCACCGCCGGTGAGGAAAATAGCGGTAACATTTATAGCCGGTCCTGTAAACAGAAATGCTGCCGCCGGTCCGATGCCGGCACCGCGTTTGTAAATACCGGCAAACAGTGGCAGGATGGTGCAGGAACACACTGCCAGAATGCCTCCCGATATGGAAGCAATGGGATAAGCAATGTATTTTTTGGCCGTTGGACCCAGCAACTGCAGAATACTGTCTTTTTTTACAAAAACTGCGATAGCACCTGCTATGAAGAACGCCGGTACCAGGCAGGTTAGTACATGTTCCCGGGCATATTCATGCAGTAGTGCCAAACCCGCTGAGAGAGATTCAATCACCACATCGGATTGTACCGGCATGAAGTAAAATGCCAGGAAAGCCAGCACCAGCCATAAAAATTTTTTTGTCTCACCATTCATCACATCTTTTATTTTCAAAACCAGCTGCATTTTCAATTCACCTCAAAATCATTTTAAAATTGTTGCATTTTGTTCTATAATCTTTTTTAGATCATTTACGGAAAGCACTTTGCCCTGTGAAAAAACGCTTTCGTTAATAACCAGCGCAGGAATACGAGCAATGCCGTAGCGAATAAATTCATCGATATTCTCAACTTTTTCCACTGTAGCTCTGTCATTGATCTCCCGGATTGCCCTGTGCACATTGTTCTCCAGGCGTCGGCAACTTCCGCACCTGCTGCCTAATATTTTAATATGGATACTCATTTATTTTCATTATGGTTGATTATCCAGTTTTTTAAAGTGGCTGCATTGGGAATTTTACCCTGCAGAACTACCCTGCCGTCAAATCCCAGACCTGGCGTACGCATTACTCCTGCAGCCATCATATCATTTAAATTTTCCACTTTTTCTATTTTAATGTCCGCGCCAATTTCATCGACCGCTTCCACAGCCAATTTATAGAGTTTCTGGCAATTCGCACAACCCGGCCCATACACTTGAATGGAATTTATCATTTGGGTGTCTCCTTACGTTTGGGTTTAACTTTTTATCTCTACTATCGCATAATATTCTTTAAGATTTCTCGTCACTTGGTTCCTCGAAATGACGTTTTAATGATGCCCTGTCATTTCGAATCCGCCTTTGGGCGGATGAGAAATCTTGGACTGCCGGTTTTTAGATTTCTCGTCACTGCGTTCCTCGAAATGACGTTTGAATGATGCCCTGTCATTTCGAATCCGCCTTTGGGCGGGTGAGAAATCTTTAAACTGACTGCGCTAAGATTTCTCAGTCGCTTTGCTCCTTCGAAATGACAATGTAGTGACTGAGTTGTCATTTCGAGCGAAGCGAGAAATCTTTAAACTGACTGCGATAAGATTTCTCGTCGCTGCGCTCCTTCGAAATGACAGTTAGAGCCAATCCTCACTCACATCCTGCCATTCGGGGTTTACCGAATTTACAAGGTTGTTCTTTTTTTCTCGCCTCCATTTTTTGATCTCTTTTTCCCGATTTAAAGCAACCTGAACATCATTGGTCTCTTCGAAGTACACCAGTTTGTTGACATTATACTTTGATGTAAAACCGTTTATTAATTTGTTTTTATGTTGATACACTCGTTTTTGTAAATCAGAAGTCACACCTGCATACATTACTTTGTTGTTCCAGTTGGTCATGATGTAGATATAATAGGTTTTCATTCTCGGCTCTCCGTTCAAGATTTCTCAACCATCCCTGGTTTCGAAATGACAGGCAAGTGTTGAGTTGTCATTTCGAGCGAAGCGAGAAAACTTTGGGCTGCCGGTTTTAAGATTTCTCGTCACTTCGTTCCTCGAAATGACAGAGATATATTGTTCCCGCATTAACTTGTTCTCATCCTTCCCTTATTGTTTAATCTTTTTAAAAAAAAAATCATAGAAATCCCGCTTGATCTCATCGCGTACCCGGCGGAAAACGGAAAGCACTTCTTCTTCGCTGCCGGTGGCTTCTGCCGGATCTTCAAATCCGATGTGAAGCTGTTCTCTTACATCGCCCAGAAAAACCGGACAGGTTTCTTTGGCGTTATCACACACGGTTACCACATAATCAAACGATTTATTTAAAAACTGACTGACGTCCTTGGGATATCCGACGGAAATGTCGATCCCGACTTCCTTCATCACCTGCACCGCTTTGGGGTGTACTTTGTCAGACGGATTGGTTCCCGCCGAATAGACTTCTAATGTATCATCAAACGATTTTAGAAATCCTTCTGCCATCTGGCTGCGGCAGGAATTTCCGGTACAGAGAATTAATACACTTGTCATATTACCCTCGTTTTTAGTTTTATATGTTGCCAAATGACGAAATGTTTCTCGAAAAATTAAATTACAAATTTATCCCTGAAAGTCTGTTAAATACAATTCATTCACTTTCTTAAAAAATAAAAAACTCAGTTGTATTCCTAAATAGTTCAAATGTCTAAACTTATATAATGAATAACTATAAATTCGTTAATTGGCGAAATATAATAATGTTAAATTAAAAGTCAAGAAAAAAATATTTTTTTTTTGACATACTACATCCCACAAATTGTATAACGATCAACTTGCCGAACCCGTTTCTCATCCTGCCGGATTATCTGATCGTCAAGTAACCAATTTCTTATCAGAGGTAATAAATCTCCAATATATTCATCAGAATTCGCTTCATTGATTTGGTAGTTTACCCATTTTCCATCTTTCGAATCTGTGATAAAACCAGCATCCCTTAGTATGGACAGATGTTTTGATACGGTTGAGGATGCCAGGTTTAAAATGTCGGTAATTTCACAAACACATAGCGGACGAATCATCAGCATTTTAATAATACGAATCCGATTTGCATCGGAGAGAGCTTTAAATGTTTTAATCAACTGTCTCATAATATTACCCGTCTCTAAAAAGTGGCTAAAATTTTACGATTTCATTTTGAAAAATTAAATGACAATCTTTTTTAATTATATTTTGGTATTACTCCTGTGGTCGATATCAGTTCCATGGATCATTCATGTCAACATTTAGTTTCGTTTCTTTCATCGCTTCCATTAAAGTACGGATGTATTCGCCCGTTTAAAATATGTTTTCATAAACATAGCCGAGTGGGATTCCACCCAGACGGATTAAATGTTAATCTTAATATTAAAATGTAAAATAATGAAAATTTTTTTAAATAATGTGCATATAACCTGATCAATTCACAAACTTTAACAGGAATATACAATGCATTCATCTTTCTCTGTGGCTATTCATGTGCCACAGAGGCAGAAGCGTAAGGGGGAATTAGAATTCAGAAATCACGATCTTTAGTGAATTGGCAGTTTGGTAAATAAACGGCTCAAGACTCAGAGGTTCATGGAGAAAGGCGCGATTCCAATAAAATTATTTCAAATGATAAATTTAAAAAACTTTCAACCAGCAGCCAGTGACCAGTAACCAGTATTTAGCCAGCGACTTTAGTAGTTGGAACAAATCGGCAGTTGCCAGAAGCCGAAGACCAGAGTTAAGTCAGTATCATACGAAAATCCTTTTCTCTGATTAAGGTGAATGACTTTCTGTTCTGGTAACATGAGATTCATAAATTCTTCACGATTAATACAGAGGGAAACTAATAATAATTGAAATGCGGTGGCATTTTTTTATCTGTAGCATTTATGGAGTAAAATTCCCACTTTCTTGGTGTAAAAAAACTTCATCGATCATAAAAACGTCAGGAGAGCTGAAAAGTCAGTTGCATTTTCAGGGGGCATCTCGATATATTCTCTTCCATAATCTGCTTTAGCATGGATAGTAATTTCTGAAATATGTGAAGTAGTATATGAATACCGAATGGTTAGATAATTTTACAAAAGGTGAGATTGTTACTGATAAGTCAGTTTTCATTTATAAAATGAATCCTGAAAATTATCTCCGTTTCACCATGATTATCCGCTCAGAACCGGACTTTTTCAGAAAAATTAATTCTGCGGACAGATCAGCACTTCAGGGCAACCTGGGTTTCAAAGATCCGTTGTGCCGAAACGGTTTGGAACAACTGCAAATGCAGTTAAAGCTTGATACAAAGTTGTGGTTAGCAAAAGAGATTGAGTTTTTTCGCGATTACTGCCGGCATTATCACCAGTTTTTCAAAGAACTGGGGGCGGCACTGAAATTTAATCCCCTGACCGGTAATAAATCGGGCAAAATGGTTCGCGATAAACTTGAGCCCATGTTACAGAAATATCTTTCCCTCATCAAACCACAGGCAGTATTCCGGAAGGTCGATGCCATCATCCGTGGTGATGGTCTGTTTCTGCCGGCATTTGACATGAGTTTTCACAGTAAAAAACTGGCAGGAATATTTTCGGTAAAGGATAATCAAAAACGAAACAATTCTTCCGGTGATGCTTCAGCTTCTCCGTCCTCTCCTGCTAAATTAAAATCCTTCATTATTTACCTGGTGACCATTGGACCGGGAATTGATGACATGGTAAAAAAATTGAGCAGGGAAGATGAAATGTTCGATGCCTACGTACTGAATGGCATCGGTGGTGCGGCTGCGGAGATGGTGGCATATGACCTGAACCTTTTTTTCAATGATAAACTTCAGCCGGCGAAAACCTTACGGTATAAAAGATTTTCGCCCGGATATGGTGACTGGACTCTGGAGGATCAAGTGGTGATTTTTAAGCTGCTGGAACCGGAAAAACATGTTGGTGTCAACCTGTCTGAAGGACGTATTATGTATCCTGAAAAATCAACTTCCGGAATCATGGGACTGGTAAAAAAAGAAGGAGCTGAGGATGAATCCATTAATCAATAAACTTGTGCAGGAGGCACCGGTTGTAACCGATGGCGCGTGGGGGACGCAGCTTCAAAATCGCGGTCTTAAACCGGGTGAATGTCCGGATGCCTGGAATTTGCAATATCCCGACCATGTTCTTCAGGTTGCAAGAGCTTATATCGAAGCGGGAAGCCGGATTATTCTGACAAATACATTTCGTGCCAATCGGCTGGCTCTGCAGGGTTATGGCCTGGCCGCCAAAGCCATGGAAATCAATTTACGCGGTGCAGAGATTTCCCGTGAAGCTGCCAGTGGGAAAGCCTGGATCTTTGGCTCAATCGGTCCCAGCGGAAAAATACTGATGACCGGTGATACTACAGAGGATGAATTGCGGGAAGTTTTCCAGGAACAGGCGGAGGGTCTTTTACAAGGTGGTGCAGACGCCATTGTTACCGAAACTATGTCCGATTTAACGGAAGCAGTCATTGCACTGGAAGCTGCCCGCCATACCGGACTTCCGGTTGTGGCCTCCATGGTGTACGATTCTGGCAAGGAGAAAGATCGGACCATGATGGGAATCACACCCGAACAGGCAGCCGAAGCATTCGCTGAAGCCGGAGCCGATGTGATTGGCGCCAATTGCGGTCAGGGAATAGCAGGATTTTTACCAATCTGTCAACGATTTCATCAGTCGACCGAATTACCGATCTGGATAAAAGCAAACGCCGGAATGCCGGTTCTGGAAGACGGTCGGGCGGTTTATCAGACAGACCCTGATGCATTTGCGCAACATGTTCCTTCGTTGGTCGAAGCCGGTGCGACTTTCGTTGGTGGTTGCTGCGGCACCGGACCGGAGTACATCAGGGC
>JAFGLS010000206.1 GCA_016927935.1 Syntrophaceae bacterium
AGCGAGACCCCCTGGCTGTCCGGCCAGCGGGGTGGAGGCAGGACCCGAAGTCGACAGCGCCGAAATTATTTTAAAAAAGTGACATCTGTGGGTTATAATAGGGGACAGGCCTGTGATGCGAACGGGAACCGTCCCGGACAGACAGGCCAATAACAAAAAGAACGCATGACATGCGAGTAGCGCTGATATTAGTTTTGGGGGCGGCAATTATGGCGCAGCAGGGTCCGGCATACGCGGATGCGAAACACGAGAAGGCGACGTTCGCGGGTGGATGCTTCTGGTGCATGGAGCCGCCATTCGAGGGCCTGGACGGCGTCGTAGAAGTGGCCGCCGGCTATACGGGCGGCCGCCTGACCAACCCTGGTTATGAGCAGGTCTCAACCGGCACGACCGGCCATTATGAGGCGGTCGAGATAACGTACGATCCATCCAGGATCTCTTATTCAGAGCTCCTCGACATATTCTGGAAAAGCATTGATCCCACGGACTCATCCGGGCAATTTGCCGACAGGGGTCCGCAATACCGCACCGCGGTCTTCTACCATAATGAAGAACAGAAACGGCTGGCCGAGCGCTCAAAGGAAGAGCTGGCTGGATCCGGCTTTTATGACAGGCCCATAGCGACACGGATAGCCAGGGCAGGGGTTTTCTACAAGGCGGAAGGATATCACCAGGACTACTACAAGACGTGCCCCGTTGAATACGGGCGCTACAAGGCGGGTTCGGGAAGGGAGGCTTACCTGAAGAAGATCGAAAAGAAGAGGAAGCTGACGCCGCTGCAGTACCGCGTGACGCAGGAGTGCGGGACCGAGCCGCCGTTCAAGAACGAATACTGGAATAATAAGCGCGAGGGTATCTACGTCGATCCGGTGTCAGGCGAGCCGCTCTTTAGTTCGAAGGACAAGTTCGATTCTGATAGCGGGTGGCCGAGCTTTACCAAACCGCTCGAAGCGGAGAATATCGTCGAGAGGAAGGACGCAAGCTTATTCATGACGCGCACGGAGGTTAAGAGTAAAGGCGCCGGCTCCCACCTGGGCCATGTCTTTACCGACGGTCCGGCGCCGACAGGTATGCGTTACTGCATCAATTCGGCAGCCCTGCGGTTCATACCCAAAGAGGATCTTGAAAAAGAGGGGTATGGCAAGTATAAACGACTCTTCGGGAGGGAGAGCGCCAAATAGGGACTGTCCAAAAAATGGGGACTGTCCCCATTTTTTCTCACTCAGCGAGCACGCACCGTCATTACGAGGAGGCCGCCGCAGGCGCCCGACGCTTGCCCGTCGAATGCGAAGGCGGGAAGCAATCTCATCCTGCGCCCTCCTAAATAAAATTATCCACTACCAATCCTCAAACTGACGCATGATCTGAAATAGGTTGTCGTTTAAGTTGTCATTTATGAGCAGCTTGGGGCCAGACTAGAAGGGGACACCCTAGAAGCACAGGCTGGCACGAAATAGGATGGCACCGAAATCTACACAAAGCATTACCTAACACACCTAAAGATAACCGTATTTGTTAGGTAACAATATCTGACTTCTGTTGCCCAACCTGCCTCTTTTCATTGAATCACGCATCCGCTTTCGTCAGATAGTGAAAATATTTTTATAAGTTGCTTCGAATCCTGTTGGCTGGCGAGAGCCTTATGTTGAGGGTAGAAGGCCGGGCAGCCATGGGGGTCGCAGCGTTAAAATTTTGCTAAGGTTGCATTACCACTAAGGGGAGCAAACAAGAAGATTTCGCGGGACCAACGGAAGGCGGTTATACCACTAACACAGGAAATCCTTGAGAGCAAAATTAGCGAGACCCCCTGGCTGTCCGGCCAGCGGGGTGGAGGCAGTACCCGAAAGGTCCCCTTCTGTCGCCACCCGTAAAATTTCCCTACCTCAACTATCGCAGCGCCGCATTCCCATGCTATAATATGCTCATGCGAAACCTACGCCTCGCGCTGATCCTCTCGCTGCTCCTATGCCTGCCGCTGCCACTATACGCCGCAGATCACGCTGCCCGCGTCACCGACATCTCCGACCGCGCCTACGAGCCTGCCGTGATAGAGCTGCTGGATAACGCCAAGAAATCCATCGTCATCTCCATGTATATAATCGAGGCTGAGGGGAATACCCCCGTACGGCTGCTTGTCAAAGACCTGGAGGAGGCGCTTGATAGGGGCGTTTCCGTAGATATATACCTAAACACGCGCTTTAAGGCAGGCCACCCGCTTGATATAGAGAAGGAAGAGGTCGTCAAGATATTGCGCAAAAAAGGCGCCAGGATCTTCGCGGTCACGCCCTCCAGGCGCATGCACGACAAGCTCATCATCGTGGACTCCCACTACGTGGTAATAGGAAGCGCCAATTGGAGCGTATCGAGCCTTAAAAACAACTATGAGGCGGTGGCGCTGGTGGATTCCCCGGAATTTGCCAATGACATGCTTCTCCGCCTGAGACAGCACACCCTGCAGGGCGATGAGCCCGAAAAGGCTGAAAAGGCGCGCAAAGAGAGAAGGGACGTCATTTTAAAAGAAGATAGCGTCGTTACCTTAAGCTGCGCGCTATTGAACAACCTGCGGTTATTCCCCCGCATGGTATCGCAACGCGCCGTCCGGGCCATGGACGCCTATCTATTGCTCAAGGCCTATGCCGTAGAGCAGGGAGAGGACGAGTACTTCATCTCCCTGGAGCAACTTGCCGTGGACCTGGGCATGCCGGCCAAGTGGAGCGTTACCGCCCAGCGCAGGCAAGTGATAAAGGTATTGGCAAGTCTCAAGAATAGATACAAATTGATCGATGTCACCTTCAAGCACGGCAAGGACGCCTGGATAAGGCTCAAAGACCTTTCGGGCGATACCTTCGAATTAGAGGGCAAGTTCCTGAACCCCGAATACCTATCAAAGCTCAGCCAACCCGCAAAATTCGCCCTCCTCCTGAAGGCAATGCTCGAAGAAGAAGGCACGCCGGTCACTTCATTCACGATGGAAGATCTAAGCAAGCGCTTCCATCTCGACACCGAGACGCTGCGAAAGGGGCTCAGGGAGATATCGAAGGTGATTTGAAAAATTGGGACTGAAAATGGGGACTGTCCCAACGTGTCTATTACGCGTTGAATGGGACTGTCCCCATTTTAACGCAAGATGGAACGCAAGATGGGACTGTCCCCATTTTTATAAGCGGCCGAAGCAATCTCACCCGGCGCTTGACTTTCCGACGAGGCCATGGTACAATAAGCCCTCCTCAGATAAGACCAACCTCTATTAAGCATACCTTTCTACGATGAAGTAAGACTACCGAATCCCATTATTGGGCCGTTTCGTCGTTCTTTGTCAAGAGAGGAGGGACCATGCCTGAAGAGGCAGACGCGCCGTCGCCTTTCAAGCCGGTGCTTTTCGGCACCGACGAGAAGATGCTCTTCGAGAAGAGCAGCGTCTTCCCCGACGTAGAAGGCAGATTTGTCTGCGAGGGGATCATCGCCGAGTTGATATGGAAGACTGAAGAGGCCATAACGAATTACAGGGAGGCCTTGAAGATCAACCCCAACTCGTGCGCATGTTACTTACTGGGCACTATCCTCTACAAAAAAGGCCAATTCGCTGAGGCCATAGAACTATTTCAGCATTTTTGCAGTGTCGCCCCCCTGAATGACAGGGAATACTACAGCCGCGCCTTCGAAAAGATTGTGGAAATGAAAGAACTGCTGCGGATGGATGAGCAGTTCAAGTAGCCGCCTTACACTCCCGCCCGACCCGCCTCGGGCGGGAGTGCTGTTTTATGTGCTGTTAAGTGTGAAAAAAGTAATCTCAATCTCGGTTGACTTAGTGCTTATTTCATGCTATATTCATATTCCCATTCGTCATAATAATGCTATAATATACTTCGCGCAAACCCTTCGAAGATCCACGCTAAAACAAGATGGGTGGTAGCTGTTCGTGAAGAACAAAAATGTTTATATAATCGCTGGCCCGAACGGGTCTGGCAAAACAACCTTCGCATCGCTCTTCCTGCCCGATTATGTAAAATGTCCGAACTTCGTCAATGCCGACATGATCGCAGGGGGCCTGGCGCCGTTTAAACCCCGCGCCGCCGCCATCAAGGCCGGCAAGCTGGTGCTGCAACAAATCCATGAATTTGCGAATCGCGGCGTTGACTTCGCTTTCGAGACGACACTCGCCGGCAGATCATACATTCGCACGCTTTCTGACTTGAAAAAGAAGGGATATGCGCTGCATCTCTTTTTTCTGTGGATCCCCAGCCCGGAATTAGCGTTAGCCCGTATCAAGGAGAGGGTCAGGGAAGGCGGCCATGATGTTCCCGCTGAGGATGTGCGAAGGCGCTTTGCCCGCGGCATAAACAATTTTTTTAAGCTTTATGAGCCGGGGCTTGATTCCTGGATTTTGTTTGATAATTCAAAAGCAAAGCCCGTTCTGATAGCGAAAAGGCGAAATGGCCACAGGGAATTGATAGACGAAGACCTGTTCGAGCATATCCACAAATCCGCGAGGTAATGAATGAAGAAAAGGATGTCGTTGCAGGATAAGGCCGAGGCGGCGCTGAAGAAGGCGGTGCGACATGTTGTGGAGCGGCATAAGAAAACTGGCCGGCCGCTCGCAGTATGGCAAAACGGCAAGACCGTCCGCATCTCTCCTGACGCTGTCAGATGATGTAGCCGGACGAAGGGGAGCAGGTGAGAGAAGCAATGCAGCATAATTGCTCTGGAAAAAATTTCGGGAAGTAATGTAACTGACGCCGGGCCGAAGTCGAGCTCGGCGATTTTTTTGGGTGGGGATAGGTCTGGGATTCTGGGAGGGACGGGTTTAGGACTGCCGGCAGAACCGTCCCCGAGATATTAATTAAACGGAGGAAAAATGGCACTAAAAAATGAAATTGATAACATGAGACGAGAAATTAGGACAGACGGATATGACATGTCAATTGGCGAATGGATTAGTTTGTATGAAAAAAACGAAATTGACATACACCCAGAATTTCAGCGATTCTACAGATGGTCAGAGCGACAAAAATCAAATTTAATTGAGTCCATTTTATTAGGAATACCCATTCCGCCAATTTTTGTGAGCCAAAAAGCAGATGGAGTGTGGGATGTTGTTGATGGTTTGCAAAGATTATCAACTATATATAACTTCGTCGGCATTTTAAAAAACGAGGATGGTAACCCTTTGCCCCCACTAATCTTAAATAGAACGAAATATTTACCTTCCCTCGAAGGCAAGAAGTGGAACGACCCGGGGAGCGCTGACAATTCTTTTACTCAAGCAGAACGACTGATAGTCAAAAGGACAAAATTATCAGCAAGTATAATTTTAAAAGAAAGCGATGAAACGGCTAAATATGACTTATTCCAACGATTAAACACGGGGGGATCAGACCTTACTGATCAAGAAGTTAGAAATTGTATTTTAGTAATGATGAATAGGACTATGTATAAATGGATAAAGTCATTAGCTGATTATGACGCGTTTCAGGAGGCAATTTCTTTAAGCGATAGGCCATTGGAAGAACAATATGACTTGGAGCTTGTCTTGAGATTTCTTTTGTTTGTCGATCTGGCAGAAGATCGATTAAAACAGCTTAATGATTTGGGCACATTTCTTACCGATCAAATGGTAGCAATTGCAGGAAAAAAACAATATGATTTTACCTATTATGAAAAAATATTTAAACACACTTTCGATTTGATACTAAAAGAAGCAGGCTCTGACGCTTTCAGGAAGTATAGCAAAGCCAAAAGCAAATTTTTAGGCGGCTTTTCCGTTTCAGCCTTTGAAGTCGTAGCTATGGGGGTGGGTTTTAATATATTTAAAGAAACAGAATACGATGTAGATATATTAACAAAAATAAAAGACCTTTGGGAAGATTCTACATTTATTAGTTCTTCAAGATCTGGTACTTCAGCCGCACGACGAATTCCAAGCCTTATTCCGTTTGGCAGAGGGTTATTTGAATCATGAGAATAACAACAGAAGAACAACTTACCGACAAGCTATGCGAAGAGCAGGCATGGCGAAAGAAAGAATTAGCTAATCTCAGAGCGCTTCTAGAGAGCAAGAAAGACGTATATGATAAAGAAAAAGTGCTTAGCAGGTGTGGAATAGCTATATTATATGCACACTGGGAAGGGTTTATAAGGCACGCGGCCGAGTCTTATTTAGAGTTTGTATCAATGCAAGGACTTAAACATAGGGAACTAAGGAATAATTTTTTATCGATTTTAATTAGAGAAAAATTAAAGAAGGGAAGTGATTCATTAAAATCGCCCATTCTCGATGAAGTCACAAAGTTTTTTATGACCGAGCTGGATGCACAAGCAAGAGTGCCGTATAGATTTATTATTGATACCCAATCCAATCTATCCTCAACGGTTTTGAGAGAAATAATGTACATCTTGGGGCTGGATTATAAACCATATGAGACAAAGGGTGTAATAATTGATAAGAAACTGTTAGATAGAAGAAATCATATTGCACATGGTAGCTATTTAATTGTCGATATTAAAGAATATTTTATGTTACATGATGCAGTCATAGAAATGATCAATTTATTTAAAAATCAAATTGAAAATGCAGTGTGCATGAAACAATATGCGCGCACTGCCATTGCATGAAATATCCATTAAGATCGAATAGTTCAGAGCCAACCGAGAAGGGATATCCTAAAAACCCACCAGCCGGGAATGGAAATCCGGGGACACAATACTAATTTCTTACGAGAACACGTTAGAAAGTGGGAAGAGGGACGTTCCCCAAGGGGACACCCCAGAAGCGCAGGCTGGCACCAAAAGGACCGTCCTCATATTTGCTTGCCCATACGATATAATAGAGATATAATCATATCATATGAAGGCAGCACAGCAGCAATTAAGCATGGGTTGATTATAAGCCGGCAAGGTCTTTCGCCGGCGATTTTTTTGGTGGGAACACGCTAAGATTGTTCCGAGAACCGTCTCCAAAATACCCAAGTCGGTTATTCAGGAGTAGTATATACTCAGTAGTTGTAAGCTATTAAAAGTCACAATATTCCCAAAATATAATACTATGGAACTAGGCGAATTAAGAAACGAGCTTAAAAAAAGTTCTCCTGAAAAAATTGTAAGAAAACACATTCTTAAGGATGCCGCTATTTGTTTTAAGGGCGATATGGATTTAATATTGGAGCTAAAAGAGTCGTTATCAAGCTATTTTGATGTTCATATCAAAAATATCGAAATCGTCGGAAGCGCAAAATTAGGCGTCAGTTTAAGTGAGGAAAGGTTTGGTAAAGTATATAGCCAAACATCTGACATCGATTTAACCATAGTATCATCAGAGTTGTTTGATAGAGCATGGCATGAATTACTCAAGTTGGATTATCAATATTATAAGCTTTCAGAAAAAGAAAGAAAGTACCTAAATGATAGTTATGAAACTATACATCGTGGGTTCATAAGTCCAGATAGATTACCCCCTAAAACCGATTTTTACAAAATGTGGTGGAAATTATTTAATGTACTATCGAGTGAAGATAAATATGAAAATAGAAAAATAAGAGGACGCTTATTTAAAAATTGGTGGTTTTTAGAAAAGTATTACACCATTCAATTAATAAAGCTTAACAGAACGCAAGGAGGATAGAATGCAAGTTACACCAACAACGCATCCCATTAGCTGGTTTAGAGACCGCAACAATGAAAGAACATTGATTTTAAAACCTCCGTATCAACGTAAGCCAGTTTGGGCCTATAAACAACGAGCATATCTAATCGATACTATTTTATGTGGTTACCATATTCCAGAAATATACATACATCGAGAAACAGATGCAAAAGGCAATAGTATATACAACGTAGTGGATGGACAACAACGACTACGAACTATTTTGGATTTCATTGCAGGAGAATTTGCTTTATCTGAGAAGTTTACACCTGATTATGCAGACTTTAATTTTGAAGATTTACCAGACTCTATAAAGAAGACTTTCTGGAGCTACACTTTATATATAAGAGAAATTACCGACGCCAAAGAAGAGGATGTTAAAACATTCTTTAAAAGAATGAATCGCTATGTAATACCTCTGAATCCGCAAGAATTAAGGCATGCTACTTATCAAGGTGATTTTATTAAATTAATGGAAGAAATTTCTGAAGATGAATTTTGGGCAGAAAATAAAATAGTCGGCCCAACGGAAATTAGAAGAATGAATGATGTTCAGTTTATAAGCGAGCTGTTTATCTCTATGATAAATGGAATTCAAGACCGGACAAAAGAAATGGATAAATATTATGAGACATATGAAGAGGATTTTCCGGATAAAATGAAATGGTATAGTTACTTCCAAAAAATTTTGACTGTGCTAAAAGATATGTTTGCGGACATAAAAGATACTCGGTGGCGAAGCAAGTCTGATTTTTACACACTTTTTATCGCATTATCTAAAATGTATGAGCATTCTTATATTGCACAAAGCAAGTATCCGAGGGTAAAAAAAGAATTATTAGAATTTGGTGAAAAGGTTGCGGAAGCGAATAAAAAAGGTGGCAAGCCACAGAGTTTTTCCAACGATGTATTAAAATATGCCAATGCCGTTAAAAGGTCCACAACAAATAAAGATAAAAGAGTGGCGAGAAATAAAATTATTTACAAAATTCTTTCAAAATATGCAGAAAAGCAAAAAACTACGTCTCGTGAAAAATGAACAGCAATCAAAATAAAAAGGCATGGCGGAATGATCGAAGATTTACGGCAGACAGATAACAGAAGAAGAATACAGAAAAATTAGCAGCAACTTATATGATTGTAAATGAAGATAGGGGACACCCTAGAAGCGCGGGCTGGCACCAAAAGTAGAAGTTTGGGGCCATCCTGGAAAGGGGCACCCTAGAATGCAGGCTGTCCCCAAATAGGATGGCACCGAATAACTTATTTTTTTAAGAATAAGTATCTGCAGAAAAGTAGCGAGGTGTAAGAATGAATGTGCTTCGCCCTTTATTTAAATATCTGATAATACCTGCTATTTTGATTTGGTTCGGAGCATTTTTGAACGCACGATATGCTGAACGTAAACAACTTACTATTCCCACAACGGTTTATGATGCGCGCGGAAATAAACTACATCTTGAAGAGCCACAAGGCCGTGATACCTATTACGAATATCCGATAATTCTTTATGATAAGGCGAATAATACAAGCCGGATAGATATGTATTCCCGTTTCCCGCTAATAGCATATTTAAAATCCTACATTTCCGAACTTCAGCAAGTTCTTAAGAAAAACAATATTCCGATACCTACTCCAAAACAGAAACTCTAAAGGAAAGTTAATATGTCAAATGTTAGTTTCGGGACGGTTCTGGCGGCAACCCCAGACCTGTCCCTGATCAAATTGTAAGGAGGCGCATATGGCAGACGGTGGATTCGTAGTGAAGATAAACGGGAAGGTGGTGTGCAACTGCTTTGCGGTGGCGTTCGATTATGACGAATGGAAATACACAGTCAACGAGACGGAAAGCCGGGAATTGCCTGAAGATACCAAAAGCATAACCATCGAAACGGCGTCTTAGAATATATCAGGCCCATCTAAAAAGCACCCCCGGAAGCACAGGCCGATACCAAAAGGACCTTCCCGGATACTCCTCACTATCCAAAAAATTTTAAAATATTTTGCAACAATTTTGCCACTTTTTCCGTCTTTATATATAGAGGCATGAAATGCGCGCGCAAGACCTCTTATAAATAGACTCAATTAAAGAAAGGTGGTAAAATATGGCTGAAAACGTAGCAGGATTTCATTTAACAGGGGAAATAGAAATGCCTACCCAGTATAAAAAAGTCATCTCTTCCATAGGCTTAAATCCACTTTATACAAACAAAGATGGCAATAGTACGCTATTTCATGCCAGCTGCCTGAACGTGATGGATTCCATTCCCGCCAATTCAATAGATATGATTTTTGCGGATCCGCCGTATTTCCTATCTAACGGTGGGATGTCATGTCATGCTGGCCGGCGCGTTTCTGTAAATAAAGGGGATTGGGACAAGTCCAAAGGCATAGAAGAAACCCATAAATTCAACTTGGAATGGCTTAGGCGCTGTCAGAATATCCTAACAAAAGACGGCACTATTTGGGTAAGCGGCACATCCCATGTTATTTATTCCATAGGATTCGCAACGCAGCAGCTCGGATTCAAAATTCTCAATGATATAGCATGGTATAAGATAAACCCGCCTCCGAATCTATCGTGCCGTTACTTTACACATGGAACCGAAACGATTATTTGGGCCGCCAAAAATAAGGAAAGCAGACACTACTTTAATTATCCATTGATGCGCAAGATGAACAATAATAAACAAATGCAATCTTTGTGGTCCATCACCGCACCTAAACCTGAAGAAAAGATATATGGTAAACATCCAACCCAAAAGCCTGTCGCGCTGCTGGAACGCATAATATTAGCTTCAACTAAGGAGCATGATATAGTGCTGGATCCCTTCACCGGCTCATCTACTACCGGCGTTGCCGCATACCGACTCGGTCGGTATTTTATTGGGATAGATAACAATAAAGAATATCTAAATCTCTCGACAAAACGCCTAAATTTTGAGCAGAGAACAAAACATACTGTAAAAGAAGAGATAAAGACTGTAGAGAAAGATATTGAAAGATTGGTCGCTGTATAGAGGGGTATATGGAAAAGGCTTTGCCGAGCATGATTTTTAGAAAAGAAGGCGTTGAGCATGTACCGATAAGAGTCTTTCAGGTAAACGACAGTACCATAATAGCGATTTACAAAGGCTCCTTAAGCCCGTTTGATATTTTGATTAAGTACAGACAGATGCGGCAAACGGGGAAGTGGTCTTCTATAAGAACACCGAAGCATATTCATTGGACGGTCGATATACTTATGAAGATGCAGTCTTATAATGAGCTCACAAAACAGTTTCTGGATTTTTTCATCGATATTTGGAACAAAACCATCCCCATCAAGAGTGAAAAAGAGAGGCAGTCCCTAGATTTAGAAGGGCTGCTTAACCTTAACAAGAAAGAAATAGCGCAATTCGAAAGCTTAAGTCGCAAGGGTGAGTACAGCGTAAGATTCCTCATCCTGCTGGCAAAACTTTTGATGTTACAAGAGAAGACAAACAGACCTGATGCCTATATGTTCAAGAGGGTTTTGGATGGCTTGCGCTCAGGCGAAGATCTATTTAGGGTATTAGCCACAGCGACTCTCGCAAGGAATAGATAAATAAAAAAATTATGGAGGGGCAGCAACCGTTTTGAAGTAAAATAAATGGTAGCTGTCCTTATTTTATCAGAGCATCCCTTTCCTAAATAGGACGGTATAAAAATTAAGCAATGGGCAAGCTTATCAAAAAGTTTTCGGACGGGAGCACGCTCGAATATGATTGGGGAATTTTTGATGATTGGTGTGTATATCTAACCAAGGCTGGCGCCATGCGGTACGCTCCAAAGGACGTAGAATATTTTACACGCCTTCATCAGCTTTCATCATCGCACTCCGCTAAGAAAATATATGAGGATTTTGTTGAGGTTTATAACAGAACTACTAAAAAAATTGACAACGCGGTGCTAGCTCTTATAACCGATATTTCGCGAAAGTACGGCAGTGACGAACTAGAAGTTGATGTACTATTATCGATAATTTACGCTGGAATGGTGGCAGAAGAAAATAAGGAAAATGCAATTTTAGGAAAAAGAATAAAGAGATTGGGTATGCATCAGGTGCTCATACAAAACATAACTCCAGCTACTGCGGCTCATTTCAGTAAAGGGAAAAAGTGGAGAGTGCTGGATGTTGAATGCAAGAACAGAGGCTTTTGACACTTATTTAAAACATAAATAGCTCGAATAGTCTTGTACCGTCTGCAATTCCTAACCTTTAAGCTGTCCCGCAATCTAAGCTTAAAGTTGTCCCGGTGCGCATAGAATTTTTGAGGCTTAAACCAGGAAAGCAGGGAGTCTAAAGGAGCTTCAGGAAGTTTGGGGCCATCCCAAAAAGGGACACCCTAGGATATAGGCTGTCCCCAAATAGGCTGGCCCCAGTATACCGGTTGATGGAAAAAAACGTTTGCGGCTTGCTTTTTGAGGTTTTACCAGGTATATTCTTCTTAAAGAAGGAGGTGCGGCATGAAGGTGTTGAATATAGTGGCAGTGGTGCTTGTAATAGTGGGAGGGCTGAATTGGGGATTGGTAGGATTTTTTAATTTTGATCTTGTGGCGGCCATTTTCGGGACGATGTCGGTTCTGTCAAGGGCCGTATACGCGCTGGTCGGCATTTCGGCCATATACACGATATCATTGATAAAGAAATTGGCGTAATAAGAGGTGCGCTTTTCAGAAACCCCCGAGCTTTTTGGCTTGGGGGTTTTTGTTTTTCGGGATATAATATGTAAAACGGGGTGCCTACATTAAAATGACCAGAAAGGTTTATTCTTATTCAATAAAGAAGCTTAAGGGCTGCTTCTATAAGGTAACATTGTACAGAAATTAGGGAC
>JAFGLS010000207.1 GCA_016927935.1 Syntrophaceae bacterium
ATGATTCCGATAGTCGTTAATCCGGTTGATGCCCAGGTATCCGACTGTATAAAACGTCACCAGCAGAAGCAGGCCCACGGTTTTCCGTGTTATCGAGTATGGTTGTTCAGACATGTCTTACTCCTTATCAATTAAGGCACATATGATGCGTGATACGTAATGAATATTACTAATTTTTTTAAACAATGCAAGGGAAATAAAAAAGTTCTAAGTTCTACGTTCAAAGTTCAAGGTTGAAAAACTAGGGATTTAGACTGAAGGGTGTCCCACGGCACTTTGTGTCTGGGATACCACGGATATCTTCGATATTCTTCGCCTATGGCGGGCTAATTCAACTTACAAGTTTCAGTAGACTACGTTTCTGAAACTTGAGTTTCATTAGTTCCCAATCCCGATATATCGAGGATTGGATAGTTCCACCTACGCTT
This sequence comes from Syntrophaceae bacterium, assembly GCA_016927935.1. GTDB lineage: Bacteria > Desulfobacterota > Syntrophia > Syntrophales > Smithellaceae > Smithella. The sequence continues at coordinate 429 of JAFGLS010000207.1, forward strand.
CGAACGTCACAGCGCTAGTAGATTTTTTTAAAGGTACTCATCCCGCTCCGCTTCGCTTCGGGGATAGTTCGTCCAACAAATTTCAGTGCGCTACGCTTCTGAAACTTGGGACTCACTAACTCTCACTAGAATTATGACGAAACATGTGTTACAGATATCCTGACAGTTGGAGAACTACTCGGTTAATCAAATCATGAACATGAAACTTAATCCATTTACGCTGAAATTTTCCGGCGAATCGTCGGGGTTCGAAGAGCCTTTTTTAAGAGATTATTATCTCTCCTCACTTAACCACGTCCGTGTGTTGCTGCTCCTGGGAGCTATTCTGTACGCCGCTTTCGGAATTCTGGATATGCTGGTTATGCCGCAAAAAATGTTTGTCATGTGGTTCATTCGTTTTATCGTTGTCGGTCCGGGGCTTGTCAGTGTATTGCTGTTGTCTTTTTCCCGTATTTTTGAAAAATATATGCAGCGTGTTCTCGCGTTTGCCTATTTTATTGCCGGCACGGGTATTATCTGCATGATTGCTATTGCTCCGGCGCCGGTAAGTTATTCCTATTACGCCGGCCTTATGCTTGTCTTCATCTGGGGCTACACACTCATACGCCTCTTTTTTATCTGGGCTTGCCTGGCTGGATGGGTGATGGTCATATTGTACGGAATCACCGCTGTCTGGATAAATCCTACACCCCACAGTGTTCTTATCAGCAATTTCTTTTTCTTTTTTAGCGCTAATTTTATGGGAATGATAGCCTGCTACGCCATTGAATTCTATGCACGGCGTGATTTTTTCTTGAATAAACGGTTGGAAATTGAGGGAGAAAATATCGGCAGGATGAATGTCGTTTTAAGGGAAAGCGAAGAAAAATACAGAAGCATTCTTGAAAACATTCGGGACGGCTATTTTGAGGTTGATCTTACGGGCAACTTTACATTCTTCAACAATTCTTTATGCCGAATAACGGGGTACTCCAAAGAGGAATTGTCCGGGGTGAATTACAAGAAGTTTTCGGATGAGAGAACTTCGGATAAAGTTTTCCAGGCATTCAACAAAATTTATAAAACAGGAGTGCCCAATGAAGGATTCGATTGGCCGATTATGAGAAAGGACGGAATGAAAAGATATATTGAAGCGTCTGTATCGTTACGAAAAGATTCATCAGATAAGATAATTGGTTTTAGAGGAATTCTCCGCGACAGCACTGAACGTAAGCAGGCAGAAATGGAACTTCAACAAATCCTCGAAAGTCTCAAGAATGCTGTGGGGACAACTATTCAGGTTTTGGTGGCCGCTCTGGAGACTAGAGATCCCTATACGGCTGATCACCAATTCCGGGCGGCGCATTTGGCCGGCGCTATCGCCGTGGAATTAGGATTGCCTGGAGATAAAGTTGAAGGTATCCGCATGGCCGGTAGAATCCATGACATTGGGAAATTATCCGTACCTGCGGAGATATTGAACAAGGCAGCCAAATTAACGGATGTTGAATTTTCCATGATTAAACAACACGCCCATAGCGGATACGAAATGTTGAAGAATGTGGAATCTCCCTGGCCGTTGGCACAGATTGTCTATCAGCATCATGAAAGAATAAATGGGACCGGCTATCCACTGAATTTGAAAGAGGATGAGATTCTTCTGGAGTCACGCATTCTGGCCGTGGCAGATGTTGTGGAGGCGATGGCTTCTCATCGTCCTTATCGTCCGGCATTAGGTATTAAAATGGCTCTTGAAGAAGTCGAAAAAAATAAAAGGATTCTTTATGACGAAGTTGTAGCCGATGCTTGTCTGAAATTATTTCGGGAAAAAAACTATCAGCTTCCATGAGGAGGAAATTAGGGACAGCGCTCATCGCGTTTGAGTCAGAAGTACAGAATAATTTATACCGTAGAGAAAAATATTATTACGGTTGAATCAATTCAAGAGGAAAAAAATTATGAAAAAACTAATATTTGTTCTTATTGGAGTTGGTGCGTTGGCGTCGGCAGTTATGGCCGCCGACCCGTCTCTTACCCTTTACAATCAGAATTTTGCCGTAGTCCGTGCAACCGTCGCGCTTGAACTTCAGCGGGGCGTTAATCAGATCAGTTACGCGGACGCCACAGCGCACGTCGAGCCGGATTCGGTTATCCTGCGTGATCCCACCGGAAAACGGTCATTCCGGATCCTCGAGCAAAACTACCGCAACGATCCCGTGACGCAGGAGTTGCTTTTGTCGCTTTTCGAGGGGAAGACGATTGAGTTCGAAAATATCCGCACGAAGGACAACACGCAGGTGCGCGAAATTATTTCCGGCAAAATTATCCGCAGCGGTTACGTGCCGCATTATTCGGCTATACGTCGCTACGGACAGGACTATTACCAGTCGCAGATGGCCTATGCGCAGGCTTCGGCCCAGCCCATCATCGAAGTGGACGGCAAACTGCAATTCAACCTCCCGGGAAAGCCGCTGTTTCCAAGTCTTGGCGATGATACTATCCTCAAGCCGACTCTCTCGTGGCTTATCCAGACCGACACACCGGGCCGGTTCGATGCTGAGGTAGGTTATGTTACGGGCGGATTCTCGTGGGAGGCGGACTATAACCTTGTTGCACCGGAAAAAGGCAACATGGTGGACCTTATCGGGTGGGTGACGATGGACAACCAAAGCGGTAAGACTTTTGAAAACGCTAAAATCAAGTTGATGGCTGGCGATGTTCAGAAACTTCAGCCGGAGGCGTACGGCGCCGGAAGGTCGAGGGCAAAAGCTGTATACAACATGGCGGAAAGCGCTCAGGCCGTCTCGGAAAAAGCCTTTGACGAATTTCATATTTACACGCTGGCGCGGCCAACGACGCTTCGTGACCGCGAGACTAAACAGGTAGAATTTGTCAGAGCGGCGAGCGTGACGGCGCCGGTAATTTACGTTTATGACGGCGCTCTGTCGAATTATAGATTTTACGGGGGATTAAACAACGACCGTGGTTACGGAACCGAGTGCAACAAGAAAGTCTGGGTCATGCGCGAGTTTGTGAACTCGGAGAAAAACAACCTCGGCATGCCGCTGCCCAAGGGTAAACTTAGGTTTTATCGCAGCAATGACGACGGACAGTTGGAATTTACCGGTGAAAACGTAATTGACCACACACCGCGTAATGAAATGATTCGCGTGAAGACAGGGAATGCCTTCGACCTGGTGGGCGAGCGCAAGCAGACAAACTTCCGTGTGGACAGCGGCGATAAGTGGATGGATGAAACCTTTGAAATCAAGTTGCGTAACCGAAAGAAGGAACGGGTGGAAATCCGTGTCGTCGAGCACCTCTACCGTTGGAACAACTGGAGCATTGCCAAACGCTCAAATGAATTCCACAAGAACGACGCGCAAACGATAGAGTTCCGCGTACCGGTCAAACCGGACGAAGAAAAGACCGTCACCTACACCGTCCACTACTCGTGGTAGGTAAGGGAAGGGTATCATTTTTGTCGGGTCTCATTAAATCTTGCTTAGAATGGTAATTAAATTTCTGTCTTGACAAAAATAAAAGTTTTCATTAAAAGGAGCTAGCTATTAAGTAATAACTGAATAATTAGCAATAAAAAAGGAGGCAGTTATGATTAATGCAGGTTGTGGGGGCTCTGTCGCGACGTAATGATGAGCTACATAATGATGAATAAACAGGCAGGGAATGAAGAGAGCAAATCTTCTATCTCCTGCCTGTTGATTTTTTATGTATAAAAATGTGCTTGTCAGCTAAGATAATAAACCAATTCCAACTGACATATAATCCTACCTGAAAAATGAAACAGAAAAGGGCTGATGATAATTTGTCAGTTTGCGTTATGCTGCCGTCAAAAGCAAACTAATGACTACTCGATTGGCATACTTCCAAACTATTTTTAGTTACAAAAATTCTTCTTGCTATGTATAGAATTATTATAAGAGAATGTTTGCTAAATGGAAAGGTCTTTAAATCTTAGACAAAATTTTGTAATTTTTTCCATCCTTGCCTCATTGTGGCTGCTCAAGCATCCCTATTACGGAATCTGGCATGATGGTGTTATCTATACTTTCATGGCCTTGAAGGATTTATATCCTGATGTCTTTGCCAGCGACCTATTCATTAAATTCGGATCACAGTATAATTTTACCCTTTTCCCTCAAATCTATGCCGGATTGATTAACTCCTTTGGAATATATAAGAGCGCCCTTCTACTGACTGTTGTTGGTCAGTTGCTATGGATTTTTGCAGCTGTGACACTGTTTCGTATATTTCTTAAAGGTAAAGAACTGTACATATCCCTGGCTATAGTTTTTTTTATGAGTGCTTTTTATGGGGGTTTCTATTGCCTTCGATATGCTGAGCCATTTGTTAATCCGAGGATATTTTCAGAGGCCTTTTGCATTCTTGGAGCAATCTGCATTCTTAAAAATAGATATATTTTTTCTGCCAGCTTTATTTTTTTATCTTTTCTTATGCATCCCTTGATAACCATGTGCGCTTGCCTTATTTTCTATGTTTATCTTGTCTTAACTTATCCACGTATTTTATTTTCAGCGCCTCTCCTTGCTGCCGCCGCTTTACTACTGGGATTTTTTAAGATAGAACCTTTGGCGGGGTTATTTCGCATCATACCGCCTGAATGGCATCAAATTATTAAAGTGAGATCCAGCTTCATGTTGTTTTCCCAATGGCCGTTGAGTTCCCTGGCTGAGCTTTTTTACACCACCTCCATAACGGCCGCTGCCTGTCTTTTTTCCAAAGGTTCCATGCGTCGACTCTTTTTGGCTTCTATTATGGGGGCCTATTGCGGAATTTTAGTCAATATCATTGGAGGTGAGATTTTAAAGATTGAATTGATAATGCAGATACAGGCCTGGCGGGCTCTCTGGTTTCTCCAATTTATCTCTGCCCTTGGCGCAACTGTGATTATCATTAATTTTCTGAAATTAAAAAACAACAAATTATTGCTCTGCTGCTTTTTTTTACTGACTTGTTACAGCACTCACCTGGGTGTAATCAGTTTTGGAATCACACTTATCTTTTTATATCTTTGTGTGCGGGTGTCAAGAAACGATCTGCCTCCGGTTAATGTGCCTCGCCCCACTGTCTTTCTGATAATAGTTATAATTATAATCATATGTATTATTATTTCGTCCATCACAGGCCCAATCAGTATATTCATAAAAAATGATTTTAATATTAAATTATTGGCACCAACGCTGGAATCCATCCCTTTGGATCTCTTTACTCCTTCGATATTATTCCTGGTTATCTTTTTTTTCGAACATTATTGGGATAAAAAGCCTGCTTTTAAAATTGTTTTTTTATCTTTTGCCGTTTTGGTGTTTTCACTTGCGGTATGGGATCGTCAGTCTCCAGGGTCTAAAATGCTTGAGAGCAATGAAGATGATACGGCTTTTTTCAGAAACATATTACCCAAAGATGCTACCATACTCTGGGATAATTCACCCGAGGTATCTTGGTTCGGTGCAAGAAGACCGTCTTACGTTTCTGCACAGCAGGGCTCGGGGATTGTATTCTATCAGAAAACAGCGCTTGAATATGCAAAGAGGATCAATACAATTCTCCCCTTTATGGATGAAAATCCCCTGACATCGGAAAAAATAGGCTATAAACTGGGATGGGGGCTCAATAAAAAGAAGTTTAAGTCAAACTATACTACTGTGTGCCGTAACGCTGAGGAACTGGATTATATTGTCTCAACGGAAAATGTTCCCGGGAAATCTATAGCCTACTGGCGATCTATCGTTCCCATCATAAAAACACGTAAATTGGAAGATGGAACATATGAAGTGAGCAGAGATAATGATTTTTATCTTTACGATTGCAAAGGATACCGTACAGCTAAACATTAAAGCAATCCTTGGTCGGTGACGACAAACAACAAAAAAATAATTTAGTATGTGATAGATAATTGTGGCAGGTCAAAATTTAATAATTAATAATAGAATTGGAAATTATGAAATGTAAAAATATATCTTTTAATCTTAATAACACGTTCTCACGGAAATATTATGATGAAAACTGATAAAGTCGATAATAAGGTGAAAAACGCATATCTGAAAAAAAACTTAGGCAAAAATATACTGCCATTATCAAATTTTGAAAATAACTATTTCCCAGGCACAAACCCTTTGGAAATTCTATTATTTTATAAAAAAGAAAATTCTTTAGAAAAACTTAGAGAGGGCATTTTAAAAACAATTGAGCATTATAATATTTTTTCCAGCCGTTTAATAAAGATCGATGACAAAAAATTCGCATTGCAGTATTGCACAGACGGAGTTGTAATTAAAATTTTGCCGCTTATTAATGAGAATCTTAATAGCATCAATCTTGATGATATATTAAAAATGATTGTGCATGTTAAAACATTACCCGGTGAACCTTTGTTTGCTGCTACAGGAGTACAAATAAAGGATGGCCTATTGATTGGAATTAGTTGTTCGCATGCGGTTGGTGATGGTATTTCATTAATGCTTTTATTATATGCGTGTAATTGCATTATAGAAGGTAAAGATTTTTCATTTCCATCAACTCAAAGATTATTCAAAGGCAAGCCTGTGAGATTTGATAAAATTGACAAGGTCTTTATTCCTCGATTATCCGAGATGAGCATAGCATTTCAAAATTACGTTAAAAATATGAGTAGTATGAAAACATACACGATAAAGGAACACTTTTCGGATGAATTTCTTAATAAAATTAAAAATGAAGCAAAATCGGAGAATGCAAAATACATGATTTCCGATCATCAAATTATGACCGCATTTTTATTAAAGAAATATCATAACCATATTCTGCCTAATACCGATAAAATTGTATTAAGAATCCCTATTAGCCTCAGAGATATACATCCTGATATTGACTCATTGTATCTGGGCAGTGCAAATTTTAATAGTTTTACCGAATTTACAAAAGAAGAAATCGACAAGATGTCATTACCGCAGATTGCATATCGCTTGAAAGAATCAATGATTAATATGAGATGTGAAAATTATGCTAAAAAAATATCATTTTTGTCTGAGTATGGACTGGAAATTAATACCGACATAATAGATAGAACTCATCCTCCTTATAATATAGAGACAAATATAGTTTCGAGTAATTTAACTCACCTGAGTGATCTTGAATCTTTGTTTCTTGGCCCGGATACCGGAAGTGTTTTATATATTGGTTTATTGATTCAAACAGGTTTTACTATGTTGAAAGAAAAAAGCGGTAAGATATTTGCGCAGATAACAAGCAGGTATCCATTCATTTAGATTCTATCCCGACAATGGGTTTGAATTTTTTTGGGGAGATCATGAACCTATTCTTGTTCCATTCTTCGCTGATGGAAACTGCCGGAAATTTTGGACAGCGCTCTATTTTAGCGTGGCTCGCTAAAGTTTTAAGGGTAGAATTAGACTGAAGGGTAAATAGTGAATAGCGTATGGTGATGAAAAAATAAATTTAAGTAATTAAGTTTTAAGTAGTCAAGTTTTTTCACTCCGTACCGCTTCGTTTCAGGGATATCCCTGTGTGCTGTGTAAAAGGGATAATTTGACTACTGTTTCAACCTCGCGGAGCTAGTTCTCAGCAAGTCTCATTAGTTCCACCAACGCATCGAACTTTGTTTTACTTGTTCTTAGCGGGTGTCATTATCTTGACATGGATAACGCTTCTTTATATATTCCCTCAACCGTTAATCCTGAGTGATAAACTATGAAGATTTCTTCCAAACTGCCGAATGTTGGAGTTACGATTTTTACCGTGATGTCCAAACTGGCCAACGACGCAGGAGCCATTAACCTCTCTCAGGGTTTCCCTGATTTTGATGTATCTCTAGAGCTGCGCGAATTGGTCACCAAATACATGGCATTGGGACATAACCAATATGCTTCCATGCAGGGAGTTCCGTCTTTACGGCAGCGCATTGCTGAAAAGACGAAGGAACTTTACGGCGCATCCTATGATCCGGATACGGAAATCATCGTAACCTCCGGTGCGACGGAGGCGATTTTTTCTGCCATCTCGTGTGTGGTGAATAGAGGCGATGAGGTGATACTTTTCGAACCGGCGTATGACGCCTATGCGCCTGATGTTCTGCTAGCCGGAGGAGTGCCGGTGTATGTGCAATTGAAGTATCCGGACTATCATGTTGATTGGAACCAGGTGAAGGATGCAATCACCAAAAAGACAAGACTTCTGATTTTGAATTCACCCCATAATCCAACCGGTGCCATACTTGGCAGTGGAGACATGAAGGCTCTCAAGGATATCGTTGCGGACACTGATGTCCTGATTATCTCCGATGAAGTGTATGAGCATATTATATTTGACGGGCAGCGTCATGAAAGCATGGCTAGGTATCCGGAGCTTGCGGCGCGGAGTTTTGTAGTCAGCTCTTTCGGCAAGACATACCATACCACGGGTTGGAAACTGGGCTATTGTCTGGCTCCCAAACAACTCTCTGTGGAATTTCAGAAGGTGCACCAGTTCGTGACTTTTGCTTCCCATACACCAACCCAGCTGGCCTATGCTGAGTTCATGGAGAAAAAAGAAAAGTATCTTACGCTTCCGGTTTTTTATCAGGGAAAAAGGGACATGTTTCTCTCATTGATTAAAGATTCCCGCTTCAGACCGCTGCCCTGCAAGGGAACTTATTTTCAGATGCTTTCTTATGAAGCGATTACGGATGAGAAGGATATTGATTTTGCCAAGCGGCTTACAACAGAATATAAAGTGGCGGCCATTCCTCCGTCGGTTTTTTATATCGGCGGAGATGACCATAAGGTACTGCGTTTTTGTTTTGCCAAGAAGGACGAAACTTTAGCTAAAGCTACGGAGAAATTATGCAAGATTTAACAGTCACACTAATTCAGACAAAACTATTTTGGGAAGATATACCAGCCAATCTCGCCCTGTTGGACCGCAAAATTGACGGTATTTCCAAGAAAACGGATGTCATTATTCTGCCGGAGGTGTTTACGACAGGTTTCACCATGAATGTTGGAGAGATGGCGGAGTCAATGACCGGCTTTGCTGTTTCATGGCTCATTGACAAAGCAAGGCAAAAGCATGCTCATATCCTGGGAAGCGTTATTATTAAGGAAGGCAAAAAATATTTTAACCGGCTTGTCTGGGCAAAACCGGACGGCAAAATCCTGACGTATGATAAGAAACACCTCTTCCGAATGGCCGGCGAGCACAAGGTGTTCTCACCGGGGAACAGTCGTCTCACTGTTGAAGTGAAGGGATGGAAGCTGCGTACCTTCATATGCTATGATTTACGTTTTCCCATCTGGTGTCGGAATATCGCGAACAAGTATGATGTGGGTATTTACATTGCCAACTGGCCTGCCAGGCGCGCGCATCACTGGAAGCTTTTGCTCCCGGCAAGGGCTGTGGAAAATCAGTGCTATGTTATAGGTGTAAACCGTGTGGGAAAAGACGGCAAAGGCCATGCCTATAACGGTGATTCGTGTATTATTGATCCTACGGGTAATATTTTGTTTGCAAAGGCGGATGTGTCCTGCATACATACGGCAAAATTGAGTTATGACAAAATAAAAGAATTTCGTGAAACCTTTGCCGCGTGGCAGGATGCCGATAGTGATGCGGTATCGTTTAAACGTAAATAAGTTGTCTTTCTTTGTCATCTATGAAAAAGTTCTTCAAGTGAAGAATGCACCTCAAGTCTTTATTGTTTTTCGGAAGCGGAGAGACAGCTTGGATCTC